>JBAPUA010000170.1:0-52079 GCA_049282435.1 Cyanobium sp. | reverse complement strand
TGAACGAGTCGTGGATCATGTCCAGCAGGTAGGTGAAGTCGATGTCCCACTTCTCCCGGGCGCCCTTGCGGAAGTGGATGATCACGAAGGATTCATCAGGCGTGGGGATGTCTCGGATCATGAAGGGGTTTGAGGTGTCCACGGTGGAGACACGCTGGAAGTTGATGTCGGTGCGGCTGAACTGCGGGCAGATGTGGTTGATGTAATCCGGCATGCGGCGCAGAATCGTGTCCACCGTGGCCTCCGCCGAGTAGCCGCGCTCCTTGTTGTCGCGGGCGATCTTCTGGATCCACTCCAGGTTGACGACCGGCACCACGCCCACCAGCAGATCGGCCAGGCCGGCCACGTCATAGCCCTCACCGACCACACCGCCGTGCAGGCCCTCGTAGAAGAGCAGGTCGGTGCCGGAGGGGATGGTCTCCCAGGGGGTGAACTGGCCGGGCTCGAGCTGGGTGCCGAGACGGTGGTTGTGCTCGGCGGCCTCCTCCACGGAGTGCAGGTAGTAGCGCTTCTGGCCGCTGCCGGTCTCGCCGTAGGTGCTGAACAGCTCGGCGAGCTTGTCGAACAGGTTGGCCTCGGGGCCGAAGTGGGAGAAGTTCTCGCCCTGGGCCAGAGCCGCATTCATGGCCTCCTTCATCGGGCCGCGCTCGTAGCGGTGGTAGCTGTCGCCCTCCACCACGGCGGGGATGATGCCTTCGCGCTTAAAGATGTGCTCGAAGGCGCGCTTGACCGTGCTGGTCCCAGCGCCGGAAGAACCGGTGACCGAGACGACCGGATGACGCTTCGACATGCGCAGGAACCCAAAAACCGACCGTGAGTTTGGCAGGTCGCGGGACCCGGCTCTTTCCGAGGGCTCGGCTCAGGCTTCCAGGGCCGCCAGCAGGGCCTCACCCATGGCCTGGCACCCCAGCACGGTGCAGCCCTCAGCCTGCAGGTCGCCGGTGCGCAGGCCGGAGGCCAGCACCCGGTCCACGGCACTCTCGAGGTCGGTTGCGGCGGCGTCCTGGCCCAGGCCCACCCGCAGCAGCATCGCCGCCGAGAGCACCATTGCCATCGGATTGGCCTTGTCCTGCCCGGCGATGTCCGGCGCGGAGCCGTGGACCGGCTCGAACAGACCCGGCCCGCTTTCCCCGAGCGAGGCGGACGGCAGCATGCCGATCGAGCCCGTGAGCATCGCCGCCTCATCGCTGAGGATGTCGCCGAAGAGGTTGCTGGTCAGCAGCACGTCGAACTGGCGCGGATGGCGCACCAGCTGCATGGCGGCGTTGTCCACGTACATGTGGCTGAGCTCCACCGCCGGGAAGTCGGCGTGGATCGCCTCGACCCGATCGCGCCACAGCTGGCTGACATCGAGCACATTGGCCTTGTCCACCGAGCAGAGCCGGCCGCTGCGGGCGCGGGCCAGATCAAAGCCCACCCGCGCGATGCGATCGATCTCCCAGTCGAAGTAGGCCATGGTGTTGAAGGCCCGCACGGCACCATCGGCCTCGACGCGACCTTTGGGGGTGCCGAAGTACACCCCGCCGGTCAGCTCGCGCACCACCAGC
This sequence comes from Cyanobium sp., assembly GCA_049282435.1. Classification (GTDB taxonomy): domain Bacteria; phylum Cyanobacteriota; class Cyanobacteriia; order PCC-6307; family Cyanobiaceae; genus Cyanobium. The sequence goes on along the minus strand of JBAPUA010000170.1, from coordinate 50,532 downwards.
AGATCGACTCCTGCGATCACCTCGGGCCGCAGGCTGCTGGCGTCGATCAGGGCGGGAATGATCTTGACGGGCCGCAGATTGGCGAACAGGCCCAGGCCGGAGCGCAGCGCCAGCAGGCCACTCTCGGGCCTCAGCTGCCGCGGCAGGCTGTCGCAGCGAGGATCGCCGATGGCCGCCAGCAGGACCGCATCAGCCTGGCGGCAGCCCTCCAGGGTGCTCTCAGGCAAGGGGACGCCGTGGAGGTCGATGGCCGCCGCGCCGATCGGCCGTTCGTCGTAGCTGAGGCTGAATCCATGGCGAGCCGCCACCGCATCGAGCAGCCGGCGGGCCACGGCCGTGATCTCCGGGCCGATGCCATCACCTGGCAGGAGGGTGATCCGGTGGCTGGTCATCAGGGGGGCGGTCGGCGCAACCGGCGAGGTTACTGGGCCGTTCCGCCCGTGCCGCTGCCAGTGTCAACCCCTGCTGCTTCGGCGCTCGCCCTGATCTGGCGCAGCGTGCGGGCCATCTCCGGCAGTTTGTTGAACACGGCCGAGCAGCGCAGCCAGAGACGATTGGGGATGGCGGGATAGCCGCTGACCACCTCGCCGGCGGCCACTTCGCCGTGGATGCCCGATTTTGACGAGGCGATGGCGCGATCGCCGATCACCGCCCGATTCGCCACCCCCACTTGGCCGGCCAGGATCACCCCATGGCCGAGCCGGGCACCGCCGGCGATGCCCACCTGGGCCGCCAGGGCACAGCCCCGACCGGTGACCACCCCATGGCCGATGTGCACGAGGTTGTCGATCTTGGTGCCGGCGCCGATGCGGGTTTCGCCCACCGAGGGGCGGTCGATGGTGCTGCCGCAGCCCACCTCAACCCCCTCTTCGAGCACCACCAGTCCGGTCTGGGGCATCTTGCGCCAGCCGCTGGCGGTCGGCACGAAGCCGAAGCCCTCTGAACCGATCACGGCGCCGGAGTGGACCACGCAGTGGCGGCCCAGGCGGCTGCCGGGATGGAGCACCGCCTGGGCATGGAGTTCGCAGTCCGGCTCCAGGATCACGTCGTCGTAGAGCACCACCGACGGATGCAGCAGGCAGCCATCGCCGATGCTGCTGCCCGCCCCGACCACCACATGGGGTCCCAGGTGCACATCGCGGCCGAGGCTGGCCGTGGGATGGACGACCGCCGTGGGGTGAATCCCCGGCTCGGGCCGCAGGCGGGGATAGAGGGCCTCCAGGGCTTCGGCGAAGCCCAGGCGGGGAGTCTTCAGGGCCACCCAGGCGAGATTGCGCTCGGTGGCCTGTTGCTGCAGCACGGCCGCATCGGCCCCCTGGGCCGGGATCAGCACGGCGGCGGCGGCGCTGGCCGCCAGGGCGCTCGCCAGGGCATGGCCCTCCTCCAGAAAGCTGAGCTGGGTGGGCCCGGCCGCGTCGAGGGCCTGGGCGCCGCTCAGTTCCGGATCATCGCCCAGATGAAACGGGGTGGCGTCGCTCACCTCGCTGAGGAGGTTGAGCAGGCTGCTGAAACGCATTCCCCGGTGTCCAGGTCGGGCCGGGATCGTAGGCCCTGTGATCAGGGATTGGCCAACAGCACCAGCTGATCGCGATGGATCACCGCATCGCCCACATCCCCCAGCTGGCGGCGAATCGCGTCGCTGCCCAGGCCGAGGATGCCGGAGAGTTCCTCGCTGTTGAAACGGCTCAGCCCCCGGGCCAGTTCGCGACCGTCGCTGGCCAGCACCCGCACCGCCTCGCCGCGCTCGAACAGGCCCTCCACCGTCTGGATGCCGACCGCCAGCAGGGAGGCGCCGCGCTCCAGCAGGGCTCGTTCGGCGCCCTGATCGATGCGCAGGCTGCCCTTGGGCAACAGAGCGTGGGCCAGCCAGCCCTTGCGATCGGTGAGGGGGGTGGGGCTGGGGTGGAACACGGTGCCGACCCTGGCGCCGGCCAGCAGGGCCTCCAGCACGGCAGGATCGCGACCATCAGCCAGGCGCACCCGGATGCCACTGGAGGTGGCGATCCGGGCGGCGGTGAGCTTGGTGGTCATCCCGCCGGTACCCCACTGGCCGCCGCCACTGGCCACACTGCGCAGCCGTTCGAGCTCGGCCAGATCGCGCACCTCCTCGATCGGACTGGCCTCGGCATCGGTGCGGGGATCGCCGGAGTAGAGGCTGTCGACATCGGTCAGCAGCACCAGTTCGTCGGCGCCGATCGCCACCGCCACCAGGGCGGAGAGGGTGTCGTTGTCTCCGAAGCGCAGCTCATCGGTAGCGAGGGTGTCGTTTTCGTTGATGATCGGCACCACTCCCCACTGCAGCAGCTGCTCGAGCGTGCGACAGGCCCGCTGGTAGCGGCGCCTGGAGGCTAGATCGCCGCGGGTGAGCAGCACCTGGGCGACGGCGAGCCCGCGGATCGCGAAGGCGTCCTGATAGAGGGCCATCAGTCGCCCCTGGCCGACAGCGGCGGCGGCCTGCAGGGCGGCCAGCTCGCCCGGACGTCGGCTGATCTTCAGCAGCTCACAGCCCAGCCCCACGGCGCCGCTGGTGACCAGGGCGATGCGCTCTCCCCGGCGCTGCTGGCGGCCCAGGCTGGCGGCCATGTCGGCGATCACGGCTGCGGTGGTGCGATCGCCATCACCCCGCAGCAGGCTGGTGCCCACCTTGATCACCCTGCGAACCACGGCAGCTCCGTCCCCCATCAGCGCGCTCCTGTCCCCAGCCAGCGGGCCAGGCGCAGCTCCAGGTTCTGCAGCCGGTCCTGGCGGCAGGGCAGGCCTTCCGAATCGATCGGCTTGACCAGCACGGTGTAGAGGCCGAGCCGATTGCCTGCCAGCACGTCGGTGAAGATGCGATCACCCACCAGGGCCACCTGGGCTGGGGGCAGACCCAGCTCATGGAGGACCCGGCGCAGGGCCGTGCGTCGGGGCTTGCCCGCTGATGTGGTGAAAGGCAGGCCCAGCCGATCGGCGACGGCGCCGATGCGGTGGCGCGAGGGGTTGTTGCTGAGGAGGTGAATCGGCAGCTGCGGCAGGGCCTGGCGCAACCACTGCTCGGCAGCGGGCGGCATGACGCTCTGGCGGCGCGGCAGCAGGGTGCGGTCGACATCGAGAACCAGGGCCCGGATGCCGTGATCGAGCAGCCGCTCGAGGGGCAGCTGGGCCAGGGTGCTGGTCGCTAGCCAGTCAGGGGTGAGCAGCTGCCGCAGCATCAGTCGCCCAGCTCCCGCTCTTCGAGCTCTGCCTCGATGCGTCCCTGCACCCGGTCGAACTCCTCACCTTCCACCAGAGTCGCTTCATTGCCGTTGAGACGGGCCACCACGAAGAAGGGATCGAGGGGGATGAACAGCGCATACTGCTGTTCACCGACCCAGAAGGGGCGACCGAGCATTTCGTAGAGATCGCTGTCCTCTGTGTCGTCCCCGTCCTCCTCGAACGCTTCCGCATCGATCTCGTCGGGGTCCGGCTCGTCCAGTTCGCCACTCACGGTCAAGGTGACTGCCGAGCGCACCAGGGTCAGATCCTCTTCCTGAAGGATCACATCGGCAATCGAGAGAATCTCCTCGGCTCCTTCGAGTTCCTCGATGGGTTCATCCTCGTCGTCGTCGTCCTGGGCAAGACGCACCAGACACACCGGGGTGTCCACCGGCGTCAGCAGCGCGTAGTCATGGCCATCGAGGGGAACCAGCTCCTCGAGGAAGCAGAGCAGTTGGCGGCCGTTGCTGTCATGAACCACCAGGGTCGGCACATCACCGGAGGCCGACATGGCAGGGGACTCGGCATTCATGGGGTAGGGGCGTCTCTCTTCAGAATGGAGCAACGACCGGCCGCTGGCCGTGATCGATGGTCGCCGTTCCGACCGGTTCGGCGGCGGGGCCCTCCTGAAGCCACTGCTCCAGCAGCACCGCGGCGGCGGCGCTGTCGAGCCGGCCACTGCGATCCCCGTGCAGACCAAAGCGCTCACCCGCAGCCCAGCTGCTGCTGTGTTCATTCACCCAGGCCAGGGGCAGACTCAAGCCGGCGGCGGCCAGGGCCCGGCCCAGCCGCAGGCCATAGCGGCGGCAGTGCAGGGCCTGACGAGTCGGCTGTTGATCGGCGTCGAGGGGGAGGCCCAGCACCAGCGCCCGCACCTGCCGCTGTTGCACCAAGGACCGCAGATGGAGCAGATCCCGCTCAAACGCTCCCCGCAGCAGGGCCGGCAATGGTGTGACCGTGAGGCCGAGCCCATCACAGCCGGCCAGGCCGATGCGCCGGTGCCCCACATCCAGGGCCAGGGCCGAGCAGGGTCCCCGCACCGAGCCGGCAGCCGGCTGGACCCGGGCGGGGCGCTCCGATCCTCCAGCCGCGATACCCATGTCAGGAGGGGGCCGAACCGCTGCCGAGTGGGCCCACGGGCGTGGGCAGGGGGCGACGGCGGGGCTGGAACTGTTCGAGCACCGCCTCGATGCGGCGGGCGGCCCGTTCGGCGGGCAGCGGGCCGTGGCGGCGCCAGACGCTGCGCGCCATCAGCACCTGTTCCCCCTGGGGTTCGGCGCCGAGCCGCTGCAGCCAGTCGTGACGGGCGGTATCGGCCACATCACTGAGCAGCCAGAGGGTGGATCCGGGCGCGGCATAGCGACGTAGCAACAGTTCGCCGGCCGGGCCCAGCAGATGCAGCCAGGCTGGATGCAGGGTGAACTCCACCCGCTGGCCGCCGCCGGGCTGGTCCGCCAGCCAGCGCACACCGGCGACGGCCTCGTTGCGGTTGGTGTCCACCAGCAGCCAGCCCCGACTGCCGCTCTGGTCGAGCAGATCCTCGACGCGGCGATCGAGCAGCTGGCGCAGCTGGGCGGGGCAGGTGGCCTGCTCGAGATGCCAGAGCAGGGCAGCGCTGCGTCGGTTCAAGGAGCGCAGCTGCAGATTGGTGGGCAGGACTGCCGGCGCAGCACCGGCGCTGCCATCGGCCTGCCAGCGCCAGAATTGGTCGGTGCGCTGGGGCTGGAAGCCCTGCTCCCGCAACACCGCCAGCCGGGTGCTGTCGAGGCTGGAGGCGGTGGCGATCCAGCTGGTGGCGCTCCGGGCCCGCTGAATCGCCTCCCGCAGCAGGGCTGCAGCCACGCCGTGGCGATTGGGCAGCGCCGGATCCTCCTGGGTCTGGAGGCTGAGCCGCAGATGTTCGACCTGCCAGCTGGTGCCGCTGCGATTGAGACGACGGCTGATGATCAGGCCCAGCAGCTGATGGCGGCCGGAGGCCGGGGTCCTCACCGCCACCAGAACTTCGGAGGCCAGGGGAGGCCGGTGCACTAGCGCCGTCAGCAGCCGCTCAGGCACCGCCAGCAGCAGGCTGCGTTGCAGCAGGGGCTGGAGCGGCAGGAAGGCGGGGTCGTCGAGCAGCGGCAGATGCCAGCCCTGCAGCGGCTGGATCGCCCAGTGACCGCTGGCTCCCTCCGGGCCCCCCGCATCGACCGGTGGGCCCGGCACTGAGATGGTGACGCTGGAAGGCACGGGCTGGAAGGGGGAGATTGTGAGGAAATTCGACAGTCCCTGATTGTGAGTTTAGGCCGGACGTACCAGAACAAGAGGTGTGCGCTCGTTGGCATTGCCGGCGGGATTGGGCTTGAGGGCACGCATCAGCAGCTCCTCATCACAGTTGCGGCTGCTGGCCAGCACCTTCACCCGGCCCAGATCATTGACATCGACCACGGCCACGGCCACACCCAGGGCTGCGGAGACCTGGTTGCAGAACAGTTCCGGGGCGTGGGGACCGAGCACCAGGGTCTGGTCGTAGGGAGGAGTGGTGCCCGTGACATCGTCGATCAGGCGGGCCTGATCTCCGGCCAGGCGATAGAAGCCCCCCTTGAAACCCACCAGTTTCAGCGCGCTGCCCGCCAGCCAGGCGCCCAGCACCCGCGCCGGTCCGACGATGTCGATCAGGGTCTGCAGCCCGCAGGCGGTGGCCAGGCTGCTGGTTGGGTGGAACACGCGACACAGCAGCCGGGAGAGCATCGAAGGCTCCACCGTCGAGGGATGGTGATAACGGCCCTGGATCACGGCCAGCGGCGTCTCGCCGATGGTGAGCACATCACCCGGCTGCAGCAGATGGCCGGCGTAGTGCTCGAGCACGTTCAGGGGATCGTCGAGGACGCCGAGCAGGTGGGTGCGCACCGGCAGCACCCGACAGTGGTCTCCTTCGCGCCAGCTGGCGATCGCGGCCGGAGTGGGCTCGGGTTTCTGGATCGGCACCAGGATTCCGTCCCGTCGCAACAGCCGACCGAAGGGTCCGTAGTTGATCCATTGAATGTCCAGCCAGACCGTGTCGATCAGCGCTTCAAGGTCAGCGCCGGCCGGTCCGATCAGGTTGATGCGCAGATGGGCCGCTGTGCTTTTGTGCCCCTTGACGATGTAAGCGGCCCAGTAGTGGTCAGGACGCGCCGGTTCATCGGGGTGCAAAGGAGTGATGCGCACTTCGGAGCGCACCTCAGTGAGATCGGCCCGGCCCAGCAATACCGGATGCACGTGGATCTCCGGTACGAACACCTCCATGCGGCCATGGGGGTTGCGGATCGTGATCTCGCCCGTCAGTTCCAATCCCTGGGCTTTGCGTTTCACTTGGAACGGGCCGGGTGTCAGCCGCAGCGGCGAGGCCGGGCGCAGCCGGTGGCGCAGCTCCAGCCACAGGAGGCTGAGGCCGAACAGCAGCAGCAGGCCAAGAAGGAGGGAGATCGGAAACGGCAAGCCTGAAACCCAACGGGTCGCGAACTGCCGGAGCGTAGATGCGGCGGTGGCCCTAGGTTCCAGGTCACCGCACCGGCAGGGCGACTGGCATGCGTAAGACCTTTGTTCTGGACACCAATGTCCTGCTGCACGACCCCAGTGCCCTGACCCGGTTTCAGGACAACAACGTCGTTGTGCCGATCGAGGTGGTCGAGGAGATCGATCGCTTCAAGCGGGACCCCTCGGAGAAGGGGCGCAATGCCCGCCAGATCTCGCGGCTGCTCGATGAGTTCCGTCAGCGGGGCAACCTGGCTGAGGGGGTCACGATCGACGAAGCCTCAGGCGGCACCCTCAAAGTGGTGTTCTGCCGAGCTGAGACCCTCGCCCAGCTGCCGCCGGAACTGCGCACTGGCAACGGCGACAACAACATCCTGGCCGTGGCCCTGGAGCAGCGCCTGCAGGAGGTGATGGGCAGCCAGCCGCCAGTGGTGCTGGTCACCAAGGACACCAATCTGCGCATCAAGGCCGATGCGGTCGGGCTGATCGCCCAGGACTACACCACCGACAAGGTGGACATCACGGATCTCTATCCCGGTTTCTGTGAGCTGTGGGTCAGTGCCGAGCAGATGGACCGGCTCAAGGATGGGGCGGGCCTGGCCCTGAGCTCCCTGCCGGAGACCAGTGTCGCTGCCGCTGGCCTGCAGGCCAATGAAGGGGTCACCTTGATCGATCAGGCCCAGCCCAACCACACCCTGCTGGCCCGCTTCCAGGCCCGGACCGGCTGCCTGCATCCGCTGCTGCGGGGGACCAGGGTGAAGCTGGGACGGATTCAGCCCCGCAACCGGGAGCAGACCTTTGCCCTGGATCTGCTGCTGGATCCCGAGATCCAGCTGATCACGCTGGTGGGTAAGGCCGGCACCGGCAAGACCCTGCTGGCCCTGGCGGCCGGTCTCAACCAGGTGGCGGATGAACGGCTTTACGACCGCCTGCTGGTGACGAGGCCTGTGATTCCCCTCGGCAAGGACATCGGCTTCCTGCCCGGTGATCTGCAGGAAAAAATGGGCCCCTGGATGCAACCAATCATCGACAATCTCGATTATCTGCTGGGCGGCGGTGATGAGGGCCATTCCCAGCGCGGCGGTCAGCGCACGCCCCGTAACAGCTGGAGTGACCTCAAGGGAATGGGTCTACTGGAGGTGGAGGCGATCAGTTATATCCGTGGGCGCTCAATACCCCGCCAGTATATGGTGGTGGATGAGGCTCAGAACCTCACGCCCCATGAAATCAAAACGATCGTGACCCGGGTGGGGCAGGGCACCAAAATTGTTCTCACTGGTGATCCCTATCAGATTGATAATCCCTACGTTGATGCCGAAAGCAATGGCCTCACCTGGTTGGTGGAGCGCTTCAAGGGTCAGGCGCTGGCGGGCCATGTCACCCTCAGTCGAGGCGAACGCTCGGAATTGGCGGAACTGGCGGCCAACCTGCTCTGAGGCCTGCGTCGATGACCCCATCAGCAACTCTGGATCTGATCCGACCACGGCGCTATTCCCATCTGCCCCGACCTGGCCAGAATCTGGTTTACATCCTGGCCCTGAGTCTGTCACCGCTATTGAATCTGTTTGTTCAAGGGCAGTTGGCGGCTCAATACGCTGCTTCGTCGAACGCTCCAATTCCCTGGTTGATCAAGCCGATGGCCCTGGTGCATTCCTTGACCATGGGTTTTCCTGGCTGGCTTTCCGGTGCGCACGGACTGATTTTGGGTGTCGCCCTGATGGAGCTCCTGATTCTGATCCTGCGCACCTGCGTGCATCGTGTGCCGCATGTCAGGCAGATGCTCTGTGTCTTTGGCATCGCCTGTAGCCTGGATCTGCTGATCAATATCATTTTCCTCAATGCGGCTGTCTATCACCTGAAGCTGGCCTCCTATCAGCTGCTGCTTGAGGCCATAGTTTTGTACATTTCGTTGAATCTTGTCTTTTTCTTCTGGTACTGGTATGTCGATTACCCGTGGCAGTTGCGGGCCTCTGTCCAGAGCGGCTTCCAGCCTCAGATCCGTTTTCCTGAACAGACCGATTGCCCCACAGCTGGCTGGTTGCCCAGGCCCGTGGACTATCTATTCTTCACGGCCCTTTCCAGCAATACCCTCGGCCCGCCGGAAGGGCATGCGGTGATTGGCAGCCAGGTCAAATGGCTGCAGATGGCCCATACCGCCACGGCGTTGATCGTCTTTCTGATTCTTGTGGCTCGCGCCATCAACACCCTGGCCTGATCCTTACCCTGACCCTCTCCTTGTTGGGACCAGCGGTGCTCGCTGTCCGGGCAACAGGTCTCAGATCATCGTGTCGGGCCGCACCCAGTGATCAAACTCTTCAGCGCTGATTTCGCCGAGGACCAGAGCCGCTTCGCGCAGGCTGAGCTGATGCTGGTGGGCATGTTTTGCGATCGCGCAGGCCCGGTCATATCCGATCGCCGGGGTCAGGGCCGTGACCAGCATCAGGCTCTGGTCCCGCAGCATGTCAATCCGGCTGAGATCGGCCCGGAGCCCTTCAATGCAGTGTTCGCGGAAGCTGTCGCAGCCGCCACCGAGCAGGGCAATGCTCTCCAGCAGATTGTGGGCGATCAGGGGCTTGAACACGTTCAGCTCGAAGTTCCCCTGGCTGGCCGCCAGCTGAACCGCCGTGTTGTTGCCCATCACCTGCACGGCCACCATGGTCAGGCTCTCGCACTGGGTGGGATTGACCTTGCCCGGCATGATGCTGCTGCCGGGCTCATTTTCAGGCAGGATCAGCTCGCCGAGGCCGCAGCGGGGGCCGCTGCCCAGCCAGCGGATGTCATTGGCAATCTTCATCAGGCTGCCCGCCAGCACGGTTAGGGCCCCATGGGCCGCGGCCAGGGGTTCATGGCCGGCGAGGGCCTGGAACTTGTTGGGGGCGCTGCTGAAGGGCAGCCCCAGGCGCTCCGCCAGCCTGGTGGCCACCGCCTCGCCGAAGCCAGCAGGGGCATTGATCCCGGTTCCCACCGCTGTGCCGCCGATGGCCAGCTGCAGCACCTGGGGCAGGCTCTGGCGCAGGGTGGCAACGCCCAGTTCCAGCTGGGCGACGTAACCACTGAACTCCTGGCCGAGGCTGAGGGGCACCGCATCCTGCAGATGGGTGCGGCCGATTTTGATGATCGCGGCAAACTCCTCAGCCCGGTTGCCCAGGGCGCCGATCAGGCGCTCCAGGGCCGGCAGCAGCTGGGTTTCCAGTTCCAGCGCCACGGCCACGTGCATCGCCGCCGGGAAGGTGTCGTTGCTGGATTGGCTGAGGTTGACATGGTCGTTGGGGTGGACCGGGCACTTGCTGCCAGGCACGCCGCCCAGTCGCTCGATCGCCCGGTTGGCGATCACCTCGTTGACGTTCATGTTCGTCTGCGTGCCGGAACCGGTCTGCCAGATGCGCAGGGGAAACTCGTCATCGAGCTGGCCGGCGGCCACCTCCGCCGCCGCCGCCACGATCGCCATCTGCAGCTGAGGCTCCAGTCGGCCCAGGTCTCCGTTGACCTCGGCGCAGGCCGCCTTGAGCTCACCGAAGGCCCGGATCAGGGCGATGGGCATCCGCTCGCCGAAAGCGAAGAATCGCAGGGAGCGCTGGGTCTGGGCCCCCCAGTAGTGCTCGGCTGGAACGGGGATGCTGCCGAGGCTGTCGCTCTCGAGCCGCTGGCGACCCTCGCCGGGCTGGCGGGCTCCGATCGCGTCGTGCTGGGCAGCCATCAGCGGGAGGGAACCACTTCGCTGTTGAGTTCGTTGAAGCTCATCGTGGAGCTGTTGCCGCTGCTGGGCGCCATCGGGATGCCTGTGACCTGGCTGATCACGCGATTGATGGCATCGACATCCACCTGGCCGCTGGCGTCGAAGACCACCTTGGCCTGTTGATCGAAAATCACCACCTGGGGAATCGTGCCCTTCCAGTACCCCGCCGGATCGCCCGGCCCTTCGACCGGTCGGTTCTGCAGGGGGTCGGTGACCAGGGGGATCAGTTCGATCGCCTGTCCCCAGAGCCGCTGCAGTTCGGACACCACCGGGGCGAAGCGCTTGCTGACCGAGCTGTCGTCGAGGTAATAAACCACCACGGCCACGCGGCCGTCTTCAAGGGCCTGGGCCAGGCTGCCGCGGGGTGGCACCAGGGAGCCGTTACCGGCATAGAGCGCGAAAATATTGCCGTCGTAGCGGTCATCATCCAGGGCGGCGGCAGCCGGAGCGGCCAGGCCACTGACGCTGCCCAGCAGCAGCAGCAGAATCGCCAGCAGGGAACTCAGGGCCATGGCCAGCCGGGCCAGCGACGCCTTAGCCCTGATCGTTGCCGGGACGGGTCCAGAGCTCCCGGCCATCCGATCGGCGGATGGGCGATGGATGGGCCCGGTGGTCCGGTGCAGGGTTGGGCCACGGGGCGAAAGGGCCGGGACTGAAGCTCGCATCGGCTCATTGTGCCCTGTGGCCCCGTTCGCTGGGGTGCCGCTTCAGCCACGCCCGACGCTGCGACCCATGCCCTGCAGAATGCCGCGGCCGATCAGGCCGATGGCCCGGCCCACCACTTGGGTGAGCAGCATCACCAGCAGATTGCCCAGGGCACGTGTCAGGCCGCGCAGCTGGGGGCCGAGGGCATCGCGGGTTTCCAGGGCGAGGGTGACGGCCTGCTGCAACCAGCCGAGCTGGCGCAGTTCCTGGTCCCGAGGCTCCATCAGATCGACGGTCTTGATCGCCCCTTGCTCGAGCCGATAGAGGGGGCGGCGGCTTTCGTAGACCTGGATCGGCCGCTCAAACCAGCTGTTCCAGCGCTGGCGGGCATTGAGCTGGTTGCGCAGGCGCTCCAGGCTGCGGGTCGCCAGCAGGTCGGGACGCAGCAGATAGCGCCGCAGTTCGGGCCAGTCGGCACAGGCGGCGAGGACTTCGGCGCTGATCAGCTCGGCACTGCGTACCAGCCAGTTGCTGAGCAGCAGCTCCAGGTACAGCAGCGCCTGCGGTTCATCGGGGGCCAGGAGTCGCCCTTCGACCAGCAGCGGTCTGGCCTGGATCAGGGTGCCCAGCATCGGTACCGGATCGGGCAGCTCCCCATCGAGGATCGACAGCTCACTGGTCTCGATCAGGCTGGTCGCCACCGGTCGCAGATCGCCCTGCCAGGGCAGCTGCACGTAACCGCCGGCCATGCGCCGCAGCGCCTGACGGCGCAGTTCTGGTTGCAGCTCCTGCCATTGGCGCAACAGCGACTCTCCGGCGACACCATTCTGTTGCAGCCGCTGGCGCAGCAGTTCGAACTGCTCCACCAGGGCGAGCAGCAGATCCCGGCGCCGGTCCGGATGCAGGCCGTCGAGGGCCAGCAGCTGGCTGCCACCACTCAGCGCACTGGCTTCGGCGGACTGGTTGAGCCGCTCGCGCAGGGCCTGCCAGAGACCATCGGCGGTCCGCTGCCTCAAGGTGATGGTCACTTCGCGGCTCGCTGCCGGCGATGGTGGCTCCGGGATCAGTGGCGTCGTCGCTGGCCAGGCGAGAGCCAGTGGACCCCAGAGCCAGAGCAGCAGCCGCCGGGCCGCTGCCAGTTCCCGCAGCCGGCCCAGCAGCAGCAGCTCGGCGAGCCAGGCGGCGGGCGGCTGATCGAGCAGGCGCCGGCAGACACGGAGTTCAGCATCGATCTGCTGCAGGCCACTGATCAACAGCCACTGGCCCAGGCCCAGGGCTGGCGCCTCGGCGCTGCTGGCTGCCGTCGTCTGGGGGTTGCCGATGGCCACCACCCGTCCACCGCCGAGCAGGGTGGACACCGCCTGCCGCAATCCGTTGGCGTCGGGTTCCTCCAGCAGTCCCTGCAGGGGCAGTTCCAGCAGCAGGTCCGTGGCATAGCGATGGCCCTGGGGCAGCAGCAACAGCACGGGTGCGGGCTGCCAGCGCTCCTGCAGCCGCTCCAGTTCGGCGACCAGCAGCGCAGGCTCCGGAGTGCCCCTCAGGCTCCAGATCACCAGGTGCGGTGCACCTTCAAGCTCCTCCGGCGTCGTGACCACCGTCCAGCCCTGCGCCGCCGCCGCCAGCCAGACCAGCAGGCCCTCCCGAAGCAGCGGCTCGGCAAAGACCAGCAGTTGGGCGGGAATCTGGGGCTGGGGTTGGACCTTCGGGTCGCGGCGGTTCACAGGGCGCAGCGGATCGACTCACGCTAACGAGACCGGTGGGAGGGATCCAGGGGTCAGCAGGTGTTTCCGGTGTGCTGATCGGCACGACCCGGAAGGCGCCGGGGCCGGGTTCCTCAGGCGTGTCGGGGATTGTGCCCGTCGCTCAGGGGCGCCTGGGGCGACCGCAGAGGTGCAGGGTGTAGGACTCGATCGTGAAGCCGGTCAGGCTTTCGATCTGCCGGAGCAGTTCGGCCGGGAGGGTCACATCGAGATCGCGGATGGCACCCGACTGGCTGCAGGTGAGATGGCTGTGGGGGTCAGCCCGGTAGCCGTAGAGCCGGCCGTTGGCGCGATCCAGACACTCGATCACGCCGGCGGATTGCAGGGCCTCGAGGTTCTGATAGACGGAGGTATGACCGATGTTGCGGCCCTGATCATTGAGTTTCTCGAAGATGTCCCTGGCGCTGAGGTGGTTTTTTTCCGCCCAGAGCAGATCGAGCACCATCCGGCGCTGCCGGCTCAGGCGCATGCCCAGCTCGCGGCAGCGCCGATAGACGTCTTCGACGCATTGGGGAGGCGCGGGCATCGCAGGGTGGCGGGGGCCATGGCCAGCCATGTCCTCCACAGGCTCGCTCTCGCGGCTGGAGTCATGGACTGGGACGGAAATGGTGGCGATAGCCACGGGGGCGACTGGGAATCCCCTCTGTTATAGGGGACAGATTGGGGCTCTGCCGGGCTGCTTTCGTGCTGGGGCGGGCCCACGGGATTTCCGGCTCCAGTTCGCTGGCTTCCGCCTTGTCAGGCCACAGGCAGGCTGATGGGATCCTGCAGTCGTTCCGGGCCGATCGCCTGCAGGGCTTCGGCCAGGTCAACGCGGCCGTCGTACAGGGCGCGACCGACGATCACGCCTTCCACCCCCAGGGGCGCCAGGCTCAGCAGCGAGAGCAGGTCGGCCAGGTTGCCGATTCCGCCGGAGGCGATCACCGGAATCGAGCTGGCCTGGGCCATCGTGCGCAGGAACTCCAGATTCGGCCCGGCCAGGGTGCCGTCGGTGGCGATGTCGGTGGTGATCAGGGCGGCCACGGCCGAGCCTTCGAAGCTGCCGGCCAGGGCGCTGGCCTCGATCGTGCTGGCTTCGAGCCAGCCCCGCGTCGCCACGCGGCCATCCTTGGCATCGATGCCGACGACGATGCGGCCGCGATGGCGTTCCGCCAGATCGCGCACCAGCTGCGGCTGCTCGACCGCCACGGTGCCGAGAATCACCCGATCGAGTCCGCAGGCCAGCAGCTCTTCGGCCCGCTGGACGCTGCGCACGCCGCCACCGAGCTGCACGGGAATCGACAGGGCCGCCGTGATCCGCCGAACCACCGCATCGTTGACCGGCTGGCCGGTACGGGCGCCATCGAGATCGACCAGGTGCAATCGCTGCGCTCCCTGCCGCTGCCAGGAGAGGGCCTGGGCGAGCGGGTCATCGCTGAAGCGAGTGACCTGGTCGTAATCCCCCTGGTGCAGCCTGACGCAGTGACCGTCGAGGAGATCGATGGCGGGGATGACCTGCATGCGAACCGCGGTGCACGGCCCCCATCATCAACGGCGCCCGCCGGACCCCGTTCTCCGGATCAGCCTGGCCGGGCGTTTGAATGGCCCGGCAACCTGTGGGCTGGCCGATGAAAATCCTGGTGATGGGCGGCACGCGCTTCGTCGGCCGGCCCCTGGTGGCCCATCTGCTCGGGGCCGGACACGAGCTGACGCTCTTCACTCGCGGTCGCCAGCCGCTGCCCGAGGGGGTGGAGCACCTGGTGGGGGATCGCGGCAGCGAGGAGGGCTTGATGGCTCTCGACGGCCGCCGCTTCGATGTGATCGTCGACAGTTCCGGCCGCAGCCTCGAGGACAGCCGGCGCGTGATCGAGCGCACCGGCGCTCCCGCCCATCGCTTCGTCTACGTCAGTTCCGCCGGTGCCTACGCCGACAGTGAGCTCTGGCCCCTGGATGAGGACAGCCCCACCGATCCGGCCAGTCGCCATGCCGGCAAGGCGGAAACCGAAACCTGGTTGCGGCAGCAGCACATCCCCTTCACCAGCTTCCGGCCCACCTACATCGTCGGCCCTGGCAACTACAACCCCGTCGAGAGCTGGTTTTTCGATCGCATCGTCCATGGACGGCCTGTGCCGCTGCCGGGTGATGGCAGCACGATCACCCAGCTGGGCCATGTGGCCGATCTGGCCGCGGCCATGGCCCGCTGCATCGAGGTGGATGCCGCCGCCAACCGCATCTACAACTGCAGTGGCGCCAAGGGCGTGACCTTCCGCGGGTTGGTGGCCGCCGCGGCCAGGGCCTGCGGCCAGGATCCCGCCAGCGTCGAGATCCGCTCCTTCAATCCGGCTGGCCTCGACAAGAAGGCCCGCAAGGCCTTCCCGCTGCGCCTGGATCACTTTCTCACTGACATCCAGCGGGTGCGGCGGGAACTCGCCTGGGAGCCGGCCTATGACCTGGAGGCCACCCTGGCCGACAGCTACGCCAACGACTACCGGCTGACGATGCCGACGCAGCCGGATTTCTCAGCCGATGAGGCACTGCTGGCCGGCTGAGCTCCGGGTCCCGAAGCTGGGACGGGGCTGCTGGGACCGGGTTCAACCCTGCGCCGGCCCCTGATCTGACCGCTGCCGCCCTTGCCGCAGGTAGCCGAGGGCGGAGCTCAACGCCAGCAGCAGCGAGGGCCAGAACAGCCACCAGCCGATTCCCCGCATCAGCCCCGACAGCTCCAGGTCGCCGGCGCTGATCGCCAGGGTCCAGTCGGCGGGCCAGAGCAGCAACAGCAGCGACAGGAACTGCAGGATCGTCTTGGCCTTGCCCCCCCAGGAGGCCGGTCCGCCGCTGCCCTGGCCGGCGCGCCAGCCGGAAATCAGCAGTTCCCTGGCCAGCAGCAGCCAGACGGCCCACAGGGGCAGGGCCCGTGCCGCCGCCAGCCAGAGCAGGGGGGCCGTGATCAGGATCTTGTCGGTCAGAGGATCGAGCCGGGCCCCCCAGACCGAGCCGCCGCCGGCTCGGCGGGCCAGGGCGCCATCGGCCCAGTCGCTCAGTCCGCCCAGCAGCAGCAGCCCCCAGGCCAGAGCCTGGTGACCGCCGGCCAGGGCCAGCAGCAGCGGCAGTCCCAGCAGCGCCCGGCTGATGGTGAGCAGGTCGGCAAGGCGGCGCAGCGGGTGCTCCGGGGGAGTGCAAGGGTCATTGTCGCCGCTCGCTGGGGGCGGTCGAACGGTGATGGCCAGCCTGCAGCGCCGCAGAATGACCCCATCCGGAAAATCCCGCATGGTTGTCGAGCGCTCCGTTGCCGAGGTGATGAGCAGCCCCGTGCTCAGCGTCAGGCGGGATACGCCGCTGCAGGAGGCGGTGAAGTTGATGAGTGACCACCACGTCTCCGGTCTGCCGGTGCTCTCGGAAACCGGCGAGCTGGTGGGTGAACTCACCGAAAAGGATCTGATGGTCCGGGAGAGCGGTTTCGATGCGGGCCCCTATGTGATGTTGCTCGATGCCGTGATCTATCTGCGCAATCCGCTGCAGTGGGATCGGCAGGTGCATCAGGTTCTCGGCAATCTCGTCGGCGATGTGATGGGCAGCCATCCCCACAGCTGCAGCCCCCAGACCGGCCTGCCTACAGCCGCCCGCCAGCTGCATGAGAACGGCATCCAGCGCCTGTTCGTGCTCGATGGGGCGAATCAGCCGGTGGGCGTGCTGACCCGGGGCGACGTGGTGCGGGCCCTGGCGGCCGAGGCCTGAGGGTTCGGATCAGGCGGCTGCAGCGCTCCGGGCCCCGCCTCGGCCCGTCGGCCCCGGCCCGTCGGCCAGGGCACGATCGCGTCCTCGGCCACGACCCACAGATCGGCCGGCTGCGGGTAGGGATGGCCGCCGGTGAGGGCACCGAAGGATGGCAACACCAGTTGGTCCAGCCGCCGGTCAAAGGCGAAGCAGGGCAGCCGCAGGCGATCGCCGCCGCGACCGAGGCGCACCACCGGATGGAGATGGCCGCAGACATTGAGCAGGCCGGGTCGGGGATCGGGGCCGTGGCTGAGCCACAGGGGCCCGATCGCCTGGGCCGGCTCCTGGGGCAGACCCTCATGCCACTGGCCGCGATCATGGTTGCCCGCGATCAATCGCATGGGGCAGCCGAGCAGCTCTGGCAGCGCCGTCAGCTTCTGCCGCAGGGTCGGGGTCAGGCCCAGGCGGTCGTGGACCAGATCACCGAGCACGATCACCTGCTGCGGGCGCCAGCGATGGGCCAGCTCCAGCAGAGCGTTCAGGGTCTGGGCGTCGCCATCGCTGGGGAAGGGAATGCCGTGGGCCTGGAAGCTTTCGGCCTTGCCCAAGTGCAGATCGGCCACCAACAGCAGGGCCTGGGCCTCGCACCACAGGGCCCGGGCGGCCAGCAGCGCAAGCCCATGGCCCCGCCAGAGAAAAGGGGCCTGATCGGAGGGTTCGCGGCCTGCCGCTCCGGCGCTTGCCGCCGTCATGGCGGCGGCCATCAGCCCTGGCCCATCGCCAGCTGGTAGGCGGGCCGCTGCTGCGTCGCCTTGATGCTGGTCTGCACGTGGGGGAAGGGGCTGAGGTCGACCTGGGCGCAGAACAGCGGCAGGTAGGCCAGATAGGACTGGACGGCGCAGTCGGCGGCACCCCAGGCCGGCTCCGCTGAGTCACTGCCGGCCAACAGGGAGGCTCCGGCGCCGAGCAGGCGATCGAGGGTGGTCAGCAGCCGCTCCAGCTCCTGCGGTTTGCTGGCGGCCTGGATCAGGGCGGGCCCGAAGCTGGCGTTGGCGAACAGCAGCCACTGCACCGTCAGGGAGCGGCGGGCGGCGCCGGAGTCGCCGACGAACTCGTGGCCGTGGTGTTCGGCCAGATGTTGGAGGATGGCGCCGCTCTCGAACAGCTTCAGCGGCCCGCCATCGGGGCCCGTCAGGCTGTCATCCACCAGGGCCGGCACCTTGCCGAACGGGTTGATCGCCAGGAAGGGCTCCTGCCGGTGCTCGCCGGCGCCCAGGTCGAGGCTGATCCACTGGTAGGGGATCCCCTGCTCTTCGAGATACCAGCGGACCATCGACGCCCGGCTGCGGGCGGCGCCATAGAGGGTCAGGCTCATCGTGAAGCGGCTGCGGTTAGGCCATCATCCACCGTCCAGAATCGGGGCAGCTGCGGTCCAGGCATGACCTTGTCGTCTCCAGATGCCGGCCGGGCCAGTGGGCCGCTCTCCGCCCAGGCTGCCCTCCGCGATGGTGAGCCGACCGCGGCCACGGCGGCCTGTTTGCGGCGGCTCGGTCCCTACCTGCTGGGTCGCGTCCGGCGCGGCATCGTCGGCAGCAGCCGCTATGCCCAGAACCTGCGCGACGCGATCCGCCTGGCTTCGAGCTCGGCCGATCGCCGGCCGGTGCTGATCAGCGGCGAACCGGGCCTGGAAAAGGACAACATCGCCGCCCTGATCCACTTCGGCTCCGCGGCCCGCAACCAGCTGCTGGTGCGTCTCAACGCCGCCTTGCTGCGGCCCGATGGCGCCGAATTGTTCGCCGCCGGCGCCAATGAGGCCTCCCTGCTGGAGTGCCTGGGGGCCGGCTCGCTGTTGATCGATCAGGTGGATCTGGCGCCGCCGGAGCTGCGGCCGCGGCTGCTGCAACTGGCCCGCGACGGCAGCTGGAGCGATCCCGAGCACCCCGGACAGATCCACCGCTTCCCGGGCCGGGTGTTTTTCACGGCGGAGAAAGCTCTGCCGGAGTTCGATGGCTGCGGCCAGCTGATCCGGGTGCCGCCGCTGCGGGTGCGGCGCCAGGATCTGGGGGAATGGCTGCGCTACGGCGTGCGCCAGAAGGCCCTCAGCCTCGGTTGGAGCCGCCCGCCCCGGATCAGTGATGACCTGGTCAAGCGGCTGCAGACCTATGACTTTCCCGGCAATGTGCGGGAGCTGGGTCAGCTGATTGAGCGGGCCCTGCGCCAGTGCGCCGGCAGCCATCCCCAGCAGCTGCCTGACGACGTGTTCTGGACCGGGCGGCGCGGCCCGCAGCGGGCCCGATTTGACCTCTGGCGCTGGAAGCCGCAGCTGCGGGACTGGATGCGATCACCCCGGTTCTGGAACGGGCTGCTGTTCGGCCTGGTCAGCTGGGTGTTCGTGCTGGTGAATCTCTGGCTCTGGCTCGGCCCCCAGGATCGCCAGCACAACGGCGCCTTGAATCTGTTCTGGGCCTGGTGGTGGCCGTTGATCCTGCTGGCCTATCCCCTGGTCGGTCGCCTCTGGTGCTCCTTCTGTCCGTTCATGGTCTGGGGCGAGATCGTCCAGCGCCTGGCGCAGCGGCTGGGCTTGCGGCCGCAGCGCTGGCCCCGCGGCGACAGCGATCGCTGGGCCGCGCCGGTTCTGGCCGGGGGGTTCGCGGCGATCCTGCTCTGGGAGGAGGTCTGGAATCTGGCCGACACCGCCTGGCTGAGCAGCGCTCTGCTGCTGCTGATCACCGCCGGTGCGGTGATCGGTTCGCTGCGCTTCGAGAAGCGCTTCTGGTGCCGACATCTCTGCCCGATCGGCGGCATGAACGGCCTGTTCGCCAAGCTGGCGATCAGCGAGTTGCGGGCCCAGGTGGGCACCTGCAGCGGCAGTTGCAGCAGCTACGCCTGCTTCAAGGGTGGACCGGCGGAAGGAGAGGGACTCGCCACGGCGGGCTGCCCGCTCGGTACCCACCCCGCCCATCTCGATGACAACCGCAATTGCGTGCTCTGTCTGACCTGCGCCCAGGCCTGCCCCCATCGTTCGGTGCAGCTGCGCCTGCGGCCGCCAGCTGCCGATCTCCAGCGTGAGATGGTGCCGCCGCCAGGGGAGGCGGGTCTGATCCTGGTGCTGGCCGGGGGCCTCAGCCTGCAGCACTGGACCCGGCTGCTGGGCTGGCTGCCCCTGGCGCCCGTTTCTCTGCAGGACGGCCCGCTGCTGCCGCGACTGGCGTTCGCGGTCCTGGCGCTGGCCCTGCCCTCGGCGTTGTGGTTACTGCTTCGCCAGCTGCTGGGGCGGATGAAGCCGGGCGGCCGCCCCTGGTTGGTGCTCTATGCCCTGCTGCCGTTGCTGTGGGCGGCGATGCTGGCTCAGCATCTGCCCCTGGGTATGGCGGAGGCGGGACGGCTGCTGCCGGTGAGCCTCTCGCCGCTGGGGCTGGACCAGGGTGGCGCCTGGCAGCTGAGGGACTGGCAATGGAGTGCGGACCCCCATGTGATCGCCTTCTGCCAGAGCCTGGCGCTGGCGATCGGAGCCGCCGGCTCGATCGTGCTGCTGCGGCGCCTGCTCCAGCTCGCTCTGCCGGACTGGCTGTGGGTCAGTGGCCTGGCGCTGCTGCTCGGGGCAGGCGCGCGCTGGCTGGTGGCGCTGCCTGGGTGAGGGACCCATGACGGGCCGCCCGCTCCCAAGGGGCTGGGCTCGCGTCTGTGCCGCTTTGAGCGGGCGCTCTCAGCGGGAGCTGTCGCAGGCCCGCCGCAGATCGCTGGCGGCGTAGAGGGTCACCGGCGCCTGCGGCGGACTCTCCTGCAGGCGTTGCCTCTTGGTCAGGTAGCTGGCGGCGCCGATCCGGTTGCCGAGCTCGATGCGGGCCTGACCGTGACTGCTGCGCCAGTGGTTGCAGTCCGCCAGGCTGGTTTCAGCCCGCAGGCCGGCCGGGCTGAGGGCCGGCAGCAGCAGGGCCATCAACAGAACTGGCCAGCGGCCGGCCGGCAGTGCCGGCACATGCCGCACCTGGCGGGGCTGGCCGAGATAGATCCAGGCCTGGCGCCCATCGCGCAGCTGGTGGCGATGGCGCTGGTAGAGCCGCGGCACCCCTTCGAGGCGATCCAGCTGCGCCAGGGTCTCGCCGTCGACGGCGAACAGCTCGCCTGCGATGGCCAACTCGCCTGCGATGGCCATCTCGCCTGAGCTGCCCTGACCCGGGCTGTCGGTCGTGATGCCTGGTCCGCTGCCGGCTGGGAGCGGGGCCGCGGTTGCGCCTGGGCCGCCAGCTGAAGGTGGGTCCGCGGCGATCGCCATCGGGAACGGGCCCAGATCATGGAGCACCAGGCCGGTGGCCTGCGCTTCCCCCTCGAAGCGGGCCGCGCTCAACAGGTGGTGATTGGCCTGGCCGCGCTTGAGGCTGCCGTAGACGAACACCAGGTCCATGGCTGGGGCTTCGCGGCCGGCGTGCTGCTCCATAATCCCGTGCTGTTGAGGCCCTGTGATGACCATCGCTCTGCTGATCGCCCTGGTTGCCTCCCTGGGGCTGATGGTGCTGATCGTGCGCCGGCTCGAGCGGGCCTCCTGAAGGGTCAGCTCCGCGGCGGCTGCTCCAGTGCAGATTTGCCAATGCGGGGCCTGAACGCAGGGCCTGCCGGCACAGCACCGGCCGGCTCACTGTTCGATCCGTTCGGCTTCGGCCCGCAGGCGCGCCAGGCGCTCCAGCAGGGACTCGTTGCTGAGCCGGTTGTTGAGCCGTTCGGCCAGCAGCGGAAAGGCCAGCGGGCCCGGACGGGCGGTGACCTGCAGCAGCAGTTCGCTGCTTCGCAGCCGGGTCAGGGCGGCCTGAAGGCGGTGCCGCTCCAGCTGCTCCTCCAGCACCTCCTGGCGTGCCTGGGCCAGCAGCCGGTTGGTGGGTTCGTGCTGCAGAAACACGTCGTAGAGCAGGGCGCTGCTGATCTGCAGCTGGCTGCCGGTGCGGGCCTGGCCGGGATAGCCGTTGAGCACCAGGCCGCTGATCTGGGCAATGGCGCGGAAGCGGCGGCGGCACAGCTCCGACAGGTTGATCGCCTGCTGCAGGTCCGCCTCCAGATCGGTGTCGCCCAGCAGGGCCTGGCGGTGCTCGCTCACCAGCGCCTCGAAGGGATAGCCCCTGGGGGCCAGCAGCTCGAAGCCGTAGTCGTTGACCGACACGGTGATCGTGCCGGCCCGGTGGCGGGCCAGTCGCCAGGCCCAGAGGAAGCCCAGCCCTTCATGCACGAAGCGGCCCTCGAACGGATAGGCGTAGAGATGGCTGCCCTCGCGGCTGCGGCAGAACTCGATCAGCAGCTGGTTGTGCCGCGGCAGGCGCGAGAGATCGGCCTGCCGCCGCAACAGGGGTTCCAGGGCCCGCAGCTCCGGACTGTCCAGCCCCAGGCTGTCTAGCCCTGGGCTGTCCAGGTCCGGGCTGTCCAGGTCCGCGGCCGCCGGCTTGTCGGCCTCCAGGTCCCCGCCTGCAGGGTCGAGGGCGCGGGCGCAGCGGTCGACCTCGCGGCGCAGGTGCTCGCTGAGCAGGTCGGAGATCGCCAGCTGGCCGCCGGCCCAGGCCGGCACCGTGCTGCTCTTGCGGTTGGTGGCCTTCACCATGGCGGTCATCTCCCGCAGGCGCACGAACTCCAGCTGGCGGCCGGCGAAGAAGAAGACATCGCCCGGGCGCAGCCGCGAGATGAAGGCCTCCTCCACGTGGCCGAGCACGGCGCCGCGCACGAAGCGCACCGTGACCGCCCGATCGGCGGTGATCGTGCCGATGTTGAGGCGGTGCAGCCGGGCCAGAGCCGGCGCCGTGACCCGGTAGGCGAAGCCGCTGCCGCCATGGGCGCCGCAGTCCGGGTCGGGCTCCCGCTCCAGCTTGTGGTAGCGCGGATAGGCACCCAGGCAGTCGCCTCCCTGCTCGAGAAAACGCAGGCACCACTGCCAGGTGTCCCGATCGAGCTGGCGATAGCTCCAGCAGCTGCGCACAGTCTCCAGTTCGAGCTCGGGATCGAAGCCGGGGCCGCAGGCCAGGGTCACCAGATGCTGCAGCAACACATCGACCGGCTGGCTGGGGGCGGGCCGATGCTCGACCAGACCCGCCGCCAACCCCCGCCGGATCGCCGACACCTCCAGCAGCTCCAGTGCATGGGTGGGCATGAACAGCACCTGGGAGGTGCCGCCTGGATTGTGGGCCGAGCGGCCCGCCCGTTGCAGCAGCCGCGCCAGGTTCTTGGCGGACCCGATCTGCACCACCGTTTGCACCGGCTGGAAATCGACTCCCAGATCGAGCGAGCTGGTGCAGACCACCCAGCGGATCTCGCCGGCCTTGACCGCCGCCTCGATCGCCTCGCGCCGGCTGCGATCGATGGCGCTGTGGTGCAGGGCCAGGCCGTCCTCCATCTCCGGGCAGGCGTAGCGCAGGCACTGATGCCAGCGTTCGGCCTGGTTGCGGGTGTTGGTGAACAGCAGCGTTGAGACGCCGGGCTCCAGCTTCGCCACCAGCTCTTCGTGCATGCGCAGCCCCAGATGGCCGGCCCAGGGGAAGCCGTCGATGGTCTCGGGCAGCAGGCTGCGGATGGCGGTGCGGCGCTGGATGCGGGCCGTGATCAAGGAGGGGGGCTGGCTGGCGCTCCAGCTGCCCCCGTGCCAGCGGCTAACGCCGATGGCCGCCTGGGCCGCCTCTTCGAGATTGCCGATCGTGGCGCTGATCGCCCAGGTGCGCAGGCCGGGTCGCAGCCGCCGCAGCCAGCTCAGGGCCAGTTCGCACTGGCTGCCGCGCTTGCTGCCCATCAGCTCGTGCCATTCATCGAGCACCACCGCCTCCAGACCG
The DNA here is from genome assembly GCA_049282435.1 of Cyanobium sp. Taxonomy (GTDB): domain Bacteria; phylum Cyanobacteriota; class Cyanobacteriia; order PCC-6307; family Cyanobiaceae; genus Cyanobium. Next base: position 27,169 of record JBAPUA010000170.1, on the reverse strand, counting down.
GCGAACAGGGTCCGTGCCGTCGGGTTGGCCAGCAGCAGGCAGAGGGACTCGGGCGTGGTGATCAGGATCTCGGGCGGCTGGCGCAGCTGCTTGGTGCGCACGGAGCTGCTGGTGTCGCCGTTGCGCAGGCCCACCCGCAGCTTCCAGCCCATGGCGTGGATCGGCGCTTCGATCGCCAGCTGTAGATCGCGGCTCAGGGCTCGCAGGGGCGTCAGCACCAGCAGGCGCAGGCCGAGGGGCGTGTCGCCGGGGCGGGATCCTGCCTTTGGGGTCCGCCCCTTTGGGGCCTGCTCTTTTGCGGCCTGCCCGTTTGGGGCTTGCCCCTTTGGGGCCTGCGCCTTGGACGCCTGTGTGCTGGCCAACTGCGCCTGCTCGGCCAGCATCGCGGCAATCGGGCCGAAGACGGCGGCGTAGGTCTTACCGGCGCCGGTGGGCACCTGGATCAGGCCGCTGTCGCCCTGCAGATAGGCCTGCCAGCAGTGGCGCTGAAATGGCATTGGCCGCCAACCCTGCCGCTCGAACCAGGCCTCGATCGGGGCCAGCGGCTTCGGAGCCAGCTGCTTCATGGCTCCGGGCTCACCAGGGCCAGGGCCGCCAGCAGCGTGTCGGCCTCCTGGGCCGGTTTGTCGCGCCGCCAGCGGCTGATGCGCGGAAAGCGCACCGCCAGACCACTCTTGTGGCGCCGGGAGGGTCCGATCCCCTCGAAGGCCAGCTCGAACACCTGCAGCGGTTCCACCGCCCGCACGGGACCGAAGCGCTCGCGGGTGTGCCGGCGGATCCAGTGATCGAGCTCGACGATCTCCCGCTCTTCCAGGCCTGAATAGGCCTTGGCGAAGCTGACCAGCTCACCGGCTTCGTTCCAGAGGCCGAAGGTGTAGTCGCTGTAGAGATTGGCGCGGCGGCCGCTGCCGGCCTGAGCGTAGAGCAGCACCGCATCCAGCCGCAGGGGCTCGAGCTTGTGTTTCCACCAGGGGCCGCGGCGGCGGCCCACCAGGTATGGGGAGTGGAGATCCTTGAGCATCAGCCCCTCGGCCCCGGCGTTCCGGGCGCGGGCGCGCAGGTCCGCCAGACCCTCCCAGGCGGGCAGAGGCAGGGTGCCCGAAAGGCGCAGGCGCCCGGCCCGGGAGGGGTCAGGCGCCGCCAGGAGCTGCCGGTGCAGCGCCTCCAGGGCGGCCCGGCGCTGGCTCAGGGGATCGGGGCGTCGGTCGCAGCCCTCCAGCTCCAACAGGTCGTAGGCCACGAAGGCCGCCGGCAACTGGGCCAGGAGCGTGCGCCCGGGGGCCTTGCGGCCCAGGCGCCGCTGCAGTTCGGCGAAGGGCCGCGGCTCGGAGGCCCCCGGCTCCCAGATGATCACTTCGCCATCGAGCGCCAGGCCATCCGGCAGCGCTTCGCCCAGCTGGATCAGGTCCGGGAAGGCCGGATTGATCAGCTCCTCGCCCCGGCTCCACAGCCAGCAGGCGCCGCGGCGGCGGATCAGCTGGGCGCGGATGCCATCCCATTTCCACTCGACCTGCCACTGCTGCGGCGCCGTGGCCCTGAGTCGTTCGGGATCGAGCGGGCTGGCCAGCTGGAAGGGATAGGGACGGCTGCTGAGGCTGTCGTCATCGCCGTCCTGCAGCAGGGCCGTGAAGCGTTCGGCCGAGGGGGCGGCATCGCCCATCAGCCGGTGCTGCAGGCGGGCCGGCTCCAGGCCCGAGAGCTGGCCCAGGGCCTGGACCACCAGCCCCTGGGCCACCCCCACCCGCAGGCCGCCGGTCAGCAGCTTGTTGACCACCAGCAGCTCGATCGGCTCCAGACCCTGCCAGAGGGCCCGCATCCGGTGGCCCTGCGCTTCGGGCTCCAGTGCCGCCAGTGGCGGCAGCAGCTCCTCCATCCACTGCTGCAGCGAGGCCTCGGCGCCGGGGGATCGTTGGGCCGGATCGCCGCGGTCGCCCGCACTCTGCTGCCAGAGCAGGGCGATCGTCTCGGCGCTGTCCCCCACATGCCGGTAGCAGTCCTCGAACAGCCAGGCGGGCAGCCCCGAGGCCTCCAGACAGATCTGCCGCAGCCGCAGGCTGCTGAGCAACCGGCGCCGCTGGCGGCCCATCAGGCAGTGCAGGGCCCAGGCCCCATCCCCCGGCGGCACCTCCCGGAAGTACGCCACCAGCGCCCGCACCCGCGCGCTGGTGGCCCGGCTGCGGTCGAGCAGCTCATAGAGGCGGCAGAAGCGCTTCAGGGGAGGGCCTCCCGGAGCAGGCCACCGCCGCTGGGTGTGGGTTCGTCGTCAGCGGTTTCGTGCTCGGCGGATTCCCGGTTTGCGGGCTCCAGCTCTCGGGGTTCCGGCGCTGCGGATTCGGCTTCGGTTTCGCCGTCGGGGTCGCCCCGTTCCGCCAGGCCGCCACCCTGCAGGGGCTCGGCGGCGATGCCCTCCACTTCGCGCAGATAGCGGGCCAGCACGTCGCTCTGGCCGTGGGTCACGTACACCTGGCGGGCTCCCGATTGGCGGGCGGTCTGCAGCAGGGCCGGCCAGTCCGCATGGTCGCTGAGCACGAAGCCGCGCTCGCAGCCGCGGCGGCGGCGGGCGCCGCGCACGGCCATCCAGCCGCTGGCGAAGGCGGTCTGGGCACCCCGCAGGCGTTTCATCCAGGCGGAGGCCTGGGCCGAAGGGGGCGCCAGCACCAGTCGACCCTCCAGTCCCTGATCGCGGGGCAGCTCTGACAGCGGACGGGTCGGAACCATGGCGATGCCCTGCTGGCGGTAGGGCTCGATCAGGGCCGCCACGGCCCCGTGCAGCAGCACCTCGTGCTCGACGCCGAGGGCGTGCAGTTCGGCCAGCACCCGCTGGGCCTTGCCGAAGGCGTAGCAGAACAGCACCGAGGGGCGCTGCGGGCAGGCCTGCCACCAGTCGCGGATCTCGGCGGCCACCTCGGCCCCGGGCGGCCAGCGGTAGATCGGCAGGCCGAAGGTGGCCTCGCTGATCAGCACATCGGCGCGCACCGGCTCGAACGGCGCACAGCTGGGGTCGGGATCGCGCTTGTAATCGCCGCTGATCAGCCAGCTTTCGCCGCCGGCCTGCAGGCGGATCTGGGCGGAGCCGAGCACGTGGCCGGCACTGTGAAACGAGACGCGGGCGTCCCCGATCGGCAGGAGATCGCCGTAGTCGAGGCTGTGCAGATCGATCGCCTGGCCCAGGCGCCGACGCAGGATGCCGGCGCTGGCGCCGATCGCCCAGTACTGGCCGCAGCCCGGGCGGGCATGGTCGGCGTGGGCATGGGTGATCAGGGCCCGGGGCACCGGCCGCCAGGGATCGATCCAGGCCCGGGCGGCGCGGCAGTAGAGACCCTGCTCGGTGAGGGTGACCAGTCCGTCGCTGGGCAGCATCCGCGCCTCAGGCGCTCATCGCCAGCATCCGCTCGATTGGTTCGAGCGCCCGCCGGCGCAGCTGCTCGTCGAGTTCGATCGCCGGCTCCAGCCGCTCCAGGCAGCGCCAGAGCTTCTTCATGGTGTTGAGACGCATATATGGGCAGGTGTTGCAGCTGCAGCCATCACGGCCGGGCACGTCGTGGAAGGTCTTGTCCGGGGCCCGCCGCCGCATCTGGTGCAGGATGCCGGGCTCGGTGAGCACGATGAAGCTCGGGGCCGGGCTGCTGACCACCCGCTCCAGCAGCTTGCTGGTGGAGCCGATGAAATCGGCCAGATCGAGCAGATGCTGCTGGCATTCCGGATGGGCGATCACTTCGGCTTGGGGATGCTGCTGGCGCAGCTGCAGCAGGGCCTGCTCGCTGAAGGTTTCATGGACGATGCAGCTGCCGGGCCAGAAGGTGAGCTCCCGTCCCGTCTGCCGGGCCACCCAGCGGCCCAGGTTTTGATCTGGCGCGAACAGGATCGGCCGGTCTGCCGGCAGTTGGTTGACCAGGTGCACGGCATTGCTGCTGGTGCAGATCAGGTCGCTCTGGGCCTTGACCGCCGCTGAGCAGTTGATGTAGCTGACCACATAGTGGTCGGGATGCCGGGCCCGGAAGGCGGCGAAGGCTTCGGCGGGGCAGTCGTCGGCCAGGCTGCAGCCCGCCTCCAGGTCCGGCACCAGCACCGTGCGCCCCGGATTGAGGATTTTGGCGGTTTCGGCCATGAAATGGACACCGCAGAAGACGATCACTTCGGCTTCGGAGCTGGCGGCCTTGCGGGAGAGCTCCAGCGAATCGCCGATGAAGTCGGCGACGTCCTGGATGGCGTCCTCCTGGTAGTAGTGAGCCAGGATCACGGCGTTGCGCTCGCGACAGAGATCGCGGATGGCGGAGCGCAACAGAGGTGCCGGCGGGGCGGAGTGCGGGGCAGAAACCTGGGAGAAGACCAACCGCTTCCTCGGCTCGGGCAGGATGGGCCCAGACTAGGAAGACGGCTGGCTTGGCAGACCTCAACATCGCCATCGCCGGCGACCTCCATGACCAGTGGGATGCCTCCGACCATCTGCTGCTGGATCTGATCCGGCCCGATGCCCTGCTGCTCGTCGGCGATTTCAGCGATGGCCACAGCCGCATCCCCCATCTGCTGACGGAGCTGGAGCTGCCGGTGGCCTGCATCGCCGGCAACCATGACACCGGCAAGGACGGCAGCGGCAAACGGCTCAGGGAGCAGCTGGATCTGCTGGGGGAGCTCCATTGCGGCTGGGGCCTGAGGCAGCTGACGCCCCCCGGACTGGCGGTGGTCGGCTGCCGGCCCGGGACCGCCGGCGGCGGTTACACCTTGTCGCGGGCGGTGCGCTCGGTCTACGGGCCGGTGACCCAGCAGGAGTCGGCGGACCGGATCTGCCGGGCGGCCTTGGCGGCCGATCCGGAGCTGCCGCTGGTGCTGCTGGCCCATTCCGGTCCCACGGGCCTGGGCAGCGGTGCCGGCTCCCTCTGCGGTCGCGACTGGAAAAGCCCCTCCTGTGACTGGGGGGACCGGGATCTGGCCCTGGCGATCACCCGCATCCGCCGCCGCCGGCCCGTGCCCCTGGTGGTCTTCGGTCACATGCATCACACCCTGCGGCGCCATCTGGGTGAGCGGCACAGCTTCCATCGCGATGAGGAGGGCACCGCCTATCTCAACTGCGCCTGCGTGCCCCGCCACGGGACCGATGACCGCGGCCGCTCCCTGCGCCACTTCAGCTGGGTTCGCGTTCAGGACGGCCAGCCCAGCCAGATCAGCCATCGCTGGTATGGCCTGACCGGCGATCTGCTCTATGAGCAAACTCTCTGGAGTGCTGCGGCTCTGAGTCGATGCTGATTTATGCCTGCATCAGCAGCCATGGCTTTGGCCATGGCTCCCGCAGCGTGGCGGTGCTGCAGCAGCTGGCCCGTCTGCGGCCCGACTGGCGTCTGGTGCTGTCCACCGGCCTGCCGGCTGCGTTCTTGAAGCTGGCCTTCGGCCATGGCGATGTGGAACTTCGCCCCTGCCGCTGGGATGTGGGCGTGGTGCAGGCGGATGCCCTGGGGGTGGATCCCCTGGCCACCCTGCTTGCGCTCGAGGCCCTGGATGCCGAGCTGCCGGCCCGGATCGAGGCCGAGGTGGCCTGGTTGGTCCGTCAGCAGCGGCCGGTGCTGGTGCTGGGAGATGTGCCGCCGGCGGCGGCCCTGATCGCCGCCCGCCTCGGGGCGCCGCTGGTCTGGTTGGCGAACTTCGGCTGGGATGTGATCTATGCGGCGATGGGACCGGAACTGGCCCGCCATGGTCTGGCCGCCCGCCAGCTCTACGGCGAGGGCGACCTGCTGTTGCGCTGTCCCCTGGACCTGCCGATGGACTGGGGGATCCCGGTACAGCCGATCGGCCTCACCCACTCCGAGCCCCGGCCCCTGGCTGCCGAGCTGCTGGCCGCCCTGGCCCTGCCCGCCGACCGCGATCGCTGCGTGCTGATCAGTTTCGGCGGCCTGGGGCTGAGCCTCGATCCGGCCCTGCTGGCCCGCTGGCCTGAGCACGTGTTCATCGGCAGTGATCCGGCCCTGGCCGAAGTCAGCAATGCGCGCCTGTTGCCCGAGGGCCTGCGGCCCCTGGACCTGATGCCCTACGTCGGTCGCCTGATCACCAAGGCCGGCTACAGCAGCTTCTGTGAGGCCTTCAGCCAGGGGGTCGGCATCCATCTGGTGGACCGCCGGGGCTTCGCCGAAGCCCCGGTGTTGGCGCAGGCTCTCCAGGATCACGGCCGCCATCGGCTGCTCAGCCGCAGCCAGCTCGATCGCGGCGACTGGCAGCTGGACCAACCCCTGCTGGAGGCCCGCCAGGGGCCCCTGCCCGGTGCCGGTGCCGAAGCGGCCGCGGCCGCGATCGTGGCGTTGCTGGCCCGCTGATCAGGAGTTCCGATCTGTGACCGGCTGCAAGTTAGATCTTCTGTACAGCTGACAGCATCGAACCTTCACGGTCACCGTGATTTGAACGGACGCGGTGATTGTTGATACCCGTGGACACTTGTGTGATCGTCACAAAAACGATCGCCCCTCAGACCGTCGATCGGCAAAGTGGCGCGAACTTCAGTTTTTTCTCACTTTCATTCTCGGCACGTGTTTCTGATTCAGTCTCAACGCTGTCTCGCTCTGAAACACCTTTGATCTCTCGAGATCAGCCTCCGCAACTGGATTCCTGCCTGTTCTCATCCTCAGTCTTGAGGCGGAACTTGATCAGGCTCAAGTCCGGTTTGCCCCCAGGTCTGTCCATTGCTTGAATTGCCTTGTCGTTCCTTCAGCGCTCCTCCCTGGCTCTCCTGCTCGCCGGATCTGTCCTGGCCGCTGCCGCCCCAGCCCGAGCCACTGAGCAAGCCGACCCCTGGTCTCTCTCGCCGGTATCCCCTGTCGTCCCGCAGGTGGCTGTGCTGCCGCCTCTGCCTGAGGCCCCCCGGTTTTTTGCGATCACGCCGGAGCGCAAGGCACTGCTGAACACCATCCGCTACGCCGAAGGCACCTGGAAGCAAGGCCTTCCCGTGGGCTATCGGGTGATGTTCGGGGGCAGCTACATGTCGAGCCTGGATCGCCATCCCAACCGCGTCAACTACACCTCCGGCTATGCCAGCGCCGCGGCTGGGGCGTACCAGTTCATGCCCTTCACCTGGAATCTGGTGGTTCAACGTCTGGGTCTCAATGACTTTCAGCCCCCCTCCCAGGACCAGGGGGCCATGTTCCTGATCCAGCGACGCGGCGCCCTGCCGCTTGCCGATCGCGGCGAGCTCTCGCCTGAGCTGGCGGCCAAGCTGGCTCCCGAGTGGGCCTCCTTCCCCACCCTGGCCGGCAACAGCTACTACGGCCAGCCGGTCAAGCGCTACGACGAGCTGCGTCGCTTCTACGAGGACAACCTTGCCCAGCTGCGCATGAACGGCGTTGAGCAGTGGGAAAGCGTGGTGATCCGCCAGGTCGCCCCCCGCTGCAACGACAACAGCCTCAGCTGCCGCCTGGACTCGATCGGCTATCGCAGTCAGACCCGGACCCCGACCCAGATTCAGGCCTACTGAAGTCGATCAACCGATCAGCGACCAGGCTGCTCACTCGATCCAGGAGATCATCCATCTTCTGATGGTCTCGATCGGCGCAGCCCTCTCCCCACTTAGTACGTCCAACCTACCCAGGGACTTGTGCAGCCCTGGGCTGGTGCGAGCTCGACTCGATCGTCACTCGCGGATCCTCAGCTTTCGCCGGTGCTGTTGAGCGTGCGACCCAGGGTCTGCTGGGCGATCAGGTAGGCCGCCGCCGCTCCACCGAGAAAGCCGAGGGCGTTTCGCAGCAGGGGCAGCAGGTCATGGGTGCGGGTGATGATCGGAGCGACACCGAACACCCCGAACAGAATCAGCCATAGCGGCGAGAGCAGCAGCACCCAGGCCCATTCGAAGCGGCGGCCGGCTTTGCGCGGGAAGGCCGCGAAGCCCACGATCAGGCCACCGAGGATTGAGGTGGCCAGGGTGAGCAGCCACTGTTCCTGGGGCAGCCCCGGCACCACCTGGCAGCCGCCGATCGCCAGACAGCCCTTGACGGCGTGGAGGGAGTCGAGGACGGCCGCGTCCTGGCCGTTTTCGCGCACGTAGTACTGGTTGCCGTAGCGGGTCTGCAGCTCCACCCAGAAGGTGCGGGGCATCAGGGCGAACAGGGCATCACCGACGTTGAAGTTCAGCAGGTTGCCGCCCCGTTCATCGGCCACCAGCAGCAGGCTGCGCTCATCGAGTCCCCAGAACTCGCGGATCGCCAGACCCGGGGTGCGGTCGTATTGGGTGAGCACCCGCAGTTTCCAGCCGCTGCTGGCCTCAAAGTCGTCCAACTCCTGCTCCAGGGCGGTGCGCTGGCCATCGGTCAGCAGCTTGGCCAGGTCAATCACCGGTGTCGGCTGGGACGGCAGCAGATCGGGATTGTCGTAGGCCCAGGCCTGCTGGCCGGCCGTCGGCGCCAGCAGCAGCACCAGCATCAGAGCCAGGGTGCAGAGCCGTTGGATCCCCCGTCGCAGGTCGATCAGGGCACTGCGCATCCTGGATGGGCGGTGCGCAGCGCCTTCCCGATTGGACAGGGGATTGGGCATGGCGCCGGCCGCGATCGTGGGACTTGCATTCTCCCCCCCACCGGCCTGGCGCCGTGAGCCCAGCCGCCTAGCTTGATCGCCCCGCTCGTGGCGTTCCGCTCTGCGATGGAGTCCCCCTCTGCGATGGAGTCCCCCTGCATCCCGATTCCTGCTGCGAACCGCTTCAAATCCGCCGGGCTTGCTCCCGGCCCTGAACTTCGAGCTCGCCTGCTCCCCGGCCGGAGGCTCGGTGCGGGCTGAGGCGCCGGCCTGGCTGCGGCAACGGCTGGACGCCGCCGGCGGCACGGTGCCCTTCATCACCTACATGGAATGGGCGCTCCACGACCCGCTGCACGGCGCCTACGGCAGTGGCCGGCTGCGCATCGGCCAGGGCGGCGATTTCGTCACCTCCCCCAGCCTCGGCCCCGATTTCGCCGCCCTGCTGGCCCGTCAGCTGATCGACTGGCTGGAGGGGCTGGCGGCGACGACAGAGCAGCGGCTCAGCCTGGTGGAAACGGGCCCCGGCGAGGGCCAGCTGGCCCTGGATCTGGCCCAGCGCCTCACGGCCGATCGACCGGCGCTGGCCCGCCGGCTGGAGCTGGTGCTGGTCGAGCCCAATCCGGGCATGGCCGAACGACAGCGACTGCGCCTGCAGGCCTGTCCCCTGCCCTCGCGCTGGGCCAGTTGGGCCGAGCTGGCCGCCGCACCCGTCACCGGCGTGGTGCTGGCCCATGAGGTGCTCGATGCTTTGGCGGTGGAGCGGATCGTGGCCGACGGGACCCTCTGGCGCCGCCAGCGGGTGACACTCCACGGTGAGGTCCTGCGGCTGGAGCCCGGCGAGCCGCTGGAGCCGGATCTGCTCGCCCGACTTGAGCCCCTGGGACTGGCCGAGCCGGGACCGCAGCGACCGTCCGGCTGGTGCAGCGAACTGCATCCGGGCCTGGGGCCCTGGCTGCGCGATTGCGGTCGCAGCCTGCGGTGCGGCCAGCTGCTGGTCATTGATTACGCCCATGAGGCCTGGCGCTACTACGCGCCCCAGCGCGCCAACGGCACGCTGATGGCCTACAGGGCCCAGCAGGCCAGCGATGATCCGTTGCGGGAACCCGGCAGCTGGGATCTCACCGCCCATCTCTGCCTGGAGAGCCTGGAGCGGGCGGCCGAACGGGCCGGCTGGTGGGGCCTGGGCCAGTGCCGCCAGGGGCAGGCGCTGCTGGCGCTGGGTCTGGCGGAGCAGCTGCATGGGCTGCAGCGGCAGCAGGGGCTCGGACTGGATCTGTTGCTGCAGCGCCGCGAAGCCCTGTTGCGGCTGGTGGATCCCGGCGCTCTGGGGGATTTCCGCTGGGTGGCCTTCAGCCGGGGAGAGGATCAGGACGCGGAGTCTGGGGCCCCACCGCTGTTCCTGAGGGAGCCAGGGAGCGGCTGAATCCTGAGGCTTCGTGCAGGGGCTTGGATCGTCGGCAGCCGCCGCGGCGCGGACCCACTGTCATCAGCTCGCCGGTCACGAATCACGCTTCCAGGAATGGCCTTTTCATGGCTCACCCTTTCATCTGGATCACGTTTCACTGGATCGTCGAGCACTGGATCTTGAATCCCAGGATCTTCGTTGAACGGATCTCTGGGTCAGCATCACTGCCATGACTCTGGTGCCGTTGATCCCTTTTTAACGGCAAGATCTGGCCAATTGCATCGTTAGCGCGATGCCGAAAAAAGCATTCTGCTTTCCTCCGGTGATGACCAGGATTGATCCACGCAGGTATCCTCCAATTCTTAGATTCTGATCGCCCTGTCACGGTGGGCTGCCATGGTCCATGCCGCTTCAGGACGCACGGTGCCTACTGAGAATCGGGTACATCTTGCTGGAACAAAGATCCGTATCTGCAGGCTCTTCAACGCATTGATGGCGTTATCAGGGTTTCTCATCTGTCATCATTCTGTGCCAAGCTCCCGAACTCGATGTGGTTCATCCAGGCTTGAGAGCCAGCATCAGACCATGATGGAGATCGGGGTCGCGCTGAGGTCGCTCCGATCTCCATTCCCGGTGGAGAAGTGGCAGGCTGTGTTAAATGGCAGATTGCCTTGTTCTACTGACTCCTGCCAGCTGCGTCTGCAGATTCCTGACTCGCTATTGCCGTCCTGAGAGCAATGAAGCTGAGCCAGAGCTTGTTTGTTACGATGCTCGGGCGTAGTCCATTGTTATGCCCTCTCTTGTCAGGCTGACCAGGATCAGGCGTTATGTCTTGATGGCTAAGGTCTGTGGTCTGGTTCTGGGAATCGCGATCCTGAAGCTGGTGGTTCACCAGTTGGGCCTGGAGGTCATCTCAATCAATCCCTTGTTTTCGGCCCTGGTCGCTTCCAGTGTGTTTCTGTTCGGATTTCTGCTCAATGGAGTTCTGACTGATTACAAGGAAAGTGAAAAGCTGCCGGCCGAGATCGCCTCGGCCCTGGAGTTGGTCGCCAGGGAGGTCAGCGCGATTCCACTTCATCACCAAGAGGCTGTTGTCGGCGCCGATCTGGCCGCCGTCGGCGACCTGGGCCGGGCGATCCTCGCCTGGATCAGAGGGGATCTGTCGACCAATCAGATGATGGCTGTCTATGACCGCGCCCATGATCATGTGATTCAGTCCAGTCTCTGGCTTAGCCACTCATCGCTGAAGGGGCGTCTGATGATGGAGATGGCGGCCATTCTGAGGGCCCTCAACCGGGTCGATGTCATCCGCGAAACAGATTTTGTCAAAATGGTGTATTGGCTGGCCTACGCAGCCACGTTTCTGCTGTGTACAGGTCTGATCCTGGCGAGGTCTACGGCGATCATGGAGTCCACTTTTTTCCTGATGGTCATTTCCTTCCTGTTGGTTTTCCTCCTGCATCTGATCGCTGATCTGGATAACCCATTCGGCTTCAGTGATCCCAATTCGGTGGAGGATGTCTCGCTCGACGTGCTGGTGCTGACCCAGGCCCGTGTCGAGCGGATCCTCGCCATCCACCAGCAGCGCTTCGGCAACAGCTAGTTGTGGCTGTCAACCCCAAAAGCCAGAATTGTCTCCAGGTTCACGTCATCTCGAATCGCAACGTTGCCGATGGCCGTGGGCAGAACAAAGCGGATCCGGCCCTCCTTCACTTTCTTGTCACCCTGTAGACACTGCCAAATCGAGTCCCGGCTGAGGGGCGGAAACTCCAGCGGTAAACCCGCCGCTTCAATCAGACGTTTCTGCCGCTCCTGGTCGGCTTCGCTCCAGAGCCCCATCTCGACGGCGATCGTGCCGGCCGCCACCATGCCGATCGCCACCGCCTCGCCGTGCAGCCAGGTGCCGTAGCCGCACAGGGTTTCAACCACATGGCCGAGGGTGTGGCCGTAATTGAGGATCGCCCGCAGGCCCGCCTCGTGCTCATCGGCGGCCACCACCCTGGCCTTGGCGGCGGCGGAGCGCAGCAACAGGCGCTCCAGCAGTTCGGGCCCGACCGCCTTGAGGCTGGCCAGACCCGAGCGCGGATCCAGTCGGGCCACCGCCTCCAGATCGCCGAACAACACCGGATCACCGATCACGCCGTATTTGATCACCTCTGCCATGCCGGCCCGGAACTCCCGCTCCGGCAGGGTGGCGAGCACGCTGGGATCGACCAGCACCAGCCGGGGCTGATGAAAGGCGCCGATCAGGTTCTTGCCGCCCGGATGATTCACCCCCGTCTTGCCGCCGATCGCGGCATCCACCATCGCCAGCAGGGTGGTTGGCACCTGGGCCACGGCGATCCCCCGCAGCCAGGTGGCGGCGGCAAAGCCCGCCATGTCGCCCACCACACCGCCCCCGAGGGCGACGATCAGCGAGCCCCGCTCCAGCTTGCGCTCAAAGGCGGCGTTGTGAATCAACGCCACTGTGGCCGGGGTTTTCTGGTCCTCTCCGGCCTCAATCACCAGGCTGCTGGCCTCCAGTTCGGCGGCCTGCAGGCTGGCCAGTGCCAAGGCGCCGTAGGGCGCCTGCAGCTCCGGGTTGGTCACCAGCAGCACCCGGGTGCCCGCCTTGAACCCCTGCAGGCGCAGCTGTTGCCCCAGCTGGCCCAGGGCGCCCTCGCCGATCACGATCGGGTAGGGCTGCCGCTCCAGCTCGACGGGGATCGTGCGCAGCGGCTGCAGCGTGGCGGGCATCGGGGCTCTGGACTCCATGGCGCGAGGCTAGGCGGGACGGCGCGGGGCTCAGGCCTGCCCAGATCCCAGCCTCGATGCCAGGATTCACTTCCAGTTCCAGTTCCAGTTCCAGTTCCAGTTCCAGCGCCAGGGCCCAGCGTCAACCCCCGGCCAGCAGCTGCAGCACGGCCTCGCCGTAGCGAGCGAGCTTGGCCTGGCCCACTCCCGCCACCGTGCCCAGCTCGGCCAGGGTCAACGGCTGGCTGGCGGCGATCTCGACCAGGGTGCGGTCGTGGAACACCACATAGGGCGGCACCCCCTGGCTGCGGGCCTGCTCCAGCCGCCAGCTTCTGAGCGCCTCAAAGCGTTCGCGCCCCTCCTCCAGCAGCTCAGAGGCCGGCATGGCCGCCGCCCGCTCGCCCTGGGCCGGCTGCCGCCGCTCCTTCGCCGGCGGCGGCAGACGCAGGGCCAGGTTCGCTTCGCCGCGCAGCAACGGTTTCACCAGGTTGTCCGGGCCGAAATGCAGACCGCCGCGGGCCTCGGCATCACTCAGCAGATAGCCCCGGGCCACCAGCTGACGGACCAGGGACCGCCACTGGCCCCGGTCCAGCTCCCTGCCGATGCCGTACACGCTCAGGCTGCTGTGACCCAGCTCCCGGATCCGGGCGGTGTCGCCGCCGAGCAGCACATCCACCAGGTGGGCGGCGCCGAAGCGCTGGCCGGTGCGGAACACGGCCGAGAGCGCCTTGCGAGCCGCCTCGGTCACATCGGTGCTGGTGTCGGGCTCCAGGCAGAGATCGCAGTTGCCGCAGGGCTCAGCCAGGGTCTCACCGAAGTGGCGCAGCAACACCTGACGGCGACAGCCGCTGGCTTCGCTGAAGCCGATCAGGGCATCGAGCTTGCCGTGCTCGATCTGTTTCTGGGCCGGAGGGGACTCGGAGTCATCGATGAAGCGCCGCAGTTGGGGCACATCGCCGGCGCCGTGGACCATCCAGGCCACCGCCGGCAGCCCGTCGCGGCCGGCCCGGCCCGTTTCCTGGTAGTAGGCCTCCAGGCTCTTGGGCAGATCGACGTGGGCGACGAAGCGCACATCCGGCTTGTCGATGCCCATGCCGAAGGCGATCGTGGCCACCACCACCACACCCGACTCGCGGCGGAAGCGGTTGAGGGCGGCGCTGCGGGCTTCGGCGCTGAGTCCGGCGTGATAGGCCACCGCATCGAAACCGGCGGCGCGCAGGTCGGCGGCGAAGCGATCCACCCGGGCGCGGGAGCGGGCATAGACGATCCCCGCCTCGCCGCGGCGCTCCGCCAGGAAGGCCAGCAGCTGGCTGCGGGCTTCGTCCTTGTCGCGCAGCAGATAGCGGATGTTGGGACGGTCGAAGCTGGCCAGGAACACCCGGCCCTGCTGCAGCTGCAGGCGCTCCCGGATCTCCTCGCGGGTGCGCGGATCGGCGGTGGCGGTCAGGGCGAGCCGCGGAATGGCACGGAAACGCTCGGCCAGCACCGCCAGCTGCAGGTATTCGGGGCGGAAGTCATGGCCCCACTGGGAGACGCAATGGGCCTCATCGATGGCGAACAGGGCCAGGGGCAGCTGGCCGAGGCGATCGAGGAAGCCCGGGCTCATCAGCCGTTCCGGCGAGACGTACAGCAGATCCAGGTCGTGCCGCTCCAGGGCGCTCCAGATGGCGGCGGCCTCGCCGGCCTCCAGGGAGGAATGGAGGGCGGCAGCCCGGACACCCGCCTGGCGCAGGCCCTCCACCTGGTCCTGCATCAGTGCGATCAGGGGCGAGATCACTACGCCAAGGCCCGCTCGGCAGAGGGCCGGAATCTGATAGCAGAGTGATTTGCCGCCGCCGGTGGGCATCAGCACCAGGGCCGAGCCGCCCTCGACGACGTGGGCCACGATCTCGGCCTGGGGACCGCGGAAGGCGCCGTAGCCGAACACCTCCTGCAGCACCCGGGAGGGATCCCCCCGAGGAGTGTCGCCGACAGGAGCATCGCTGATGGGGGCGGTCGGCAGGGCGGCCGTCTCGACGGGGCTGGAATCGGGGCGTGGGATGGCGGGCCTCCGGGGGATCAGATCACCATCTCAATGGTTCCACCATCGCTCCAGCCGCACCAGCTCGGCAAGTCCGTCCTTGCACCCGCTGCAGCACCGGCAGGTCGGGTGCTGCAGCGGGACAGCCGAGACTCAGGTCCATCTCCTCTTCAGGGCGGCAGGCCCGGTTCCTGAGCAAGGCCGGGTTCCCGAGCAAGGCCGGGCCACCACCAGAGCGCTGCGGGAGGCTCGCCCGCTGCCGGATCAAGCCAGGTGCTCTGCCAGTCCCGGCCTCACGACAGGAGCAGCCCCCGGAGCAGCGGGGTCTGCCCGCGCCGGCCTGGCGAGCTGGAGATCGCCGCCGGCCGCAGGAACCGGGCGAACTCAAGCCGCCGATCAACGGTGGCCTCAACCCGTTGGCCTCAACCCGTTGGCCACATCGCGGTTCAACCCAGCGTCCATGGGCCAGGAGCGTGCGATCGGCGCTCTGCAGCTTCAGGCTCTCCTGCCCGGTCGCGGCTGTAGCAGTTCCGGCCGTAGCAGCCCCGGGCGTTGCAGCCTCCTCCACAATGGCCTCCATGGCCGAAGCTCCGTCCAGCTCCCCCTCCGCATCCGGCACGGCGACGGCCTGGCTGTTTCTGGCGCCAGCTCTGGTGCTGCTGGCGATCTCGGTGCTGATTCCCGGGGCGATGGCCCTGCTGATCAGCTTCACCCGCAGCGGCCTCGATGTCAGTGAGCCGCTGCACTTCATCGGCCTGGCCAACTTCCGGCGTCTGCTGGCCGATCCGATGCTGTTCAAGGTGATGGGCACCACCTTTGTCTACCTGGTCGGTGTCGTGCCGCCGATCGTGTTCGGAGCCCTGGCTCTGGCGGTGCTGGTCAATCGCCGGCTGCCTGGCATCCACTGGTTCCGGGGTGCCTTCTACACGCCGGTGCTGGTCTCCCTGGTGGTGGCGGCGATCGCCTTCCGCTGGCTCTACGCCGAGAACGGTCTGATCAATGGCTGGCTGGGCGCGCTGACGCACGACGGCTGGCTGGGCGCGCTGCTGGGCGATCACTTCAGTCCGATCCGCTTTCTCACCAGTCCGGCCCTGGCCCTGCCTGCGGTGATGCTGGTTACCCTCTGGAAGGGCCTGGGTTATTACATGGTGATCTTCCTTGCCGGCCTGCAGGGCATTGCCCCCGATCTCTACGAGGCGGCGGCGCTCGATGGCAGCGAGGGCTGGCGCCGTCATCTCGACATCACCCTGCCGCTGCTGCGGCCCTACATCACCCTGGTGGCCGTGATTTCGGCGATCGGCGCCACCAAGGTGTTCGAAGAGGTGTATCTGATGACCCAGGGCGGTCCGGCCGATTCCACTCGCACGATCGTCTATTACGTCTATGAACAAGCCTTCTCCGAACTGGAGATCAGCTACGCCTGCACCGTCGGTCTGGCCCTGTTCCTGATCGTGCTGCTGCTCAGCCTGATCCGTTTTGCGCTGGCCGGTGATCGCGGCCTGACCTGAGCCTGACCTGAGACCCCGTCTCCGTTGCGGCCTTCCCCAAGAGCGGATCAGCGGGGGTGAGAAACTGGATGTTTGGCCCCCACGGGCGTTCAGGGCTTGGACACCGCTGCTGCCTCCACTCTCCCGTCCCCCCTGCCCATGGCTGCGGCCAGTTCTGCTTCACCTTCCCACCAGTCGCTGGTGGCGATCGGCATCGTCGGTGGCGGCCAGCTGGCCTGGATGCTGGCGGATGCGGCCTCCCGGCTTGGCGTTGCCCTGCACGTGCAGACGCCGGCCGCCGACGACCCGGCGGCCGGGCGGGCCGCCAGCCTGGTGCTGGCTCCGGTCGACGATGTGGCGGCGACCCGCCAGCTAGCTGAGCGCTGCGGGGCGATCAGCTTCGAGAACGAGTGGATCCCCATCGACGCCCTGGAGGTGCTGGCGGAGGAGGGGGTGCAGTTCATCCCCGGGCTCCATGCGCTCCATCCCCTGGTCAGCAAGCGTTCCCAGCGGGAACTGCTCAACCAGCTGCATCTGCCGGCTCCCCGCTGGTGCCCGCTGCAGGCTGTCTATCCCCTTCTGCCCCCGGATCCACCAGCTCCGCAGGCGAAGGCGGCGAACGATCAGGGCCGTGCCCCGGCGATGGCCCATGCCCAGTCCCCGGTCGCTTCCAGTGGGCCCTGCCTTCCCGTTGGCTTCCACTTTCCGGTGATGGCCAAGGCCTGCATCGGCGGCTACGACGGCAAGGGCACCCGGCCGCTGCACAGCCAGGCCGATCTCGAGGCATTGCTGGCGGAGGTGGAGCTCGGCGGCTGGATCCTCGAGGAGATGGTGGCGTTCCAGCAGGAACTGGCCCTGGTGGCCTGCCGCGATCGCGCCGGCAATGTGGCCTGCTTCCCCCTGGTGCAGACCCACCAGCATCATCAGGTCTGCGATTGGGTGCTGTTTCCGGCGCCGGTCGATCACGGCGTCGAGGCCTTCGCCCGCAACGTGGCCGTCTCGCTGCTGACGGCCCTCGACTACGTAGGGGTGCTGTCGATCGAGTTCTTCTATGGTCCCGGCGGTCTCCAGGTCAATGAACTGGCACCCCGCACCCACAACTCAGGTCACTTCACGATCGAGGCCTGTCGTTCCAGCCAGTTCGAGCAGCAGGTGCGGATTGTGGCGGGCCTGCCCCTGGCCTCGGTGGAACCGCGCATCCCGGGAGCGGTGATGGTCAACCTGCTGGGCTTCGAGGACTCCTGCAGCGACTACACCGAGCTGCGCCGGCGGCTGGCAGAGCTGCCTGGAAGCAGCCTGCACTGGTATGGCAAACGGCAGGCCTACCCCGGTCGCAAGCTGGGCCATCTCTGCCTGGTGCTGGAGTCGCGCACCCTGGCGGAACGGGCCGAGGAGTTGGCGCGGCGGCTGGCCGAGGTGAGGACGATCTGGCCCCTGCCCGGGTCTCCGGATCCGCTCGAATGCGCGTAGAGTTCTTTTGGACTGCTGTGTTGGTGACTGCCTTTCACAGTTTTCTGATCTGACTCCCTTTCGACATGGGGAGTCTTCAGCGACGGCAACGTAGACCGACCTCGTAGTCGGAAACGAAGCCCCGCCCCTGATTCCCCTTCTGGTTCATCCAGGTCGAACACTGGGGCAAGACGGCACGGCGGTCCACCCCTTTCCTCATTCCCATCCCGCCCCTGGATTCCGATCTGCGGGCTGCAGAGGCTGGGCTGTTCCGGTCGGCTCAGCCAGGAGAGCTTGCGGCTGTCGCCAGGTCCAGGCACGCTCTGGTGCTTAGGGCCTGAGCTGAGGTTGCGTTGGCTTGAACGGACCTTCGCTCCAGGTGCTTGGCATTGTGGAGGTCGTTCCATGCCCTCCATGACCACCTTTCAGCAGGCCTTCGAGCAGTTGCTCAGCCGCGCCCCTGGCCCGGTGTTCCCCAAGGCCCGGGAGCTTTACCTGCGCAAGTACCCCCTGGAGGCCGGAGAGGCCACGGGCTTGCGCACGTTCCTGTGGCGCGAAGAGATCCAGGAGGCGGCCGGAGGCGCCGTGCGGGTGCGGGCCCTGGGTTTCGCGCTGGTGAACTGGCAGGGCCCCCAGATCGAGCGCGAGGCTTACCTGGCCTATCTATCTGAGCGCTGGCAGCTGGGTCCCGAAGACCTCTGCCTGGTGAGCGGCGAATCCTGGTTCCGAGACGGGGGCGCCTGGTGCCACTTCAGTGCGGCTGCGGTCTACGAGCGCTCTGCTCCCACCACCTTGATGGGCTCCTGAGTCCGGCGGCGGCGGGCCGAACCCGACGTGCTGTCCGCGTGCCTCAGCGGCGGCAGCTTGAAGGGTGATCCCGGTGCGGGTTTCCGGGCCGTTCAGAGCACCTCCAGCAGCTGATCCACGAGCGTCTGCAACTGCTCGCGCCCGAGAGGGGTGACCACAAAAACCTCCTGGGCGCTGGTGCCCCGCCGCGCCACCAACTTGTGGCCCCCCGTGATCGGGATGGAAATCCGCAGCCGCAGGCTGGCACTGCGGCCCCGCACCCGGCTGATCACAGCAGGGGTCACCGTCTCGATGCCCTCCTGCTGGGCCAGGCGGCGGAGCAGCGGAATCAGGCCCTCGATGTAGGTGCTGTGGGTGATGACCACCCGTCCCATGGGCTTGGCTCCGGGGGAGAGGGATTCAATCGGGTTCCAGAGGCGCCATTGTCAGTCCTTCTGCCCCCAGCAGCTGGTGGTAATGCTCCGCCTGTTCCTGGGGTCCGCGCCAGACGGTGGCCGCGCCCTCGGAATCGATGCGGTGGGCCAGGGTCCAGGCCTGGTCCGGCTGCATCGCCGGCAGATGACGCACCAGGCAATCGACGACATGCTGGAAGGTGTTGATGTCATCGTCCAGCACGATCACCCGGAAGTTCGGATAGGGCTGGCGCAGACGCTGCCGTTCCTGCACTGCGGTCGGCGATCCGGCCGGGTTTTCCACCGAGCTGGCAAGGGTGACGGCCATCGCATCCCGGACTGCTTCCGGACGGAAGCCTAGGTATCATCAGCGAGTTCCACCCGACCCACGTCACCGATGTTGATCACCCTCGGCTGGGCCTCCCTGGCCGCCATGTTCACCTTTTCGATCGCCATGGTGGTGTGGGGCCGTAACGGTGACAACAGCCTCGATTTCTGAGCTGTCCCTCAGCGGTTCCACCGTCCTGGCCGCCCTGGCCTCGCTGCTGCTCTTGTTTGTCAGTGTCGGCGTGATCTACCTCTCCGTCATGGAGTGGAAGGATCGCCGGCGGCGCAAGACGTTGGAATCCCGTTCCCGCCCCTGATGTCCCGGCACCGGGCCTTGACATCAGGGGTTGGTCGTCGTCTATGCCGGGGTCGCAGTCTTTCTCGCTTCAGTGCTGTTGCCAGAAGCCTGCAATACCATGGGTCTGCCGAGCGGTCTGCCTTGACCCCGGTTGCAAGCGAGTCTGCGCCGTTGGGGCTGACGTGCTGGAAGGCTGATGTGCTTGAAGGTTGATCTGCTGAAAGGCTGAAAGGTTGATCGGCTGAAACCCTGGCTGTTCTGAGAATCCACCCCTGGGTGCCGCCACTGACCTGGATCCGGCGCCTTCCGCTGCGTCAGTTTCCTGTGCTGCTGCCTCCCGGCACGGCGCCATCCCTGGGTTCCGGGAGGATCGGAGTCGCCCTTTGCAGAGCCCGCGTGCCGGTTGGTCCGTTCGCATCGCCCCCCCCATTCCAGGCGTCATGAGGCTGCTCAGTTCTGCTCTGTTGCGGCGTTTGCAGATTCCCGCATCGCCACGGTTGTCTGTTGCGGGCTTCGGGGGTGGTGTTCCAAGCCGACGTCGCCTGCCCCTACCGATCACGGCCAGCGCCATCGCCCTGCTGCTGGCGTTGCCGCTGACGGCGCTGCAACGGCTGCCCCGTCCCCGGGCCCAGGGACTGGAGCAACTGATGGAGGGAGCCACACTGCTGCAGAGTTTTCCAGCGGCGCCGCAGCGGGCAGTGCCCGATCTCTGGCGCCAGCGGCTCGGTGGGCCCCTGGCTGAGCGGGCCTGGCAGCAACAGCGGGGCTTCTGGTGGCAGCTCTGGGGTATCCATGCCGATGGCGCGCCGATGCTGGCTCTGCCGGCCGTCAGCCTGCCAGCGGCCACGGTCGCCCGACTGCCGCCCCAGGCCATGCGCCTTGGCGATCTGGTGGTGGTGGCTCCTGATCCCCTGGCGCTGCAGATGCTGCGCGATGGGCTCAGGCCTCAGCAACGCCGCAGTCGCGGTCTGCAGCGCCGCTGTCTGGACCGCCTGCAGAGCACCCAGGCGGTGTTCTGGAATCCGGCGGCCATCGGCATCATCGCCGGCCCGATGGCCCCCCTGTTACAGCGCTACCAGGACGGTTGCCTGAGCATCGGCCTCGATGCCACCGGCGTGATCTGGTCCGGCGAGGCGGCGGCGGTCGATGGGGTGCTGAGCCGTGGGGCCATTCAGCCGACGATGATCGAACCGCCGCGCCAGCCGCCGCTGCCGCCGGATCAGTTGCTGCAGATCCAGGGGGCCTCGCTCGATCTGCTGATCGAGGGCCTGCTGTCCCGTCAGATGATCCGCGATCCCCTCGCCAGTCGCTACGGGATCGACACCGACCGACTGGCCCTGCTGCGGCAGGCGCCCTTCCAGCTGCGTCTGCGGCCCCTGCCCCATGGCCCTTTCCAGGCCTCTCTGGAGCTGCAGTTGCTGGTGGGCCGGGATCGGGCTGCCTGGCAGCGACTGCTGGATCGGCTCGGCCGATCGCTGCAGGCCCAGGGGCTGCAACCGCTGATGGCCAAGGCCCCAGGCCCGGTGGCTGCCCGCTCCCCGAAGCGTTCAGTCGCCAATCCCGCTGCTGCAGCTCCCGTCGCAGCGCCCCTGACGCCACCGCCGGTGTCAGCTCCAGCTGACTCGAGCAGGCCAGCCGTTCGTTCCCTGGCCAGCGGCACGAAGCAGCCACCCGCCGGCGGCCTGGCCAGTGCCACGTGGGGCCGCGAGGACGGCGTCGTGCTCGGCGGCTGGCGCTGGTTGCCCCTCACCGCTGGCCAGTCCCAGTTGCTGCTGTTCCTGGGGCCGGTGCCCCAGGCACCTCTGGTCCGGATCGGTGGAGTCGATCATCCCCTGCCGGCGGCCGGTGGATTGCAGTTGCGCAGCAGGCCCGACGCCCTGGCTGCGCTGGAGATGTTGCCGCCCGACATGCCCGAACTGGTGCGCCGCTCCAGTCAGCTGCAGATGGAGGCTCGATCCCTGCCGATGGGCCGGGACTCGCTGCCGATCAGCCAGCTGACGGGACGCCTTCAGGTGTCTCGCTGATCTGCTGCCGCTCGCGCCGGCGACGGTCGGCGGCCACGGTCTCCTCGAGCAACTCCACCGCCTGAGCCAGCTTCTCGAGATTGGCGGCATAAAGGCTCAGATCCTTGTCGAGGCGATCGCGCAGCAGGCCCATGGCCTCCCCCAGTTCATGGGCAGCGCTGCGCAGGGCCTGGGGGTCCATCGCTTCGGCACCCTGGGCCCGTTCCAGCAGGGACAACAGCCCGACGGCCATCAGGCGGGAGTAGTGGAAGTCGCTGCGGCGGATGCTGGCCAGAGCCTGGGCCACCGGCCCCGGTGCCCCCTCCCCCTGGTTCTCGATCCACTGTTTGACCTCGTCGACGGAGTGATGGCCCATCGCCTCGATCGCCTGATCCCGCTGTTGACGCAGCTGGGTGGCGTCGAAGCCGGAGGAACGGCAGAGGGCCTCGAACAGCGGCAGCCGTTGCTGTTCGGGGCGATAGCCGCGGCTGAAGCCATCGAACACCTGCACCAGTCCGGTGGCGAACAGGGGATCAGCCACAAAGCCGCTCTGGCGGCTCAGCAGATGCAGTTCCACCAGCAACTCATCCACCATGCGCCGATAGAGCGGGCTGATGACGTGGGGAAAAGCGCTGTGGAACTCACGCTTGCTATCGGCAACGGTTTGGGCGTCACTCACGCAGGTCGGCCGTCAAGGTGAGGCGACCTTAGCGCTGCTGCCCGAACCCGGGCCGCCATCTTCAGTAGGATGACCCCAGTTGTCCCGTTTCAGCCCATGATTCCGATCGTCATTGAGGAGTCGGGTCGTGGAGAGAGGGCGTTCGACATCTACTCCAGACTGCTGCGTGAGCGGATCATTTTCCTGGGGGAGCCTGTGACCGCTGAATCGGCCAACCGGGTGGTGGCCCAGCTGCTGTTCCTGGAAGCTGAGGATCCCGACAAGGACATCTTCCTTTATATCAATTCCCCGGGTGGCTCGGTCTACGACGGACTCGGGATCTTTGACACGATGCAGCACATCAAGCCTGATGTTCAAACTGTCTGTGTCGGCTTGGCTGCCAGCATGGGAGCGTTTCTGTTGTGTGCCGGTACCAGGGGCAAGCGCAGCAGCCTGACCCATTCGCGCATCATGATCCACCAGCCTCTGGGCGGCGCCCGGGGTCAAGCCAGCGACATTCGCATCCAGGCGGACGAGATTCTCTATCTCAAGGACAAGCTCAATCGCGAGCTGGCTGAGCGCACCTCCCAGCCACTGGAGCGTATTCAGACCGACACCGACCGCGATTTCTTCATGTCCCCGGATGAGGCCATCACCTACGGATTGATCGACAAGGTGATCGAGAAGCGCGCTGTGCGGCCAGTCTGAACCGTCCTCTTTTGAGCCAGAGGGCGGTTCAGCGCTGAGCTCGATCCCTGACAAGCCCACCTGCCCGGGTGGGCTTTTTGATGGCGCTGGCTGCGGCTGGGTCCTGATTTGGTCGCGCTCTTCCCTTCCATCAAAAAGCCCGCCTGTCGGCGGGCCTGGGGGTGATGCGCTGCAGGGTGAGACGGCGGCTGCAGGCCCGGATCAGACTGGTTGGACTGAAGCCTGGCGCTCAGCGGTGATGCCACTGAGGATCGGGCTGAAGCGTTCCTTTTCCGGAACCTCAGTAAACTCGGCGACGACGGAGCGGAACTCATCGCCATCGAGGGTTTCCTTTTCGATCAGCAGATCGACCAGACGGTCAATGCAGACCCGGTGGGCAGCCACCAGCTTGACCGTGTCGACGTAGCAGCTCTGGACGATCTGCCGGACCGCATCGTCAATCCGACTGGCCAGGGCGTCGGAGCCATCGTTACGGGTCATCAGATCACGACCCAGGAACACTTCCTGATTGCCGGCCTCCAGGGAGAACTGCCCGAGATTGCTCATGCCGAAACGGGTGACCATCTGGCGGGCGATCGAGGCGACCTGCTGAATATCACCGCCGGCACCGGTGGTGACTTCGGAATGGCCGAACACCACATCTTCAGCGGCCCGGCCGCCGAGCGCTCCCATGATCCGGGCGCGCAGCTGGGCGCGGCTGACCAGCATCTGCTCTTCATCAGGAGCGAACCAGGTGAGTCCCTGGGCCTGGCCGCGGGGGATCAGCGTGACTTTCTGCACTGGATCGTGATCTTTGATCAAGGTGCCCACAATCGCGTGGCCGACTTCGTGATAGGCGATCAGGCGCTTGCTGCGGCCATCGGTGAGTGGCTTGCCTTCCATGCCGGCAATCACCCGATCGACGGCATCATCGATTTCGGACAGGCTGATCGAATCGCGGCGACGGCGGGCCGTCAGGATCGCTGCCTCGTTGAGCAGGTTGGCCAGATCGGCCCCTGTGAAGCCTGGGGTGCGACGGGCGATGGCTTCCAGTGAGACGCCCTCGGCCAGTTTCTTGTTGCGGGAGTGGACTTTCAGAATTGATAGACGTCCCTTGATGTCCGGAGCGTCAACCTGAACCTGGCGATCAAAGCGGCCCGGGCGCATCAGGGCGGAGTCGAGCACATCGGGGCGGTTGGTCGCGGCAATGATGATGATGCCGCTGTTGCCCTCGAAGCCGTCCATTTCGGTGAGCAGCTGATTCAGGGTCTGCTCCCGTTCGTCATTGCCGCCGCCAATGCCAGCGCCGCGCTGGCGGCCGACCGCATCGATTTCATCGATGAAGATCAGGCAGGGGCTGTTTTCCTTGGCCCGCTTGAACAGATCGCGCACGCGGCTGGCACCGACGCCGACGAACATCTCAACGAACTCCGAGCCCGAAAGCGAGAAGAAAGGCACGCCAGCCTCGCCGGCAATCGCTTTGGCCAACAGGGTTTTACCCGTGCCCGGCGGGCCCACCAGCAACACACCTTTGGGAATGCGAGCGCCGACAGAGGTGAACCGCTCGGGGGTTTTCAGGAAGGTGACCACCTCCTGCAGATCCTGCTTGGCCTCTTCAACACCGGCAACGTCGTCGAACATGACACCGGTCTCGGCCTCCATGGCGAAGCGGGCCTTGGTCTTGCCGAACTGCATGGCCTGACCGGGACCACCGGGCATGCCGTTGGAGCGGCGCGCGAGCAGGACCAGTGAGCCAATCAGCAGGGCCGGGAAGAGCAGATTGCCGAGCAGGCCAATGGCCGGAGGCGTTGTGCGCGGCGGATGAATGTCAAAGCTGATGCCTTGTTCCTTGAGCTTGTTGATCAGCTCGGGTGCGAGGCCGGGCAGGTCAACGCGCAAGCGCTGCACCCGGTTATCGAGATCGGGATCAACGGCTTCGATCACGGCGGTGCGGCCACCGTCGAATACGTCCACGGCGGTGACGCGGCCCGCATCGACGTAATCGAGAAAACGGCCGTAGCTCATGCGGGCCACGGCGGCATTGCGGGGCGCCACGGTCGGACCGCTCGGGGTGAGCTTGTTGGGCCCCCCGCCGAGCAGTTGCCAACCCAGAAACAGCGCCACTCCGATTGGCAGCAGCCAGAGAGCAAGGAGTCGCCAGCGCTGATTCATGGTGGAAAGGGCTTGTTGAACAATCGTAACGGCAACCGTCTTGGGATCGTGACGTCCCAAGCCCTGCCAATCTGCCCCAGCAACGGCGCTTCAGCTCACCTTGAGCCATGGGCTGAGCTCCGGGCTGCCCTCGATCGGATCGGGCCCAGCGGCGGTGGCCAGGTTGAGGGACGGCTCGACGATCAGTTCTTCGGTCGACAGGGTTTCGACCAGTTCGGCGCCACCGAGACCGTGGGTCCAGATTTCAACGTGACTCTGGCGGGGGCATTGGAAGGTGAGCAGCTCGAAGGGAAAGACGACGCGCTCCAGGTAGAACTGCTCGGGGCCGCAACAGCGCACAATCACCATCCGGTCGGTGGCGTTGCGATAACCACATTCCAAAAGCGCCTGTAGCTCCAAGTTTCGAGACGAAAACAAGACAACATTGATTTAGCCATCGACCAAGGCTGACAAAAGGTGACGTTTGTCACGGTTTGCCGGTTTTAAGGGTTTTTTCCACTTCGCCGGCTTGCTCCCTCCTGTCACCGACCCCCCACCCCGGGCCTGCTTCAGAGGCTGCGCAGAGCCGCGATCGGATCCAGCCTGGCTGCCCGGCGCGCCGGCACCACGCCAAAGAACAGGCCAATCGAGCCCGACAGCAACACGGTGCCGACGACGGTGCCTGCGGCGACGCTGGCGGGCAATGGGGTGAAGGCGGCCACCAAGGCAATGGCGCCGATGCCCACTCCACTGCCGATCACTCCCCCCAGGCTGGCGAGCACCAGGGATTCGACCAGGAATTGCAGCAAGACATCGCCGCTGCGGGCCCCCAGGGCCTTGCGCAGGCCGATCTCCTCGGTGCGCTCACTCACCGAGACCAACATGATGTTCATGATGCCGATGCCTCCCACCAGCAGCGATACAGCGCCGATGGCCGCCAGCATCAGGGTCAGCCCGCCGGTGATGGTGCCGACGATGGTCTGGGCATCCTTCTGGGAGCGCACCGAGAAGTCGTCATCGCGCAGGATGCGATGGCGCTGGCGCAGCAGGTTGGTGATCTGAAAATTCGCGGCGCCGGTGCTCTGCTCGTTGAGGGCCTCAACACTGATGAAGTTGAGGGAGATGCCGTAGGTGGGATCGCGGCCGCTGAGCCGGCTCACCATGGTGCTGATCGGGATGTAGGCCGCCTCATCCTGATTGGCGCCGAACACCGCCCCTTTGGCGGCCATCACGCCGATCACCTCGAAGGACTGGTCGCGGATGCGCAGCGTGCGGCCGATAGCACCTCCCGTGGGCATTAGTTTGTCGCGCAGATCGGGGCCGATTACCGCCACGCTGCGGGCACTCTTGACGTCGGTTTCGCTGAGAAAACGACCCTGGGCCACCTCGAAATTGCGGACCGCCAGGAAGTTGGGCGTGACGCCGGAGATCGTCGCTGTGGCGGCCAGGGAGCCGACCTGCACCACATCGCTGAGGGTGATCTGGGGTGCGACCCGGCGCACACTCGGCACCTGCTGGGCTATGGCCTCCGCATCTTCCAGCACCAAAGTCTTGGGCGTTTCGATGCCCTGGCGGCGGGTGTCGTTGCGCCCGGGCACGATGAACAGCACGTTGGGACCCAGGGTGCTGAGCTGGCTGCTGGCCAGGTTCTGGGCTCCGCGCCCCACCCCCACCAGGGTGATCACCGAGGCGTTGCCGATCACGATGCCCAGCATCGTCAAAAAGCTGCGCAACCGGTTGGCCGTCAGGGTGCTCATGGCCATGCCCACGGTTTCGCGCAGGGGCAGTTTGTGGGCCATCGAACGGGATGCCTGGGCTATGGGCAAGTCTGGCGGGTCGGCGAGGACAACGGCTTCTGCGGCACCCAGTGATGCTGGAGCCGCGGGGATCGGGTGGCGAGCGCTGCGCAATCCGCCAACCTGACGGCACGCTGCAACCGGTGTCTCAGCGCAACAGCCATCGCCACCTCGGAATCAGCGAGAGCTCCAGATTGTGCTCAGCGGGCGCGGAGCCATCGGCGCGAGTGAACCGCGCACCTCCAGGAGATCGCTTTTGGGGGCTTGCCGTGGTCGGTTTGGCGGCTCGCGGCCGGGCGGCAGGCCTCTGCCCTGATGAGGGCTTCAGGGTGCTGGGTGCTGTTCGCTTTGGATCATGCCGGAGGCTCAGGGAACCTCTGAATGCCCCAGGCAGGCGCGCGAGCCCGGGGCTGAGGGCCTGGGCTCCCGGGGCGACCATTTGGAGAGTCCCTAGAAGGCGGAGGTGCTGCCC
>JBAPUA010000169.1:0-6759 GCA_049282435.1 Cyanobium sp. | reverse complement strand
TGACCAGCGAGACCCACTGCAGCAACTGGAGTGGATGGAGCCCAAGGCCACGCCAGGGCCAATTTTTTCGAGATGCCCTTAAGGTCCACTTAGGCGAAGGAGAGGATGTGCTCGTATTGTGCCCCGTCTTGTGATCTGAAAAGTTCTGCATTCATTGAGTCAGTCTGCTTTGTGAAGGCGACGAATGACGTTGCTCTTCAGGTAATCACCGTGGGCCGCTCCATCCCCGTACGCACCCGGATCTCGGCCAGCTCATCGATGGCGCTGATCAGATCGCCGAGGGCCATCTGGGGATCCTGGCCCAGGTCGCCGCTGGGGGGCACGTAGCTCTCCAGGTACACCCGCAGGGTGGCGCCCTGGGTGCCGGTGCCGGAGAGGCGCAGCACCACGCGGCTGCCGTCATCGAGCAGCAGCCGCAGGCCCTGGCCGCTGGTGATCGAGCCGTCCACCGGATCGGTATAAGCGAAATCGTCGGCAGTGGCGATCGTGCGGCCGGCGAAGGGCTGGCCCACGAGCTGCGGCAGCATCTGCTTCACCCGGTCATAGAGGCCGTGGGCGGCGTCGCTGGCGATCGCTTCGTAGTCGTGGCGAGAGTAGTAATGGCGGCCGAAGCGGCCCCAGTGTTCCGCCATCACCTCGGCGACTGAGCAGCCGCGCACCGCCAGGACATTCAGCCAGAAGAGCACGGCCCAGAGGCCATCTTTTTCGCGGATGTGGTCGCTGCCGGTGCCGAAGCTCTCTTCGCCGCAGAGGGTGATCCGGCCCGCATCGAGCAGGTTGCCGAAGAATTTCCAGCCGGTGGGGGTTTCGTAGCAGGCCAGGCCCAGCTCCCTGGCCACCACATCGGTGGCGGCACTGGTGGGCATCGAGCGGGCCACCCCCGCCAACCCCTGGGCGTAGCCGGGCACCAGGGTGGCGTTGGCGGTCAGCACCGCCAGGCTGTCGCTGGGATTGACGAAGCAGTCCCGCCCCAGGATCATGTTGCGATCGCCGTCGCCATCGCAGGCCGCACCGAAGTCATAGTCATGGCCCTGCAGCAGCAGTTCGGCCAGCTCGTGGGCGTAGGTGAGGTTGGGGTCCGGGTGTCCGCCGCCGAAATCCTCCAGCGGAATGCCGTTGCGCACGGTGCCGGCCGGGGCGCCCAGCAGCCCTTCCAGCAGACGACTGCCGTAGGGGCCCGTGACGGCGTGCATGGCATCGAAGGCAACGCGGAAGTCGCCCTTGAGCAGGGCGGCGATGCGATCGAAGTCGAACAGGCGCTGCATCAGCGCCACATAGTCGTCGACCCCATCGATCACCGTCACCGTCATCGCGCCGATGCGGTGGCTGCCGGGAGCCTCCAGGGGCAGGGGATCGGCATCGACGATGCGATAGCCCTCCAGGCTCAGGGTGGCGGCATGGATGGCGTCCGTCACCGATTCCGGCGCCGGTCCGCCATTGGCGCCATTGATCTTGACGCCGAAGTCCCCCTCGGGTCCGCCGGGGTTGTGGCTGGCCGAGAGGATCACGCCGCAGGCAGCCCCGTGCTGGCGGATCAGGTTTGAGGCCGCCGGGGTGGAGAGGATGCCACCGGTGGTGGTGATCAGCCGGCTGACGCCATGGGCGGCGGCCATGCGGGCGATCACGTCGATTGCGGCGCGGTTGCCGTAGCGGCCATCACCGCCCACCACGACGGTGCCGCCGCCGATGCCCGGCACCACCCGCAGGGAGGCTTCGATGAAGCTTTCGAGATAGTGGGGGGTCTGGAACTGACGGCTGCTCTTGCGCAGACCGGAGGTGCCGGGCTTCTGATCCGTGAAGGGCTGGGCAAGCGACACCTGACGGATGGGGCTGCTGGCACTGCTGGTCATCGGCATCGCCCGTCGCCGGGTCCGCAGGAGGGCGCCTCAAATTACGCCCGGATCCGCCGGGCCCGATGACGATTCCCAGGCTCCCTGGGTACGTTGGGTCCATGTCCAGATATCCAGTCGCCGCTGTCATGGCGTTGGCCCCGCTTGGGTTCGCCGTCCTTGGATGGGGCCCGCCCGGCGAGCGGCCCGCCGCTGCCGAAACCGCGCCCTATCCGAAGGCGGTGGAGTTCGCCTCGAACAGCGCCCATGCGGTGCTGGCCAGGGCGGGCCGGGAAACCTGTCTGCGGGGCAAGCTCACCAAGGCGCTGCTGGGTCTGTCCAACAGCTGCGATGCGGCCCACCTGACGACACCCCTGTGCCGCCTGGCCGACAAGGCGGTGATCGTCACGCCGATGAGCCTGGCGTTCATGGATCAGACCTCCCACCAGCTGCTCGATCTGATCGGCGGGGGCAGCGGCGCCGTGCCACCGGCATCGGCCGGCCCGATGTCGTCGTCGCCGGAGCCGGCGGTGGAGCCTTAGAGCGCTGCTGAGACAAGTCCTCCAGTGGGCTGGATCAGAAGCTGGAGTCGCCGTTGCGGGATCTGGTCTCTGAGCTCACCGGCCCCTGGGTCCGATGGATCAGCGCTGCAGGCAGGGGATGGATGACCCAGTCAGCCCCGTGAGTTCCGGGTCCATGCGGATCCAGGCCGTTTCTTGCCGGACCTCGTCCAGGGACTCGGGCTCCGGCGGACCCCGGGCGGTTTGAGCTGGCTCCTCCCGAGGACGATCGCCGCTGGATGGTTTTCAGCAGGCTTCTCGGATGTCCCGCCGCTCAGGCGCTTCGCCTGTCGTGGTTCCAGCTGCCCAGGAACTGCTGCCGCTTGGGGGATCCTTGGGAGGGGGTCGATCGGGGCAGCGGGGCTTGGGTGGCGTGTTGAGCAAGCGGCTGTTCAGTAAACGGCTATCCAGCAAACGGTCGGAGGCCGGCTCAGCGAGCCGGCGGGGGCGATCCGAACCCGAAGTTGCCACTGCCGAAGGGTGCACCCGACTTGCTGTCGCTCTTGGCGGCCGGCTTGATCTGGGGTTTGCAGAACACCGTCAGATCTTTGGCGCTCCGGTCAAGGCTGTCTCGGCGGTTCGGGCTGTTGCTCTCCGCTGGATAGGCCCGCTGGTTGATGGACCAGAGCACGTCCTTGCAGCTGGTCGGCAGACGGGGGTGATCGAGCAGGGGATTGGCGACGGCGCGGGCCTTGTCGCAGCTGCTGGCGGTGTTTTCGCGGCTGCAGGTGAGGGTGATCAGCTGCAGGTTGCGGAAGGTCTCGGCCGGGGGGAAGGTGTCCGGCTGTGGCGCCGCCAGGCCCGGTGACGAAGCGAGCAGGCTCAGCCCACAGCTGGCGATCGCGCCGGCGACCCAGCTTGGCGGGCGCAGGATTGGGGTGGACCGGGTCATGGCGACGCGGCAAATCGCTCCATCATGGCGGCGTCCGGCAAGGTCAGCTCGGTCGCGGCGCTTCCCTGGCGAAGCAGACGCTGGCTGTGCTGCCAGCGCCGGGAGAGCAGTGGGCCGCTCCAGCCGGCGGAGACCGCCAGCAGCTGCCTGAGCCAGCCGTTGTGGCGCAGCAGTTCGGCGCGTGCCAGTTCCTGGGCCTGGCTGGCCTGGATGGGAACGATCTCCAGCAGCCGTTCGGCGCTGATGCTGGCGAGCACCCGATCGAGCTCGGCACCGGGGCCCTGGCCCAGCGCCGGCCGCAGCTGACGGGCGGCCACCAGGGCATCCCGCAGGGCCATGTTGATGCCCTGGGCGCGCAAGGGGCTCATCGGATGGGCCGCATCGCCGAGCAGCAGCAATCCCGGACGCCACCAGCTCTCAAGGCGCCCCACCTGCACCGGCAGCCGCACCGGTCCCTGGATGGCCTCCAGCGGACAGGCCCGCAGCAGCTGCGCCAGGGCCGTCGGGCTGGCCTGGGCCCAGCGTTCCCGCCAGTCAGTGAGGCTGGCGGGAGCCTGGGTCCCGCCAGCCTGCAGCCAGCCCAGCTGCACGCCGCCGCAGACCGAGTCGTACAGGGCAAAGCTGTCGCTGCCGCCCCCCAGAACCGTCACGAACTGGCCCTGGAGCCAGCGGGCCAGCGACGCGGCGGCCGGGCCCGTCAGCCGGAACCAGCGCACATCCATCGGAGCGCCGAGCGAGCGCAGTTGCAGAGCCGCCTTCTGGCGCAGCAGGGAGGCGCGGCCGTCGCAGGCCACCACCAGCTCGCTCCTCACCAGGGTGCCATCGGCCAGTTCGACCCCGGTCACCCGCTCGCCGTCCAGCAGCGGCGCCACGATCCGCCGTCCTGTCAGCATTCGGGCGCCGCGTTGAGCGCGCAGCTGCTCCAGCAGCCAGCCGAGCAGGGCTTCCTGATCCACCAGGGTGCAGGGGTGGTCGCTGCCCATCGGTTCAGCCACCTGGAACAGCTGCTGGCCGTTGGCCCAGAAGGCCCAGCCGGTCAGGGGGCGCTGGGGGATCGACTCAGGCAGGGGCAGCAGGCCCATCGCGTCCAGCGCCGCCAGGCCACTGGGCATCAGCGCTTCGCCCCGGAATTGGTGTCCCGAACTGGTGCTGGATTCGATCAGGGTGACCGACACACCCTGGCGGGCCAGCAGCAATGACAGTGCCGCCCCAGCTGGGCCAGCACCGGCGATCACCACCCCGGCAGCCGCGGACAAGGCGCTCAGGTGAAGGAGTTGTAGTTGGGGTTCTGGGCTGAATCCGGCGGCTTGACGCCCAGGAGGCCGTGCTTTTTGTTGAGCAGGTAGTCAACCAGTTCCTGCTGCAGGGTGAGCAGTTCCCTGGTGCAGCCGCGGAAGGCTGCCCGATGCCGGATCTCATCGTGACGGGTGTGCAGATCCCGCAGCATCAGATTGATGGCGTCGAGTCGCGGGGTGGTGCCGCGGGAGAGGGGAACCGGGTCCATCGGACGACCTGACGATCACAAAAGACGAAGAATCATCCTAGTCGGGCTCTGGCGAGCCCTTGCCAAGCCTGTTCCGCTGGCTGCCGGCCGGTGCGCCATCGGCGTCTCGGCGCTGGTCTGTCCCTGCCCGCAGCGTTGTCGCTGCCGAAGACGTTTGCGCTGCAATCGTTGGTTCAATCCCAGATCGGCGCCGCGCCAGAGCCGGTCGATTTCATGCTCGAAGTGCCGGGCCAGCGGTTTCGAGTCGATCAGCAGCAGGGTCTCGTCGTTCTGGAAGGCGGCAGAGGGGCTCCAGTTGAATGAGCCGCTGATCACCCAGCGCCGATCGAGCACGGCGATCTTGTGGTGCAGCTTGTCGCCGCCCGCCAGCTGGGGGATGCCGACACCGTCCAGCGGGCGTGACCAGGGCTGGTTGCCGGCCTCAAGCCGGCAGCGGTGATCCGGCAGGCTGACGCCCAGCAGGTCGAGGACTTCGCTGAAGGACCGGTTGGCGAAGCCGGGATCGGCCAGCACCCGCAGGTTTACGCCCCGGTCTCGCAGGGCCGTCAGGCGGTTGGCCAGGTTCTGGGCCGAAAACACAAACAAACCCAGATCCAGCTGCCGCTGCACCCGGGCCAGCTGCTGATCGAGCCAGATCAGCCCATGGTGGGCATCGCTGCGGCGATGGGGCGCGAACAACACCTCCACCGGCGTCTGGGCGACCAGCACCCGCCGGGCCTGGCCGCCCTGTTTGGCGATGCCGAAGCGGCTGTCAGGCTCCCCGCCCGGTCCGTCGCCCCACATACGCTCGAACTCGGTGGCGAACAGGCGGGCCAGGGCGGGGCTCTCGAAGCGCAGCAGGTGATTGACGTTGCCGCGGCTGCTGGGATCGTCAGGGTCCCCGTGGATGCAGGAGGGGCTGAAGTTCGCTGAGCCGGTGACCACGACCCGTTGGTCGACCACCAGGAATTTGTGGTGCATCAGGCCGCTGCCGGCACTGCCGTCGGCGGTGTCATCGAGCATCGGCACACCGCCCTGTTGCAGGATGGCCACCGCATCCCCCAGGCCCAGGGCCCGCAGCTGCTCGACCCGTCGCCGTTGGTGGGGCGGCAGGCCGGCCGGATCCTGGAGGCTCCAGGGGCTGCTGTAGGTGTTCTCCAGCACAACCCGTACCCGCACGCCCCGGCGCTGTCGCTCCACCAGGGCGGCGGCGATCCGCGGCAGGGACAGCTCCTGCACAGCCACCACGATCTCGCGGCGGGCCTGGGCGATGGCTTCGAGCAGCAAGGCCTCCAGATCGTCACCCTGGCGCCATTGGCCGCTGATCGGGCTGCGATAGCGATGCTCGGCCTGATGGTTGAAGGCGACGCGGATGCCGGCCGGCAGAGGCAACTGCGGCGACGGTGTGCCGAAACGCAGGGCCGTGGCAGTGCCGCAGCCGGACAGCAGCAGCCCGGCGGCCAGGCCGGTGACCCAGCCGGCAAGGCCTCTGACAGGGAGGGAGGCGATCGGCAGCGGAGGCCCGGGCATCTCGGAACCGGGCGGACCCGGACGCGCTCCTGATCAGCATTCCCAGCCGGCGTCAGCCCGGGCCGGACTCAGCCGTGCCCGGGCATTTCGGAGGTGCGCAGCATGGCGACGAACCAGAGAGAGCCGATCAGCACCGCGGCGATCACGCCGGCGCTGATGCTGACCCGAACCATCAGCAGGGGCACCACTAGGGGGAAAAGGATCGAACCGGCCAGTGGCGTCAGGGCCACGACCGCCCGCAGGGGGGCTCGATCAGCGCTGCCGGAGGTCATCAGAACCACTCAGCCACGGCCTGGCTGGCTGGGTTGCTGTTGTCTTCGGGGGTGCTGCGGCGGAACTCGAGGGTGATGTTGCGGCGCTGCTCACCGTCGGCGGCGACGGCCTCGATCGGGTAGAGCTGCTGACCGTCGCGGAAGGGCACCTGGATGCGGAAGGTGCCATCGGGGGAGAGGGGGACCTCTTCGC
>JBAPUA010000168.1:0-3677 GCA_049282435.1 Cyanobium sp. | reverse complement strand
CCTGTACTGATTCCGCTAGCCCATCATCCTTAAAGGCCCCACTGAGCATCGCTAGATACACTTGCTGCTTAGTGGCCCGATCCTTGGGCTTGCTAGCTTCAAAGAATGCTGCCACCATTAGATCTCCAGCTTGGCGTAGCCCTTCGCTGGCCTTAATCTGCCGCTCTAGAAGGATTCGCTTCCGGTCGTAAGCCTCATCATCAAGGTTGTCCTCGGCAAAGCTTTCGCGGCGATCTGCGCCCATCTGCTCGTACACGCGATTCTGCTGATCTAGGAGGCTCAGCTGTACTTCTTTCATTGACGATTTGATCTCCGCCACTGAGTACCCGACCAGCGAATCGCCGCACTTGAGCGCGTGATCCACAAACGTGAACGGCAGGTCCTGGCTAAGCGTCACCAGCCAAAGGCTCAGCTTGGCCAGGCTCACCGCAAACGGATTCTTGTCCACCCCATACAGGCAGCGCTGGGCCACTAGGCGGCGGGCCACCATGTCTTTGTCCCACTCGGTCCTGAAGTCGACGGGGTAGCCGTCGCGCTCCCACGCCTCCACCAGCCAACCCGCCAGGAAGCGGCACACCGCTACCAGAAAAGCACCCGACCCCATCGCCGGATCGCATACCTTCAACGCCAGTATCTGCTCGGCGGTGGGGCGGTGGTGGCACCGCTCCAGCCAGGGGCGGAACGCCTCTGCCACGATCGGTTCGGTGAGTGCCCGGGGCGTGTAGTGGCTACCGCTGCGGCGCCGCTCGGCCGTGGGCTGCAGGATCAGGGAGCCCGCTTGGAAGTCACCACGCGGGGTGTGTTTTGACAGGCGCTTATCGAGGGCATCGCAGAGGTCTTCCACGCTGGTGGCTGCTTTCAAGCCTTTGCTGGCCTTGCTCGGCAGTTTGAGGTCCACCCCGGTGACGTCCTTCAACCAGGCGTCGCGCTTGCCGGGGGGCTGGGCCAACAGCTCTTCAGCATTCACCACCACGGTGATCGTGATCTTTTGCCGCGGTGGCTTGTGGGTGATCCCCACACTGGGCCCGGTGGCCTTTTCCACCATGAAGCCCATGATCCCCTCATACACCGAGCCGATCTGCTCCACATCCAGAGCCCGGTAGCTGAGGATCTGGCCGTCGAGTAGCAGCAGCTTGGTGAGCACCTGTTCCACCACGTCGTCGCTGATGGCCGGCACGGAGGTCAACGGCCCATCGGTGTACGACGTATCTGCCGTGCGGCATTCTAGGAAGGGGTAAGTCTCCGGATCAAACAGATCGCCATGCCGGGCCGGGAGGTAGGAATCCGTGGAGCCGCCACCGTCGTAGACGAGGCGGAACAAGCTCAACAGCGTGGCCCACGCACCCCGCCGGCCTTCCATGGCGTTCTGGTAATCGGCCCTGTCTTGCCGCAGGCGCTGCGCCAGGCCGCCCACGCTGTAGTGCTGCCCGTAGAGCGAATCGGTGGGCATCAGCTCTTCGTCTTCGGCGTAGAGCAGGAACACCAGCCGCAGCAACACGGTGATCAAACCGCCGTAGATGTGGCTGGGGTCTTCCACCTGCAGGCCCGCGCCATCGAAACCACGCAGCAGGATCCACAGCGCTTCGAGCACCTGCTCGGCCAGGCGGGTGCTCACCTCGTTCTGCTCCTTGCGGCTCTGCTCCATCAGCGGCCGCAGGCGCGTGTTGCTGGCGCCACCCTCAAACAGGCGATCCGGCCCCAGCAGCATCTGCAGCGCCGCCAGCATCGGCCGCCCGTCGACCGTGGTCATCGGCTCCAACGGGAAGGTGAGGTGGCCGCTGGATTCACCCCGCGGCGCGAACACCATCCGCAGCGCCACCCCGTTCCAGAGCAGGCCAATCGGATGCTCGCTTTCCTTCAGCAGCCGCTCCAGCCGCTGCTGCGGCGTGGCCTCCCAGCAACGCCTGCCATCGGCCCCCTTGGGCAGCGCATCAAAAGGCGTGCCCAGGGGCAGCTCCTGCACCAGCAGCTGAGCCTTGAGCGGCCCATCCCCTTGGCTTGGTTCGGGGACAACCCAGTCGGGGTGGAGCACCTCGTCGTAGTCGTCGAGTGTCACGGCAACCGGCGCTGCCAACTCTTCGGGTTTGCGGAGGTCGCCGGGCTGCCAGGCCAGCACCTCCTGGCAGAACAGCTCAAAGCTGGGGGCCATGCTCAGCCACTGCTCGCCCACGGGCTGGTCTTCCAGCAGTTGCTCCAGTCGTTGCTGCCAGTCGGCCAGCACGGTGGTGGCACTCTCCGGGAAGACCCCCAACCGGTTGAGCACCACCGGCTCCACCACCAGGCCCACCGGCTGGGCCATGCCCTTCCACTCTTCATGAGTGTGAACACCAGGGGCGCGCGGTGCCATCAGGCTTGCCCTCCTGCCTGCAGCGGCCAGAGCACAATCGCGCCGGCGGGTTCAATGCGCGGGGCTGTGGCCACCTCAAAGGTGCGCCTGATCGCGACCGGCTCAAGCTCCAGATCCCGCTCGATCCGCGCCAACCGTTTATCCCAGTAGGAGCGGTTGTCACGCAGCTGACGCAGCTCGTGGTCGGCAAAGCCGAAGGCCAGCTGCTCAAACTCGCTGTCGTGCTTGGTGCGGGTCTTGAGGATCCGCTCCCGCTGCTCCTGCAGCACTTTCACGAAGGCGTTGGCCTCGTCCTCGGCGCGCTTGCTGAGCTGGCCTTTGGCGCGCTCAGCTCGATCGGCGGCGAGGGATTCGAGCCGGTCCTTGAGTTGGGCGACATCGGCCGGCAGCGCGGCCCGCAGCTGGTGCTGGATCGCTTCATCCACCGCTGGCAGGCGTTCGCGCAGGCTGGTTTCCAGATCGGCCAGGGCCATGTCGGTCTTGGTGGCGTTCAGCACCCGCAGCCGCCTGGCGGGATCAGCCGGATCCCATTCGGCCACCAGCTCCAGCACTTCATCGTGCAACCGAGCAGCGCCGTGGCCATACAGCGACAGGCGAGCCAGCAGGATCAGCTTGGCGGTGTCGTCATGGGTGGCGATGACCGCGGCCCGGCTGAGTTCCTCGCCCTGGAAGCCCCGCACCAGGAAGCGGTTGAGAAGCCGCTGCACCAGGGGGTGTTCCAGATGCAGGTGCACCCGATCGGCGTTCAGCTCCTTGGGGTCTTTGAACACCACCGGCTGGGGCGCCGTGTTGCGCCGCCACTCCCAGAGCTTCTCGCCGGGGCGGCGAGGGCGCCGCAGTGCATCCAGCACGTCCCCCCAGCTCTGCTCGCCGCCGGGCAACTCATCCGCCGCCGGGAAGATCCATTCGGCCCGCTCGGGATCGGCCTGGGCCGCCGCGGGATCCCGGGGTTTCAGCTGCGGGGTTGTTCCGCTCCCCTGGGCGCTCACCCGCAGGCTGGTGTTGAGCGCATCACGGAAGAGATCGCTGCTGAAGTGGAGCCAGTCTTCTGACTTCTGCAGCGCCTTCTCCAGGCGGGCCACCTGTTGGCGGAGCTCGTCTTCCCGCTCACGGCTGTTGTCTTCCAGTTCCAGGTTGACCAAAGCCTGGCGACGTTTGTAGCCCTCCTCCTGATCCACCTCTTTGATCTGATCCATCACTTCCTGAATGGCGGTGGGATTGATCCCCTTGGCCAACAACTCACTCAACCGCCCCACCACCACCGGCGGCAGGGAACCCAGAGTCTTGCGGATCTCCTCGGTCTTTTTCACCAGCACGTCCAGCACCCGGT
>JBAPUA010000167.1:0-1854 GCA_049282435.1 Cyanobium sp. | reverse complement strand
GCCCGAGTGTCTGGGATCCTCGTGGTCAGACTGGAAGAAACGTGGGCGTGGCCCGAGGCGCCGGCGTAGCTCAGGAGGTACGCGTAACGCAGGGGGGCACGCTTTGGTGTATCCCGTTTGACTGAACCATTGTTGATCCCGGCAGCGGTGGGTCGTGGCTGGCTTAACAAACGGTCATTGCCGGGATCAGCCCAGTGTTTGCAGCCTGTTTGCCGCTTGTCATCCCGGTGCTGTCGCCAATCAAAAAGGGCCCCTTGCGGGGCCCTGGGCCGGACTGGAGCAAGGGTCGCCTGCAAAGGCGATCCTTGGCTCAGCCTTTGGTTTTGGCCTTCTTGGGGGCAGCGGTGGCTGCCGGGATGTCTCCGCCGCTCACGGCCACCTCGGTGACCTTGCCGCCTAGGCGATGGACCAGGCGCAGGGTCTCGTTCATGCGGGTGTAAGGGACCTGCATGACACAGCCGGAGCTGCGTACGAAGTCGTTGTTGGCCAGCCCGGTGACCGTGATGCTGACCTGGCGGCCGTTGCTGAAGCTGGTGCCTCGGGTGCCTGCAGAAACCTTCATGGGGTTGATGCCGTGAGTGGGAAATGAGGAGAGCGAAGCCGCTCAGTTGACGGGGGTGAGGCTGGCGATGCGGCCTCCCTGACGCTGCACCTGCTGCTGCACTTCCAGCAGCTTGTTGAATGGCACGAACAGCACCCGGTTGCTGCGCTTGTGCAGGCGATAGTTGTTGAAGCCGGTGATCTCGACGCGGAAGGTGCGCCCTTCCTCGCCTGCCCCCACGCCCTGACGGGTGATGCCGTCGCTGGAGACGGCGCGGAAGACGCTGCCCTTGGCGTTGGGGCTCACAACCGCCATCGGCTTCTCGGCGTGCACCGAGGGGTTCAGGCGCGACTGGGTCTTGAGGGCATCGCCTCGCACCGAGGCACCCACGCCCCGGGCCAGTTGCAGCATGTAGGAGAACTGCAGGCCCTGCTGGCCGGCGGAGTAATCCCAGCCATGCAGATAGGGAACGACCTCTTCACCGAAGCGCTCCTGGTACTCAGCGCTGTCGAGATAGGAGTCGATCTCGGCATCGAAGCCCTGCTCCTGCAGGATGGTGAAGTGATGCAGCATCTCCGCCTTGTTCTGGGGAGCGCGGCCGAGCAGGTGTTTGAAGTTGAGCTCAATGAAGCGGTAGGCGTTGCAGTTCTCGAAGAACTTCGCCCTGTAGAGACCGCTCTTGGCCACCTGTCGCACGAACTCCCGAACGCTCAGATACCCCCGCCTGAACAGCGATTCAGGGCCTTCCAGCCGCTCGCTCGCCATGACGTACTGGTTGCCGAGCACCTGCCTGTAGACCGCACGGATCAGGGCCGCCTTGTCGTTCTCAGTGGCGTTGGACCAGTTTTCCTTGTTGCGGTCGCTGGCGAAACGCTCGATGCCCAGATAGGCAGCGTTGGCGAGTGTCATGGGCGTGGGCCTGGGGAGATGGCGTTGGGGGGAAGGCAGTTCGACAGCCTGAATGGCTCAATCTGAGGCTGCTAGCGGGATCCTATGGGCCTGACTTGACGTCAGGACAAGGCTTTCAGAATCGTTACAAAGGCCGGCCGGGCTGGCCCCCTGGCGGCCCGGCCCGGCGCCGATACGATCTCGCCAGAACCCTGGCGCCGTCTGGCCATGACGTCCCTGCCCCCGTCTCCCGCCTGGTCGAATCGCCTGGCCGATCAGTTGCAGGTGCTCTCGGAGGTGGCCGAAAGCCTCACCTATCGCCTCCTGGATCTCGAGGAGAGGCTGGCGGGCCAGGAGCAGCAGCAGCAGGCGGAGGCGATCGATCCGCTGGTGGCTGAAGAGATGGAGCTGCGCCTGCTTGACAC
>JBAPUA010000166.1:0-19139 GCA_049282435.1 Cyanobium sp. | reverse complement strand
GCTGCAGGGCGAGATCCCAGCCAGGGAAATGGACCCAACCCTGAGACAACGGGCGATCCAGGCCCACCAACGCCCCGTGCCCCGCTTCGATGCGGTACGAGCCCTGATCGCTTGCCGCCCGGCCGCTGAGCCCTGGCGGGTGGGGGGCTGCGACAGCAGCGATGGCCTGGCGGCGGCGGCAGCGGTGATCGCCGCCAGCAGCGGCTGCTCGGCCCGACTCGATCGCGCCGGCCTACCCCTCGATCCAGCCATGGCAAGCCTGCCCGAAGCCGAGGCCTGGTGCCTGGCGGGCGGCGAGGACTTCGAGCTGGTGCTGGCCCTGGAACCCGCCTGGGCCGAGGCCCTGATCGCGGCCCTGCCGGGAACGACGTGGATCGGCGAGCTGGTGGCGGGGGAGGCGGGGGCTCTGAGCTGGGCGGATGGCACCCCCTGGAGCGAAGCGGATGGCGGGTGCGCAGCGTCCAGTGGTTACAGCCACTTCCGCTGAGGCGTGGGCGATTGGGGCGGGGGAGTCCCCCACCAGCCCATGGGCGGCCTCGATCGGAATCTCCACAAAGCCGCCATCCAGCAGGGTGCGCCGCAGCAGGGACGATTGCACCTGGAAACCCTTGCACCTGGCAACCCTCGCGGCCCAGGGCCGCCTGGATCACCAGCTGCCAGAGGCAGGCGACGCTGAAGCAGAGGCTGGGGCGGGGATCCTCCAGCAGCTCCCTCCGGGCGGGCCCCAGGCGAGCCGAGTGGCCCATGGCCCAGATGAGAATGTGGGTGTTGGTGTGGAGCAGCAGCTTCAGAGAGCGCCGGCTTCGACCAGATCGGCGATCTCCTCGGCGGCGATCCGGTCGAAATCCTCAGGGACGCAGCACTGACCCGCCAGCAGGCCGAACCGACACCTGGGCGGATTGGCGGGGTCCTCGGCGCCGGCCAGCCGTATGACCGGCAGCAGCGGCATGCCCTGCTTTGCAGATCGCAAACCCTTCGCCCGCCACAGCCTCCGCCACCGGCCGGGCCCGGTGGGTCTTGGCCTCCTGCAGGTTGGCCTGGCGCACGGCACCGACTCCCATGGAACTCCGTTGAATCAGTTCAACTGGTTGGACTCCGCAGTGGCTGACGCCTGAGCCGCCGCGCCAGCTCCCTACTCCCCCAGCGCCGCCGCCACCGCCCGCTGGAACACCTGCTCCTCCGGGACGATGCCGGTCCAGAGGGTGAACAGCTGGATCGCCAGTTGCACCAGCATCTCGACGCCATCGACGACACCGCAGCCGTGCTGCCGGGCCATCTGCAGAAAGGGGGTGATCCGCGGATTGGTGATCACATCCACCGCCAGGCAACCGGGATCGACGCTGCTCCAATCGATCGGCACGGCTTCGAGCTCCGGGGCGCAACCCAGGTGGGTGGCATTCATCAGCACGGTGGTGCCGGCGGGCACCTGCACGGGTGCGTTCCAGGCCTGCCAGCTGGCGGGCACGCCACTCACCGCCGTGATCCGTTCGGCCACCTCCCGGCCCTGCTCCTTGCGGCGCGTGATCAAGGTGAGCTGGGCCGCCCCGGCCCAAGCGATCTCCACCGCCATCGCCCGCCCGGCGCCACCGGCCCCCAACATCACCACATGCTCGCCCTTGAGACTGCGCTGTTTCTCGATCGCCTTGACCACACCCTTGCCATCGTTGTTGTGGCCGATCAGGCGACCATCTTCAATCGTGAGATAGTTCGCCGCGCCGATCGCCTTGACATCGTCGTCGATCTCATCGAGCAGGGGAATCACATCCACCTTGTAGGGAACGGTGATCCCCACGCCGCGATAGCCCAGGGGCGCCAGACCCTTCACCGCAGGCCGCAACAACTCGGTCGTGGCCACATCACTTTTCCAGAACTGCCAGTTGAGGCCGTAATGGACATAAACGGCATCAAACATCCGGTCGATCGGGTTCTCCGCCACCGGGTGTCCCAGCATCCCGGTCATCTGCTTCTGGGGAGGAATCACGGCAAGCCTGAGCAGGGTTCCCGCTGATTATGGGAGCTGGCAGCAAGATGTCACCACAAGTCGCCAACAGCGTTTTCTCTCGCCCCGGCTGCGGCCCGGGCGGCAGCGGCCAGAGGCAGCCAGCCATCTGACCGTGGGCCCGGGGCCGCCATCAGCCCACCGATCTCAAAGGCCGTGGACGCTGTCTTCCGTGCCCGGAGCGGACTGCGAGAGTCGTGGTGGAGGCTGATGGATGGGCAATCAAGAAAGCCCGAAAACCCAGATCTTCGGCGGCAAGATGATCATTTCGATCGCAGTTGCCGAATCATCAGCTCAAGCATCGGCCACTCCAGCCTGGCCCTGAGCAATCGCACAATCCTGGCGCGCAGATTTTGGTCTGAGCTGCCATG
Source organism: Cyanobium sp. (assembly GCA_049282435.1). Taxonomy (GTDB): domain Bacteria; phylum Cyanobacteriota; class Cyanobacteriia; order PCC-6307; family Cyanobiaceae; genus Cyanobium. The sequence continues at coordinate 16,769 of JBAPUA010000166.1, read as the reverse complement.
GCTGACCACAACATCCAGGATGCCGCAGACCGGCGCCAGGGCGGCAACGGGCGGGACCTGAGGCCACCTGATCAGGCCCAGGTGAGCTCAAGCAAAAGGCCGCCTTGCGGCGGCCCTCGGCGCTTCAATCGAACATGCTGCAGAGACATGGCGAGCAGCGGTCACAGACGGACCGCGATCCCGCCCCAGCCAGGATCACTGCCAGTTCTTCGCCACCACTTCGGCCAGATCGACGACGCGCTGGCTGTAGCCCCACTCGTTGTCATACCAGGAGATCACCTTGACCATGTTGCCGTCCATCACCAGGGTCAGGTCGGCGTCGACAATCGTCGACTCATTGGTGCCGGCGTGATCGGTGGAGACCAGGGGCAAATCGCAGTACTTGATGATGCCCTTCATGCCGTTTTCAGAAGCGGCCTTGAAGATGCTGTTCACCTCCTCGCGGGTGGTGTCGCGACTCACCTCAAGCACCATGTCAACCACCGACACATTGGGAGTGGGCACGCGCAGGGCGATGCCGTTGAGCTTGCCCTTCATCGGCGGATACACCAGAGCCACGGCGGTGGCCGCACCGGTGGAGGTGGGCACGATGTTCACGGCCGCAGCGCGGGCACGGCGCAGATCGCGGTGGGAGGCATCGAGGATGCGCTGGTCACCCGTGTAGCTGTGGGTAGTGGTCATCATGCCCTTGACGATCCCGAGGGATTGATCCAAAACCTTGACCAGGGGCGCCATGCAGTTGGTGGTGCAGCTGGCGTTGCTGATGATGTCGAAATCTTCGTGGCGGTACTGGTCAGCGTTGACGCCGACCACGAAGGTGCCCACACCCTCACCCTTGCCGGGGGCCGTGATCAGCACCTTGCGGGCACCGGCCTCGATGTGCTTACCCGCACCCTTCTGATCGATGAACACGCCGGTGGCCTCGATCACCAGATCCACGCCCCACTCCTTCCAGGGCAGGTTGAGCGGATTGCGATCAGAGAAGCACTTGATGTGCTTGCCGTTGACAACGATGGTGTCATCGGTGTGGCTCACCTCCGCATCGCGGATGTGGCCCAGCATGGTGTCGTACTGGAGCAGGTGAGCGTTGGTGCGGGGATCGGAGGTGTCGTTGAGACCCACCACCTCGATGCCGGTGTTGGCGCCGCGGCTCAGCCAGCAACGCATGAAGTTGCGACCGATCCGTCCGAATCCATTAATCGCAACTTTCAAGGTCATGGCAAAAAACCGCGGGATCCGCTAGCAAGGGTGATTCGGCCGCAGATCATACAGAAATCCCTGACCCGGCCCCGCAAAAGGCCTGGGGCCAGCGGGTCCGGCCGGCAAAGCGAAGCAACTCTTAAACCACCGATGACCCGTCCAGGCGTATTTTCACCGGGTCAGGAGTCGCCCCCATCCGCCCCGATGCTTGATCGCCTCCAACCGGTCCATTTCATTGGCGTGGGGGGCATCGGCATGTCTGCTCTGGCGGGGATCCTGGCTGCCAGGGGCTTCCGCATCAGTGGCTCGGATCCTCGCTGCACGCCGGTGGTGGAAGCCCTGAAGGGCAAGGGTGTGCGGGTGTTCCACGAGCAAACGGCGGCGACGATCACGGCCGTGCTGGGCGGCGGCGACGCGCCGCTGGTGGTGATCAGCTCCGCTGTTCCCGACACCAATGACGAACTGATCGAAGCCCGGCGCCTCGGCCTGGCGGTGGTGCACCGCTCCGACGTGCTGGCGGCCCTGATCAACGGCCAGCCTTCGATCGCCGTGGCCGGCAGCCATGGCAAGACCACCACCAGCACCCTGATCGCCACCCTGCTGGAGGCCACCGGCCAGGACCCCACCGCCGTGATCGGCGGCATCGTGCCGGCCTTCGCCAGCAATGGCCGCCACGGGGAGGGTCCCCTGCTGGTGGCCGAAGCCGACGAATCGGACGGCTCCCTGGTCAAGTTCCAGGCCCAGCTGGGACTGCTCACCAACATCGAGCTCGATCACACCGATCACTATCCCGATCTCGACGCCCTGATCGACACGCTGCAGCGCTTCGCCAGCGGCTCCGGCCGGCTGCTGGCCAATCGCGACTGCCCGATCCTGCGGGAGCACTTCGAGGCGGACAGCTGGTGGTCGACCCAGACCGCCGCAGGAGTGAACTTCGCCGCCATCGCCCGCGAAGAGCGCGGCGACGGCACCCTCGCCGACTACTACGAGGACGGCACCCTGCTCGGCAGCCTCAGCCTGCCCCTGCCCGGTCGCCACAACCTCAGCAACGCCCTGGCGGCGATCGCCGCCTGCCGGCTCGAAGGGGTGTCCTTCGCCGCCCTGCAGCAGGCCATTTCCCAGCTGCAACCCCCCGGTCGGCGCTTCGACTGCCGCGGCATCTGGCAGGAGCGGATCGTGGTCGACGACTACGCGCACCACCCCAGCGAGGTGGCCGCCACCCTGTGCATGGCGCGCCTGATGGTGTCCAGCGGCCTCAGCCCCCTGCCCCTGCCCCCCCAGCGCCTGGTGGCCGTGTTCCAGCCCCATCGCTACAGCCGCACCGCCCAGTTCCTGCAGGGCTTCGCCGCCGCCCTGAGCCAGGCCGATCTGGTGCTGATCGCCCCGCTTTACAGCGCCGGCGAGGCCCCGATCGCCGGCATCTCCAGCGCCGCCCTGGCCGAGGCCGTGCGCTCGCTGGCCCCGGATCTGGAGGTGCTGGAAGCCCAGTCCCTCGACCATCTGGCCGACCAGATCGCCGCCAGCAGCCACCCCGGCGACCTGGTCCTGGCGATGGGGGCCGGCGATGTCAACGGCCTCTGGGAGCGCCTGGAGGCGCTGGGAGATCGGCCCATGGCCCAGGCGGCCTGAATGGCGGCCCAGGCCACGACCCGGCCCTCCGGGGTGCGAGCGAGCGTCTCCCTGCGAGCCTTCACCACCTGGAAGGTGGGAGGTCCCGCCGAATGGTTCGCCGAACCCGGCAGTCAGGAGGAGCTAATCCAGCTCGCCGCCTGGGCCGCCGGCGCCGGCCTGCCCTTCCGCTGCATCGGCGCCGGCTCCAATCTGTTGATCGCCGATGGCGGCCTGGCCGGCCTCACCCTCTGCAACCGACGCCTACAGGGCAGCCGCCACGACAGCCAGGAGGGCTGGGTGGAGGCGGCGGCGGGTGAGCCGATCCCCACCCTGGCCCGCAAGGTGGCCAGAGCCGGCCTGCACGGCCTTGAGTGGGCCGTGGGCATCCCCGGCACCGTGGGGGGAGCGGTGGTGATGAATGCCGGCGCCCAGGGGGGTTGCACGGCGGACTGGCTGGAGTCGGTGCGGGTGCTGGATCCGGCCGGGCCGGATGCGCCCTTCACTCTGGCGGCCCGGGATCTCGACTTCGCCTACCGGCACAGCCGTCTGCAGGGGGAACCGCTGATCGTGCTCTCGGCCCGCTTCCGGCTTGCGGCCGGCCACGACCCGGCCGAGATCACGGCGCGCACCAGTGCCAACCTTCAGAGCCGCACCAGCACCCAGCCCTATCAGCAACCGAGCTGCGGCAGTGTCTTCCGCAACCCCGAACCGCACAAAGCCGGCCAACTGATCGAGGGCCTGGGGCTCAAGGGACTGAGTGTCGGCGACGCCCAGGTGTCACCGTTGCACGCCAACTTCATCGTCAACACCGGCAACGCCCGAGCCCACGACATCGACAGTCTGATCCGGCTGGTCCAGAAGCGGGTCCGCGACGAACACGGCATCGCGCTGCACCCCGAAGTGAAGCGCCTCGGGTTCGAGGGGGTCGAGGCCCTGCGGCCGGGGCCTTAGCCTGCGCCAGCACTTCTCGACAGCGGCATGGCTGGCTTCGGTCTCCCCAACTTCGGTCAGCTGACGGAAGCCTTCCGTAAGGCCCAGCAGATCCAGCAGGACGCCCAGAAGCTCCAGGAGGAGCTCGACGCCATGGAGCTGGAAGGTAAAAGCAGCAATGGCCTGGTCAGCATCTGGCTCTCAGGCAACCAGCAACCGCTGCGGGTCGAGGTGGCCCCCGAGCTGCTGAGCGGCGGCAGCGAAGCGGCCGAAATTGCCATCCTCGAAGCCCTGCGCAGCGCCTATGAGCTCTCCACCGGCACCATGCGGGAACGGATGGAGGAACTCACCGGCGGCCTCGATCTCAACCTGCCCGGCCTGGGGGGCTGAGCGTCCGGGGGGCTCGGAGGTGGCCTGAACGGGATCTCCCAGGTTGGGGGGCTTGGCCAGGAATCCGATCCAGCCCGCCACCGGCCCGGGACCCTCACGCCTGAGCCTCGGCTCAGCCATCCCCGTCCCTGGGCTGGCCAGCTGGCTGACCAGAGCGTGAATCGGAACGGGGGTCCTGTTCCAGTCGGGCTTCGTCGAGATCGTCCTGGCGAAGGCTGCGGCGCGAGCGGCGGCGCAGGGAGGGATCCAGCAGCGGCTCCAATCGATCCCCCCGCTGCCTGAGGCCGACCTCCCTGCCGCGGCCCGATCGGCTCTCCTGCTGGGCGACGACGTCCGCCAGGCACTGGCGGTAGAACTCGTGGCGATCCCAGGCGACCCCGACCGCGCAGCCGTCTTCGCCCAGATGGCGGCAGTTGCTGTAGCGACAGCCACCCGGCTCCAATCGGGATCGCAGCTCCGGAAACAGGCTGGCCAGCTGCGCCGGATCCCGGGGCAGATCGGGCCGGTTGAAGCCCGGGGAATCGGCCACCAGGGAGGGTTCGGCGCCGGCCACCGGCGGCGCCAGGGCAAACAGCTCCACATGGCGGGTGGTGTGGCGGCCGCGGCGCAGCCGACCGGAGACGGCCCCCACCCGCAGCTCCAGATTCGGAGCCAGGGCATTGAGCAGGCTGCTCTTGCCGACGCCGGAAGGGCCGCACAGCACCGAAATGCCCGGCAGGCTGAGGGTCTGACGCAAGGCCGCAAGATCGCCGCCCCCGGCCACAGCCGAGATCGCCAGGGCCCGGTAGCCCCAGGCCTCCACCCGCTGACACCAGAGCCGCAGCTCGGCTTCGCTGACCAGATCGGCCTTGCTGAACACCAGCTGGACCGCACAGCCGGTCAGCTCAGCGGTGAGCAGGAAACGGGTGAGCTGGAGCGGATCGATGCCCGGCTCGGCCAGGGCGACCACCACCACCACCCGCGCCACATTGGCCACCGCGGGGCGCTCCAGCCAGCGACGCCGGGGCTCCAGCACCGCCACGGCGCCACGGCAGGCGACCCAGTCGATGCCATCGACCCGCACCCGATCGCCGACACAGATGCGCTGACCGCTCTTGCCGAGGCGCGTGCGGCGGGTGCAGAGCAGCAGGGAGACGCCGCCGGGGCCCGGTTGATCGAGCACCACCCGGCAGAAGTTGGCCTCCAGGGCCATCACCTGGCCGGGCCGCTGTTGCAGCGCCTGTGCGGCCGCGGCCGCCTCGATGCTCAAGCGGGCGGCCCGCCATCCGGGGCCTGCGCGCCGTCGCGGCAGACCAGCAGCCTCACGGCCTCCGGCTCCAGGGGAAGCACCCGCACGGCATGGCCCTCGTGGCACAGTCCCTCACGGACCATCTGCTCAGGTTCGCCCCGATCCAGCAGGATTTCCAGCTGATCGCCCGCAGTCAGTTTTTCCAGGGCCAGGCGGCTGCGGATGAAGTTGAGCGGGCAGGGGGTGCCGCGCAGATCGAGTCGCAGCGGGGAGGAATCGCTCATCCCTTGCCGAACAGGCCCCCGAACAGACCACTCTTGTGGTGAGGTCGCTGGCCCTTGCTGCTGTGGTGACCGGCCAGCTGCTCGAGCAGCTCCCGCTCATCGGCGCTGAGGCGCGTTGGCAGCTGCACCTTGATCGTGAACTGATGATTACCGCGGGCCACCGGATTGCCCAGGCGCGGCACCCCCTTGTTCTTGAGGGTGAGCACGGTGCCCGGCTGGGTGCCGGGGGGGATCTCCAGGGGCTCCGGTCCGTCGACGGTCTCCACCTCGATGGTGTCGCCAAGGATGGCCTGCAGATAGCTGAGCGGAATCTCCGAGAGGATCGTGGTGCCATCCCGCCGCAGGCTGGGATGGGACTTGACACTGAGGAAGACGTAGAGATCGCCGGCCGGACCGCCGCGGGGGCCGGCATTGCCTTCGGAACTGACCCGCAGCCGGGAGCCGGAATCGACCCCGGCGGGGATGTTGATGCGCAGGGTCTTGGACACCTGCTGCAGACCGGCACCATTGCAGCTGCTGCAGGGATCGGCGATCACCTGGCCACTGCCTTCGCAGGTGGGGCAGGGAGCGACCTGGGTGAAACTGCCAAATGGCGTGCGGGTGGCGCGCCGCACCTGGCCGGCGCCACTGCAGGTGCCGCAGGTGGTGGGACCACTGCCCTCCTTGGCCCCCGACCCCTTGCAGGTGCCGCAGGTTTCCAGGTGGCGCAACTGCACCTCTTTCTCGACCCCGAAGACCGCATCGCGGAAGTCGATGCTGAGATCGAGACGCAGATCCTCGCCCTGGCGCGGTCCACTGCGGCGGCGCTGCTGGCCGCCACCGGCAGCAGCGCCGCCGAAACCACTGAAGAACGTTTCAAACAGGTCGGCGAAGCCGCCCATGTCACCCATGTCCGGCACGCCGCCACCGCCGCCGCCCAGGCCAGCCTCGCCGAACTGGTCATAGCGGGCCCGGGTCTGGGGATCGCTCAGCACCTCGTAGGCGCGGCCGATCTCCTTGAACTTGTCCTCGGCCCCGGCCTCCTTGTTGATGTCGGGGTGATACTGGCGCGCCAGACGGCGGTAGGCCCGCTTGAGGCTGTCGGCGTCCACATTTCTGGCGACACCCAGAAGCTCGTAGTAGTCGGCCATCAGCCGCCCTGCTCCGCCGTGGAACCCTCAGCCGCGCCGGTGACCGGAGCCGACGGCCCGGGCCCCATCGACACCTTCACCAGGGCATGGCGCAACACCCGGCCATTGAGGTGGTAGCCGCGCTGCAACTCCTCGATCACCACATCCTCGGGATGCTCCTCGCTGGGCTCCCGCAGCACCGCCTCGTGCAGGCTGGGATCGAAGGGCTCCCCCTCCACGCGCATCGGCGAGACGCCGAGCTGCTTGAACACGTCGACCAGCTGGCGGTAGAGGCCCTGGTAGCTGCCGTGGAGGGACTGAGCCTCCTCGTGCTGGGGCTTGAGCTGCTGGCGGGCCCGCTCGAAATTGTCCACCACCGGCAGGATCTCGCCAAGGGTGGAACAGGTGATCTGCAGGCGCTGGTCCTCCTGGTCGCGGCTCTGACGCTTGCGGTAGTTGTCGAAGTCGGCGGCAATCCGCATGTACTGGCCGCGCAGGGAGTCGTTCTCGCTCTGGAGGGCAGCCACCCGGGCTTCCAGCAGCTGCAGGCGGTCGGACTCGCTGAGCGAGGCCCCGTCCTGGGCCTCCGGACTGGCGGCGGCATCATCAGCCGCTGTCGCAGCGGCCTCAGCCTCGGGCAGATCAGCCGTCTCGGGGCTGGGCTCGGTCCCGGCGCTGTTGGGATCTCCGCCTTCGAAGGGGATGTCGTTGCCCTGGAGGTTGTCGCCGCTCATACCGGTCGGACCAAGTTTCGAATGCGGCCATGTTGAAGCGCCATCCCCTCCTCCCACAAGCGGCGGAAGCCCGCACCTCCCTCCAAGCGGGAGCAGGACCGCAGCAGATTCGCCACGACCCTCACCAACGATCGCCGGTTCTGACCAAGGTTCGCAAACCAGTGACTCACCCCCGTCGATGGTGCTTCGCCGTCCATGGCTATCCATCGTCCGCGGCTGTTCGCCCTCCAGCGGTGAGCCTGGCAGCCGTGCTCTGGCGCCCAGACCGCCCTGGCGCCCCTGTGCGGCGATCAGGCCCGCCAGCCCCCCTCCCAGGTCAGAACCCAGGCCGCAATCCGATTCCTGCTCCCGATCCCGGCAGCGATCATGAATCCAGACATCGCGACCCAGGGATTCAGAGGCCACGAGCCAGAGCGACCATCGATGTTCGGCGATCTGGACCTGAGCCAGTCGAGCCTTCCCCAGGCCGAACCTGAATCGGGATCCGAAGATCTTGAGGCCAGCAGCCGGGCCGCCGGCCTCTCACCGGTGATGAGCCTGGTGGACCGGATCCTGATCGAAGCCCTGACCAGCTCCGCCAGTGACATCCACGTGGAGCCGCAGGAGGACAACCTGCTGATCCGCTTCCGCCAGGACGGCGTGCTGCGCAACGTCGAGCGACTGCCGAAGAGCCTCACCCCGGCGGTGACCTCCCGCCTCAAGATCATGGCCGACCTGGACATCGCCGAACGGCGCCTGCCCCAGGACGGACGGATCCGCCGCTACTTCCGCGGGCGCACCATGGATTTCCGGGTCAGCACCCTGCCCAGCCGCCATGGCGAGAAGGTGGTGCTCAGGCTGCTCGACAGCGGCGCCACCCAGCTCGGGCTCGACAACCTGATCACCGATCCCCTGTCGCGGCAGACCCTGCGGGACATGGGCTCCAAGCCCTTCGGCATGATTTTGGTGACCGGCCCCACCGGTTCGGGCAAATCCACCACGCTCTACGCCTTGCTGTCAGAGCGCAACAGCCCGACGATCAACATCTCCACAGTGGAAGATCCGATCGAATACAGCCTCAAGGGGATCACCCAGACCCAGGTGAACCGGGAGAAGGGCTTCGACTTCAGCACCGCCCTGCGGGCGTTCATGCGGCAGGATCCGGACGTGCTGCTCGTGGGTGAGACCCGCGATCTGGAAACCGCCCGCACCGCCATCGAGGCGGCCCTGACCGGCCACCTGGTGCTCACCACCCTGCACTGCAACGACGCCGCCAGCGCCTTCGCCCGCCTCGATGAGATGGGGGTGGAACCCTTCCTGGTCAGCGCCTCGCTGCTGGGCGTGATCTCCCAGCGACTGCTGCGGCGCCTCTGCAGCCATTGCCGGGTTGCTTATCACCCGGACAACGGGGAACTGGCGCGCTTCGGCCTGGTGGCCACCGACGAGAACAGCATCAGCTTTTACAGGGCCACCATCGGCCACAGCAGCGAGGAACCGGAATGTGCCCACTGCCAGGGCCGGGGCTACGCCGGCCGGGTAGGTGTCTACGAAATCCTGCGCATAAACGAGTCGCTCTCCGCCGCCGTGGCCAAGCGAGCGAATACCGAGGATCTGCGCCGGCTGGCCCTGGAGGGAGGCATGAAGACCCTGCTCGGCTACGGCCTTGATCTGGTGCGCCAGGGGCTGACCACCCTCGACGAAGTCGAACGGATGCTGCTTACCGACACGGGCCTGGAATCGGAGCGGCGCGCCAGGGCGCTGACCACGCTCACCTGCAAAGGCTGCGGAGCGGGACTGCTGGATGAATGGCTCGAATGTCCCTACTGTCTGCGGGTACGCCGCTGAATGAAAACGTTGTTAACAGCCCTGACTTAGCTAACGTGATGTCGATGAACAACCAGAGCTGACGGGGAAGAATCCTGTGGACCTTCAGATTGAAGACCTCATGATCGAGCTCGTCAACAGCGGAGGCAGTGACCTGCATCTTGCCTGCGGACAGCCACCCTATGGACGCTTCAATGGCCAGCTACGGCCAATAATTCATGACATGAAACTCAGCGAAGATCAATGCAATCGACTGATCTTCTCGCTTCTCAATAATTCTCAACGCAAAACCCTTGAGCAGAATTGGGATCTGGACTGCTCCTACGGCCTCAAAGATGTTGCTCGGTTCCGGGTGAATGTCTACCGGCAACGGGGCACATATGCAGCCTGCCTACGAGCTTTTGGTACCTCGATTCCACCAATCGAGGCACTAGGAATGCCGCCGATAGTCGAAGAAATAACCCGCAAACCCAAGGGACTTGTATTGGTTACAGGTCCAACGGGCTCAGGCAAAACCACCACCCTGGCAGCCCTGCTAGACCACATCAATCACAGCCGCTCTGAACACATCCTCACCATCGAAGATCCGATCGAGTTCACCTACCGCAATGACAAAAGCCTGATCCATCAACGCGAAGTGAATGAAGACACGCGCAGTTTCTCCAATGCTCTGCGGGCCGCACTGCGCGAGGACCCGGATGTGATTCTGGTGGGAGAGATGCGTGACCTGGAAACCATCCAGCTGGCAATCACAGCGGCTGAAACCGGCCACCTGGTGTTCGGCACCCTGCACACCAGCTCCGCCTCCCAGACCGTCGATCGCATGGTGGATGTCTTCCCCGGCGACCAGCAGACCCAGATCCGCGTCCAGCTCAGTTCAAGCCTGCTGGCGGTGTTCTCCCAGACGCTCTGCAAGAGCAGCCACCCCAGCAGCGGCTCCTTCGGCCGCGTGATGGCCCAGGAGATCCTGATCAACACCCCGGCCATCGCCAACCTGATTCGGGAGGGCAAAACCGCCCAGATCTATTCCCAGATCCAGACAGGTGCCAACCAGGGTATGCAGACCCTGGAACGCTCCCTGGCCAACCTGATCAAAGCGGAGAAGGTCTCACGCAGGGAAGCCATGGGAAAAACCACCAAACCGGATGAGTTGGTCCGCCTGCTTGATCAGAGTTGAGCCATGACAGCCTTTTTCGTCACTTACACCACCAACTCCGGCCGGAAACGCGAACTCACGATTCAGGCCGACAGTCCGGCCAGCGCCCGACGGGAGCTGCGTCGGCGCGGCATTCTCGCCAACACCCTGATCCGCAAGGAGGCACCGGCGGCCCAGACGAACGCGGGTTTCAATTTCCGCAGCCTGGTTGAAGGTGGTATCAGCATCCGCGAAAAAGCCCTGTTCGCCAGCAAACTTTCGGCCCTGGTAGATGCGGGAGTGCCGATCCTGCGCAGCCTCGATCTGATGCGCACCCAGCAGCGCTCCACTCTGTTCCGCAAAGCCCTCACCAGCATGTCGCAGGAGGTGAATCAGGGGGAGAGCCTGGGCAACGCGATGCGTCGCTGGCCCCAGGTGTTCGACAACCTCACCATCGCCCTGGTGGAGGCGGGCGAAGCCGGCGGTGTGCTTGATGAAACCCTGAAGCGACTGGCGATTCTGCTCGAGGACAACGCCAAGCTGCAGAACCAGATCAAAGGGGCTCTGGGCTATCCCATCACAGTGCTGGTGATCGCGATCGCAGTGTTTCTGGGGATGACGATCTTTCTGATTCCCACCTTCTCCTCAATCTTCGATCAACTGGGAGCCAAGCTGCCCCTGTTCACGCAGATGATGCTCGATCTGAGCAAGTTATTGCGCTCCTCTTTCTCCTTTTTTCTCGTTGGCGGCATCGGCATCGGCGCTTTCATGTTCGCTCGGTACTACGCCACCCCGACCGGCCGACGCTCCGTCGATGCCCTGTCTCTCAAAATCCCGCTGTTCGGAGATCTGATTCAGAAAACAGCAACCGCCCAATTCTGTCGCACGCTCAGCTGTCTCTCCAAGGCCGGTGTGCCGATCCTGATGTCTCTGGAAATCGTGCGCGACATCACCTCCAACTCGACCATGGGGGATGCGATCAGCTCGTCGCGCAATGAAGTGAGCGAAGGGGTGCCTCTGAGTGCGGCTCTGGATATGAAAAAAGTTTTTCCTGATATGGCGATCAGCATGATGGCCATCGGCGAAGAGACCGGCGAAATGGATGCCATGCTCTCAAAAGTGGCGGATTTCTATGAGGACGAAGTCGCCGCCACCGTCAAGGCGATGACTTCGATGCTGGAACCGGTGATGATCGTGCTGGTGGGGATCATCGTCGGCTCGGTTCTGTTGGCCATGTACCTGCCGATGTTCTCGGTGTTTGAACACATCCGCTGAGCCAGGCCCCTGATACCACGGCCTCACGGGCCCGCAGCGGCGATCGCCTGGCCCGCCAACCAGCCGGAGCTCCAGCAATGCTGAAAGTTGAATCCCCCGGTCACCCCATCCACATCGAGAATCTCTCCGGCCAGGTACAACCCGGGCTGACGGCGGCTCTCCATCGTGGCCAAATTCACCTCACCGAGGGCAACGCCACCGGCGGTGACGAACTCCTCGCCAAAGGGTCCCCGGCCGGACACCGTATAGCGGCTGGCTCGCAGGGCTTCGATCAGGGCCTCCTGGGGGCGGCGACCGAGATCGGCCCAGCGCAGCTCCCCATCCACACCGAGCCGATCGAGCAGATGCGACCACAACCGGCGGCTGAGCTCCGGCCAGGGCCTGGCATTGGTGAGTTGCTTGCGGGCCTGATCGCGGCGCAGCTCCGCGAACAACTCCTGCAGCTGCTGCAGGCTGCGGCCCCCACTCCAGTCGACCCGCAGCTGCCCCCGATAGCCGGCCTGCTTCAGATCCCGGGCCGCGAAGGCCGTCAGTCGCAGAACCGTGGGCCCGCTCAGGCCCCAATGGGTGATCAGCAGGGGCCCGCTCTGGCGATGGCGCCGCGCTGAGTCTCCGGCCGGCGTCAGCTCGAGCACAACCGGATCCATCACCACCCCAGCCAGATCGGCCAGGGGATGGTCCGCCAAGCGCAGGGTGAACAGGGAGGGGACCGGTGGCACCACCCCATGGCCAAGGCCAGCCGCCAAGCGATGGCCACTGGGATGACTGCCGGTGGCCAGCAGCAGCCGATCGGCCCGCATCAGGGCACCTGAGCGCAAGCGCAGCTGGAAGCCACCTCCCGGCAGCGCTTCCGCCGCCTGCAGCGCCTCCCCGGTCAACAGCACCACCCCCGCCCGGGCCGCCTCACGGCGCAGGGTCTCCACCACCGAGATCGAGCGCTGACTGCTGGGAAACAGGCGGCCATCGGGCTCCTGCACCAGAGCCAGTCCGCGGCGCTCGAACCAGGCCACCGACTCGGCGGTGGCAAAGCGGGAGAAGGGACCCCGCAACGCCCGGCCGCCGCGGGGGTAATGACCCACCAGGGCCATGGGATCCCAGCAGGCATGGGTGACATTGCAGCGGCCGCCACCGCTGATCAGCACCTTGTGCAGTGGCTCCGGGGTCGACTCCAGCACCACCACGCTCGCCTGGCCCGCGGCGGCGCGGGCCAGGCCCTCCGCCGCCGTGATCGCCGCCATGAATCCCGCAGGCCCCCCACCGGCAACCACCAGGGACACATGACTGGGCAGCATGGGGAGATGCAGCAGAACTATCGCTTCAGTGTGGCGCCGATGCTGGACTGCACGGATCGCCACTTCCGCGTGCTGATGCGCCAGATCAGCCGCCACTGCCTGCTGTACACCGAAATGGTGGTGGCCAGGGCCCTGCATCACATCGCCCAGGACAGCGGCCCCAGCCGCATGGGCGAACGACACCAGCGGCTGGAGCGACTGCTGGGCTTCGAGCCGATCGAACGCCCCCTGGCGCTGCAGCTGGGCGGCGACGATCCGGCCCTGCTGGCCGAAGCCACCCGACTGGCCGCCGACTGGGGCTACGACGAGGTGAATCTCAACGTGGGCTGCCCGAGCGAAAAAGTGCAGCAGGGTCGCTTCGGTGCCTGCCTGATGGCGGCCCCCCAGCAGGTGGCCGAGTGCGTCGCAGCCATGGCGGCGGCTTCCTCCCTGCCGGTGACGGTGAAACACCGCATCGGCATCGACAACCTGGACTCCTATGAGGCGCTGCTCCACTTCGTGGACACGGTGGCCGGCTCCGGAGCCCGGCGCTTCGCCGTGCATGCCCGCAAAGCCTGGCTGGAGGGCCTGGATCCCAAACAGAACCGCACGATCCCGCCACTGCGCTGGGATCTGGTACACCAGCTCAAACGGGACCGCCCCAACCTGAGGATCGAACTCAATGGCGGTCTCGAGCAGCTCGACCAGTGCCGGCAGCAGCTGGAGCAGCTGGATGGGGTGATGGTGGGTCGGGCGGCCTACCAGCACCCGCTGCGCTGGGCAGCGGTGGATGGGGAGATTTTCGCGGCGCCGCCGGCCAGCGCCGTGCGAGCCTCCAGCGTGGTGCGGGGCCTGCTGCCCCACGCTGAGCGCTGGTGCGGCGCGGGCGGCCGGCTCTGGCCGATCGCCCGCCATCTGGTGCATGTGGTGGAAGGGGTCAACGGAGCCCGCCACTGGCGCGCCGCCCTGACCCGGGCCGCCGCCGCGCCCACCGCCGATGCCCAGGTCCTGGCAGCGGCGGCCCACCAGCTGGAGGAGCGAGGGCACTGAGGCCGGGATGCTGAGACCGGGATCGCGAGCGCAGGCGGCCGGCAACCGGCCTGAGTTTCAGCCCTCGGCGCCGGGGTAATCACCGCCGCTGCCGAAATCGCCGCCGCCACTGCGGCGCCGACGGGCACGACCAGCATCAAAGCTGTCGGCGCCGCGATCGCCACCGCCGTAGCTGCGATCCTCCCAGCCCCGAGCACCGGAAGAGCGTTCACCGCCTCCACCGCCGCCGCCATAACCACCACCAGCGGCAGCGCCATAACCGCCACCACCGCCACCGGAGACATAGCCACCCCCGCCGCCATAGCCGCCGCGGCGAGCGCCGCCACCACCACCACCGCCGCCGCCACCTGCACTGCGAGGTTCGGCCTTGTTGATGCGCAGCGGACGCCCCATCAACTCAGCCCCCTGCAGGGCGTCGATGGCCTTGGTCTCCAGCTCCGGATCCGCCAGCTCCACGAAGGCGAAGCCACGCTTGCGACCGGTGTCCCGCTCAAGGGGAAGCGAGCAGTTCGCCACCTCTCCATAAGGAGAGAAAAGCTCGACGACGTCTTCCTGCTCGGCGCGGAAAGGCAGATTGCCAACAAAAATACTCACTGAACTGACCTGATGACCGGGAATGGGCTGGAACCGTGAGGGGCCCGTGTGACGCCGGAACGTCACACACCCCGACAGGTTAAACCGGTTGGCCAGATTGTTCCGAAGACGTTGCCAATCCCTCGTCAAGCCGGCGACGGGCCAGCAGCAACTGCTGCTTCACCTGCTCGAAGCCGGTGCCGCCCTCGCTGCGGCGGGCACGAACCACCTGCCGAGGCGCAATGGCAGCATGGATGTCGGCCTCAAAGGCCGGATGGAGCTGCTGCCAGCGCTGCAGCGGCAGATCCCTGAGCAGGATCCCCTCCCGCAGGCAGCCCTTGACCAGGCCGCCGACCAGCTGATAGGCCTCCCGGAACGGCACCCCGCGGGCCACCAGGTAATCGGCCACATCGGTGGCGTTGGAGAAATCGGACTCCACCGCCCGCTCCAGCCGCTCGGGACGGAAGACCAGACCCTCCTCGAACAGGATCGCCATCGCCTCCAGGCAATCCAGACAGGTGCGCACGCCGTCGAACAGCGCCTCCTTGTCCTCCTGAAAATCCTTGTTGTAGGCCAGAGGCAGTCCCTTGATCATCGTCAGCAGGCCGATCAGATGGCCAAAGACGCGGCCGCTCTTGCCGCGCACCAGCTCCGGCACATCCGGGTTCTTCTTCTGGGGCATCAGGCTGCTGCCGGTGGCGCAGCGATCGGTGAGCGACACGAAGCCGAACTCCTCACTGGCCCAGAGGATCACCTCCTCGCTGAGCCGACTGAGATGCACCAGCACCAGGCTGGCCGCGGCCATGAACTCGACCGCAAAATCCCGATCGCTGACGGCATCGAGGGAGTTGGCGTAGAGGCTGGCGAATCCGAGCGCCTCGGCCGTCTGGCGACGATCGATCGGGACGGGGGTCCCGGCCAGGGCCGCCGCCCCGAGCGGGCAGATATCCACCCGGCGGCGCACATCGGCCAGGCGGGAGCGATCCCGTTCAGCCATTTCGATGTAGGCCAGCAGGTGATGGGCCAGGCAGATCGGCTGGGCCCGCTGCAGATGGGTGTAGCCGGGGATCAGGGTGTCGGCGTGGGCTTCGGCCTGGGCCAGCAGGGACCGCTCAAATCGCAGCAGGGCGAGCTCGATCTCATCGATGCGGCGGCGCAACCACAGCCGCAGATCGGTCCCCACCTGGTCATTGCGGCTGCGGCCGGTGTGGAGTTTCTTGCCCAGGGGCCCCAGCAGCTCGATCAGGCGCCGCTCCACGGCGAAATGCACGTCCTCCGCCTCGATCGTGGGCTGAAACAGACCGGCCGCGGCCTCGCCGCGGATCGCCTCGAGACCCTCGATCAGCCGATCCGCCTCCTGCTCGCTGATCACATCGCAGCGACCCAGCATGCGGGCGTGGGCGACTGAGCCATCGAGATCCTCCTGCAGCAGGGTGATGTCGAAGCCGATCGAGGCGTTGAACCGCTCAATCGCCGGATGCAATCCCTGCTCGAAGCGGTCGCTCCAGCCCCCGGCCGCACCACCGGTGACACCGGAACCGGAAGGGGAGGGGGGCGTGGATTCGGCTGCCATCGCGGGCTTGGCTCAACGCCCCAGCTTGGCAGCCGACCTCAGAAGCTGGGAAGCGACGGCAGCATCACCCCCTCCCGCACCTTGAGCACCACCATCGAGGCGTCGTCTTCGAGCTGGTGCTCGGAACCGACGAAGCGATCGAGCCGCAGAAACAGCTGATCCAGCAGCCCCTGGGCAGCGAGACCGGAGCGGCAGGCACCATGGAAGGCGCGCACCAGCCGTTCCTCATCAAAACGCTCGCCGCTGAAGCCGGAGGCCTCGGTCACGCCATCGGTGTAATAGAGGAGCACATCTCCGGGCTCGAGCACCACCTCGGCCTTACCGTATTCGGCTTCGCTCTGCAGACCGATCAACAGTCCGGGGGCGTCGAGCCGATCAACCCGGCCCTGCTGGCGCCGCCAGATCAGCGGCGGATTGTGAGCTGCATTGGAGTAGCGCAGCCGGCGGCTGATGGGGTCGTAATCGGAGTAGAAGAGTGTGACGAAGCGGTGGGAATGGGCCAGATCCTCCTGGGCCAGACGATTGAGATCGTGAAGGATGCGATCGGGGGGCAGTCCACTGAGCACCTCCGCCCGCAACATGCCCCGCAGCAGGGTCATCAGC
>JBAPUA010000165.1:0-17177 GCA_049282435.1 Cyanobium sp. | reverse complement strand
ATTTAAGAGGTTTTCCATGATCAACCAGACCCCGATTGCCGTTACCAACACCTGGCTGAGGTCGCCAACAAATTTCGATATATTCTTAATGGATTCTTGGGTAATTTTGAGTTTAAAGTCTTCGCCGATGTAAACAGCGTAGCGATTCTGAAATTCCCAGAGGGTTTTGAGTTCAGCGTTCTGAGACTTGATTGTCTGGATGCCAGTGATTGATTCGTTGAGGTAGCTGTGGGTCCGAACCGATTGCGTGATCGAGAGTCTGATCTGATCGCGCACAATTGGATTGCTGACCAGTGCCAATAGCACCAGGGGCGGCAGGGAGCTGCCAAGGGACACCAAGGTCAGCAGCGGGCTGATCATCAGCAGAACCGCCAGAAAAATCAGGCTGAACAGAAAGTCAATCACGGTGGTGATCGACTGGCCCAGCAGAAATTCGCGCAGGCGATCCATCTGATTTAGATAGAACATCACCTGACCGACAGGGCGACTATCGAAAAAACCCTGAGGCAAGCGCAGCAGTTGACTGAGAATGGTGCTCTTGGTGGCCTGGTCGATGCGATTGGCCGTATCAATGAAAATGAAGCTGCGCAGGGTATTGAGAACTCCCTCTACCAGAGCAGACAACACCATCACGAGGCTGATGCTGATCAAGGCACCCAGGCTACGGCTTGTGACCACCTGATTAATCAGCACCATGAGCCCAAAAGCTGGAACCAATTTGAGCAGAGTGGCCACCAGCGAGGTGATGCCAACCTCGATCAGTTCGCGGCGATGTTCACGCAGATAGGGCAGGTACCAGCCCCAGCTGAAGTTGCGATCCTTGGCATCCTGCTTGCGCTCGAGCAGCAGCAACTCAATCGCACCGTTCTCGCCAGTAGCCAGCTCCGCTAGGGGCAGCGGCAGTTGGCCCATTTCGGCTTCGAGGATGCGGGCCGTGCCGTCAGGATCAATGCCGTCGAGCAGCCCGAAACGTCCGTTGCACTGCAGCACCACCGGCAGCGGCACGCGCCCGATGCGATCGAGTGGAATCTGACTGAGCATGACCTGCAGGCCGAGACTATCAAGAATCTGGCCAAGATTGATCAGGTTAAGTTCGCTCTGGCGCTGCAGGATTCCGTCAATTTGATATGTGACAGAATCGCGATTGAATGGCAATCCGTAATAGTCAGCCAGGGCCTTGATAATGGACAGCGGAATCTGGCGTGGACCACTGGCCGGAGTCAGAAACAGCTGCGCTTTCTGTCCGGCTGAGCGCGGATTCGGGGGCTCGGGCGATGGGCTGTACTCCTCGACCTCGAGGACATCAGCGATCGAGTCCAGCGCGGGCGCTGCTGAGCCGGGCGACATCGCATCCTGGTCGGCCGGTGCCTGAAGACCGACCAGTCGCAGCCAGGGAGCCCCAGGCTCCAGGGGCTGAAGGGGCGTTGACGAATCGTCGCTCCAGGGTTCGGCGAAGCTGCGGCCACTGCTGCAGTACCAGCGATAGCCCGGGGGCAGGGCCAGGGCTGTTTCCGGGCCCGGCACCTGGCTGCGCACGCAGCTGCTGCTCAGGGGATCGGGCCAGGCTTCCAGCTGCTCCAGGGCCCAGGGGTGATGGGGGGCGAGGGCCAGCAGTAGGGCATGCAGCTCAGCGGCGGCGAGGCGGTGCTGAAAGGCCGCGCAGAGACTGGGATGGCCCTCGAGCAGTTCGCTGAACGTGGTGGCCGGCAACAGCAGGGCGTCCACCTCGACCGAAGCACGCAGGTGCTCACACGGCTGCTGGCGCAGCAACCCCACCCAGCCGGCGATACTGCCAGCTCCGAGTCGCTCGATCGTGCGCAGTCCTCGACCTCGGGGCGCTGGCGCCAGGCTGCGCACCTGGCCGCTGCGAATCAGCAGCACCCCCTCCGGCATCACCTCAGGTAGGAGTATGGTCTGTCCAAGCCGGAAGCGACAAGGCTCCAGCAGCGGTTGCATCAAAGTGATCAGCTGCGAAGGCAGCTGATCAAAAGGGGCAAAACTCTGTAGCGGTAACGGTGAGAGGGCTGTCATTGAGGGGGGTCAGGAAAGCTCCTCAGTTGCTTCTGGCAACGGTGGCAGGGCAGGAAGGGGCTGATCTTGGAACAATAAGTTGAGTCGGTCCTCAACCCACTTTTCAAATAATTCTGCCATCATACGATCATAAGTGACGGTGTCCAGTCGGGCTGGCAGTTGTTGCTCCAGGCGAATGATCACCCAAAAGCGATCCGCCTGAAACGGAGGCCATATTTGGCCCGGTCGACCCACCCTCAGCCTTGAGGCAATCTCCGGATGGGCCGCCGGGATTGGCAGGGGGCCGATGATTCCCTGGCTCAAGCGTTCCTGGCCCTCGGAGTGGGTGTTTGCCAGGGCGGCAAAGCTGGCCTCATCCTCGGCAATGCGCTGGTACAACTCCGCGGCCAGGGTGGAATCGCTGACCCTTAACAGGGAGTAGACGGCCTGATCCAGTTCCGGCTTGCGGTGCAGAAAGTGGACCTCCACCTCCTGGCCCCAGTTGTAGCGGCGGAAGCGGTCCAGCCGTTCCACCTGGGTGGCCATCTGCCGGACATCCGCCAGTTGCAGCCGCTGGCGCAGCAACCAGGGCTGGATCTCGTCCTCGCGCGTGATGCCCTGCTGTGCCAGCCAGTTTCGTTCCAGTTCCCGTTCGCGTTCCGGGGTCAGAGGGATGGCCCGCGCCAGTTCATCGATGACCCAGGCCTTGGCGAGGGCGCGTGCCACCCCCTGCACTCGGATGACACGGTTGACCTCGCTGAGGGTTAGCCAGGGGCGGCCCACCCCCAGCTCCACGACCGGCTGCTCCGGCAGTCCGCTCAACTGCTCCGGCAGATTGGTGCGGGTATGGGGTTCAGGCTCTGGCATCGGTCAGGACAGGGTGATGGGGAGTTGCAGACGTTTGAGGGCCTCGGCCATGCGCTCCTGGCCCCGCAGGCGGCTCCAGGCCTGACGGGCATAGGTGTGGGAGGCGCGGCTCATGGCTTGCCAGAGCTGGTCGTCGCTGCAGAGAGATTGAATCGCCTCAACCCATTCTTCAGGAAGCTGCGCAATCCAGATCTCCTGGTGGTGCCTCAGCCCGGTGGCCTCAGCTGCCAGGGGGCTGAGCACCTGGGGAATCCCGTGGGCGGCGGCGGCGGCCACCTTGCCTTTGAGCCCGGCGCCGCTGCGCAGGGGGGCGATGAACAGGCGATGACGGCCGTAGAGCGTCGCTGGATCCGCCACCCAACCTTCCACGCGCACGCCGGGATGGTCGCCCCAGCTGGATTGCAGCCGGCTCGGCATGCCGCTGCCGTAGAGGTGGAGCTGGAGATCGGGTTGACCCTGGCGAATCCGGGGCCAGACCTCCTCGAGAAACCGCTCCACCGCCTCACAGTTGGGGGGATGGCCGTAGCTGCCCAGAAAGGCCAGGCCGTGGCGACCCTCGATCGGATCAGGATCATCCGGCCCTTCCACCACCCAGGGGCAGGGGGCCGTGGGGGCCTCGGCGAAGGTTTCGGCTTCGATCACGGCCCGCTCCACCTCGGAGTAGCTCAAGGTGAGGTGCACCTGGCGGATCACCGACAACTCCTGACGTTGTACCTCACGCACATGCTCCAACGCCCTTTCGGCGGCTTCTCCATGGAGGGCCTGGGCACGGGCGGACCGCAGTTCGCGCAGGTGATGCAGGTCGGCGTTGCAGAAGAGCAGGCGCGCCTGGGGCGCATGGCGGGCGATCAGGGGGAGAGACGTCTCCGCCACCGTGTAGCGCGTGATGTAAATCAACTCGAACTCAGAGCCGCGTTCGCGCAGCAACTGCTCCAGCGACAGCACGAAGGGGGCGTGCAGCACTTCGATACCGCGGCGTTGCAACGCCTCGGTGTAGCGGCCGAGCCAGGCCAGGTTGGCGGGCATGAAGCTGATCTTCCAGCCCAGGGATTGCACCAGTTCCATCTCGACGAGAGCCGCATGGCCGCCGGCATCGCGGTCGGGTCTTGGGGTCTCGTGATCGAGAAACAGGGCACGGCCGATGATGCCCCGATCCTTGATGCGATCAGCTACCTCGTAGCTGGGTTCGCCGGAAGGTTCGAAAGCTTCGGCCCATTTTTGGCGGAACAGGGGGGCGTTGATCTCCTGATAGCGCTTGAGCCCCTCGGAGGCGGCGGTCTCGGTGCCGTTGCTCACCCCCTCATGGTGAATCACCCGGGCCAGCGGGGCGTAGCGCACTGTCTGTCCGGCTTGGCGCACCTTGAACGCCAGATCCGTGTCCTCGTAATAGGCCGGCGAGAACTCGGGGCTGAAGCCGCCCACCTGTCGCCATAACTCGGCGCGGATCGCCAGGGCGGCGCCGCTGACGTAATCGACGCGGCGGGAATAGGCGAAGCGGGGGTCGTAGGGGTTGCCGCCACGCCCGTAGTTCCAGGGTTCGCCATTGCCCCAGACAATGCCGCCCGCCTCCTGGAGGCGCCCATCGGTCATGATCAGCTGGGCACCGACCAGACCGGTGTCACTCCAGTGGCTGAAGGGGGCCAGGAGTTCGTCCAGCCAGTAGGCGCAGGCTTCGGTGTCGTTGTTGAGGAGCACCACAAACTCGCCCCGGGCCACCGCCACACCGCTGCAACAGGCCTGATTGAAGCCCCGGGCATAGTCGTGTCGCACCACCTGCACCCCGGGAGCTTCGGGGATCAACCAGCGTGAGCTGTCGTCGGGGGAACCGTCGTCCACCACGATCACTTCGTAGCTGACGCGGGTGGGGGCGCAGGCGATCGCCGCCAGACAGCGACGGGTCACGGCGTAGTGACCGTGAACGGGGATGACGATCGACACCTGGGGCTGTTCACTGACCGGCAGCTGCAGGGGCTGACGGGGCTGGGGCTCTCCATCCGGGCCCGGCTCGGTGCCATCGGGCAGGGCACGGCCTTCGCCATCCCGGCGCAGGGGCTGGCTGAGCAGCCGCTGCCAGAGGGGGAGCTGGGCCGGCAGGGGCTGACCACTGCGATCGGCCAGCTCCAGCCAGGCCAGCAGACTGCGCTGGCGCTCGCGGGCCAGGGGCGAGAGCTGATCGGGGAAGGGAGCCTGGCTGTGCTCGAGCAGGGCCGGCCAGGGGGTGAGCTGGAAGGGCAGCAGCTCGATCCGCTCATCGATCCGCTCTCCGTCTTCAGTTTCCAGCTGGAAGTGATGGATGCCACCGTCACAGCGGTCGACCGGGAGCGTGAGCTGAAAGGGCCACTCACCGCTCGGCAGTGGATCCGGGACAGGGATCGGCAGCGCCTCGCCCGCATCGATCCGCACCTGCAGTGGGACGTTCCCACTGGACCAGCCAGCCAACTGATGGCCCTCCAGACCGGTCAGCCTGGCGACATGGCCGAGACCCGTGCGGCAGAGATCCTGAAGCGTGGCGTAGCCCTCACTGCCCAGACGCAGGGGGCTGCCGGAGAGTTCCTGGAGCGCGGGTGTCAGGGCGAAGGCCCGCACCACCAGCCCCGAGGAGGGAGGCGGCAGCTCCACACCCGAATGGCCATGGAAGAGAAAGCCGCAGTGGCTCTGCAGCTCAAGCGCCGGCAGGTCGGGCCTGGGGCGCTGGGCGGGCAGTTCGGCCAGCAGCCAGGTGCGGCCCGGATGCAGAAGATCCTCCAGGGTGATCTGCACGCGCAGGGCCGTGTGCTCGCCACGGTCGGCATCCTGAGCAGGACCGGCATCGTCCAGACGGGCAGCGGGCGGAGGCCAGAGACAGGCCCAGCCCCCGAGCCCGCCGGTGCGCACAAAGCCCTCGAACTGGCCGACCAGAGGGCCTCGGCGAAAGAGCTGGAGTGCCGCTGGCAGCTCTGCTGACACGCTTGCCGTATGCATTGCCGCCATCATGGCGCGCCGACCTGCCCCGGCGGCTGTCGGTGTTGATGCACTGTCGGCACGGGTGCGGCCGGATAGCCGTGACGGAGTCCCCATCGATGGGAGGAAGTCATAATGGGTTTATCTGCATCACTGTTCTGAGCGTCCCACTGCCCACCACTGGAGTCAGCACTGGAGAAGACCGGCAAGAAGCTGGCCTGTGGCTGTCAATCCAGAAGCTGCGGGAGCTGCCACTCAGCCGGGAAGCGCGGCTGGCGCTGCTGCAGGACCTGCAGACCTCGCCCCTGACGGGCACCGCTCTGGCGCCGCTGCTGGGGGACATGGCCGAACTGCGGCTGCGCTTCTGCGAGGAGGCCTACCAACAGGGGGCGTGGAATGAGGCGCTGGAGCACCACGATGCGCTCGTGGAGTTGGTGAGCCGGCTGGTGGCGATCGCGCCTGGGCACGGCCCTTCCTTCTGGGCCCGCTATGGCGAACTGCTGGCGTTTTTCACTGTGGCCGTGCATGCGGAGGCGACCCCGCAGTGCTCCGACGCCTCTGAGCGAGCCAGCCGAGTCGACCTGGCCTGGCAGTTCTCGCAGCGGCTGAGCCGGGCTGCCGCGCTGCCGATTCAGCCACCCGACTGGCTGCTGGTGCACGAACAGCAGCTGGTGCAGGCCGGCATGTTTTTTTGCTCTGACCTGTTGGCTGCGGGGTACACGGCAGTGGATCTGCCGACGGAGCTCCTGCAGCAGCGCGCGTTCGATCTGGCAGTGCATCTGCAGCAGCTGCTGGATCCGACGCCGGAGTGGTTGGAGGAGAGGCTTCGGGATTTGATCGAAAGCCAGGTTCGGGATGTGCTGGCGGTGGATCGGCCCGAGCCCCGGACCCTCGCGGCGCTGCTGGCCAACCTGGAGAAGCTGCCCCAGCCCCTGGAGCGTCGCGAGCCCCTGGAGACAGCATTCACCCGGGCGCGACTGAGCCTGGAGTTGCTCGCCCCTGAGCTGAAGCTCTCGGTCCCGGCCGCGTCAGTTCCGGCTGCGTCAGTCCCGGCTGTGGCGGCCCCGACGATGGCGGTCCAGATCGAAAGCCGCCGTTCATCAGAGCCTGACCTTGGTCGAGCCTCCCAGGAGCCGACCTCCCTGCAACAGGCTGCTCGGGAGCCGGCTTCTCTGGAATCGGTTGGAGTGGCCGACCTGATCTGGCTCGAACCAGGCGCTACGGCCTCGCCGCTGCAGCTGGATCTTGGGCCGTTGCTACTGGCGGAGTTTGACCAGATCGAAGCGGCGCTCGACGACTTCTGCTGGCACCTGCCCCGAGGCAGCCGCGCCCGGCCGGCGGCAGCAGCTCTGCCCCTGGCCCTGGAGCCGCGCTGGCGCGCAGGACAGCGGCTGGAGGCCGGAGCCTTCGAGCGCATGGCCTATCTGGCCGCGGCCTGGCAGCGTCGCCTGAGCGAGCGATTGGAGCCCCTGCCTACGCACGACTGGCAAAATGGGCTGATGCTGGAGCTCTCAGCCAACGAACTGGCTGTCCTGGCGCCTTTGCTCGCGGCGCCGCAGCAGTTGGATGGCGTGCTGTCGGAGCTGCGGCGGGAGCATCGCAATCCGGAGTTCTGGCAACGGCGACAGGAGGTGCAGTGGATGGAGTGCCCGCCGCCACTTGAGGCCTTACGCCGCCTGCATGTGGAAGAAGGCTTCTACGCCCGTAGCCATGAGCCGCTGGAGAGCCTTCAAATCTGGGGGCGGGAAGTGGTCCAGGCCTTGAGCGAGGCCGAGCTCTGGACCGATGACGCTGGCTGCCTGGGACTTTGGCTGGCAGTGGCGCAGGAACTGGTGATCAGCCAGCGGGGGGCACTGCCGGAGCTGGGAATGCCGCCACAGCCGGAGCAGCTGCTGTCCGAGCTGGGGGGCCTCGAGGTGGTCTATGTGGGGGATCAGGCGGCGGCTGTGCGTGAGGCGCACCGAGCCGGCCGCTGCTTCCGCGGCGAACCCTTCGGGCTGAGGGTGATGGAGGCACCGGAAAGCCTCTGGCCGGATCGACCCGCCACTGGATTCGAGCAGAGCCTGGCAGTGTTGCTGGAGGGTGTGGACGTGCTGTACCGGCAGCGACCCTTTGCCGTGCTGATGGCCGATTGTGGCGCCTACCGATTGCCACTGCTGAGAGCCGTGCATCAGCGCTATGGCGTCGCGGCACTGAGCAGCGGCCGGCCGATGGCGCGCTGGCTCGTGGGGAGCTGAATCGATTCAGCCCTCGCTCACCTGCACGATCTGGCAGCGTGGTGTCGGAGTTGATGCCTGGAGGCGGATCTGAACTAGCACGCCCATCAGCTCCGGATTGGCTGGAAGGGTGATCTGGATCGCCTCCGTCTTCAGCTGGAGGGGCATCGATTCCAGCGCCGGTTGCCGGTTCAGCCACAGCCAACTGCGAATGTCCAGCGGTTGAACGGACTGGCAGGAGATCCGCAGGCGTGCTGGAGCGGAGCCGCTGGGGAACCACAGGGCCAGTGGATACCCCTCCAGCACCTGGAAGGTACCGATGTTGACCTGGTTGGACTCCGACAGAATGGCGTCCAGCGTGGTGGCTGGGAAACGGGGATCCTGAAAGCGAGGTTGCAGGCTGAGGCCGAAATCAGGATGGGGAATACCTGCGAAGCCCGGATCTCCCCGCAGATAGATCAGCAGGGCCTCCTCGGAGGTCAGTTCCTGTGTCGAAATCAGAGTCCTTAGCGTGTTGAGAACAGGATCGCCAGCTTGCTTGCTCAGAGCCAAGCATTTGTAAAAACTCATCTTGCCGATCTGGCCCTGCGTGGAGCGACAACCGGTGAGATGGAGGGTACTGCCCAGGGGCTGAGGACAGAGGCGCGATTCGTCAGCAGGATTCTGGGCTACGCCCACCAGCCAGAGGTAGTCAAGATGTTGGGCTGGGCTGATGAGATTGCGCCTGAAGATGATGCGTTTATGGGGAAGGGTATCGGGGCTGCCTGAGCGATGGTGTGGATCGCTTCCCAGAAAGCCACCCGCGTAGAGATTCTGGATGCGATGACTGGCGACGCCATAGCCAGAGTTCCAGAATTGATCGAGCATGTTGCGATCAAGACAGAAAAACTCATCAGTATCGTGAAGCACAATCAGATCTTCGCTGATGGCGGCGTAAATTTCAATTCGCTTGACCGCTTCGTCGGTCCAGGTTCCATGGCGATAGACCACCCTGGAATCCGCAATCAGCTGCCGGCCAAAGGATGTATCGGCCAGGGAGCCCGGCTCGGTTTCCCCGAGGCCGAGCTGATTGCGATACTGATAGGGTCCATCCCAAATATAAATGCGATCGTAGGGATCCAGGCAGCCACTACGATACTGCCAAGCCAGCATCTCCACATCGTCGTAATAATTGATCAGGGCAGCCAGGGTCGGTTGCCGCTTCTGGCTGAGTCCTGGGCTGGGGGTCTGATGCGGTTTTCCGTTGGGTTCGAGCAGCAGTTGTTGTGCTGCAGCAAACTTGGGATGGGTGTGATTCTGGCGGCCGATCCAGGGATGATCTTGATAAAAACGGATCGATGCCTCCAGCTGTTTCTCGATGCTGAACGCCTCCCCGTGTTGCTGACCCCAGGCCTGAGACCAGGCGCCGAGCCCCAGGGCCTGCTGCACCCAGGGATGAATTGGAATGGTGAATTCTCCCAGATGTTCGTGGCTGTCGTAGACATCTGCTTCGAGAGGCTGATTGGGATCGATCCGTTTGATCAGACGACGAAGGAGCTGATCAAGGCAGGCCTGATTGGGGTGATTGATGGTATGCATCAAGGGCTGCTGGCGATAGCTTGTCGCTATCCAATCCGATATCTCAATGTCACAATCCTGTTCCCTCAGCTGGAGCTCCTGGATTGACTGCCGATGACACTGTCGGATGTGGTCGATCGCAGCCTCGGTCGGTGCTAGCAGCAGCTGACCCGCCTCGATCGCATGGGCGGCGGCGGCCATGGCCAAAAAGTCGTGGTAGCCGCCCAAGGGTGAGACTGGCTCCAAAGAAGCCAGCTGGCCATCGGGATCCTGGGCATAACCAATGAAGGGATGGTGTCCTTCGTAGTGGAGATTCGGCAGAACCAGAATCTGCCCTGATTCCGGCAGGTTTTTGCGCAGGCTGGCGGTATCCAGGCCGATGCCGTTGCGGTAGCCCGGCTGGATGCGATGGGTCACCAGCAGGTCAGCCGAGCCGAGCCGCTGATGCAGCCTGGCCACGTCGTCCGCTGTAGCCAGATGAACCGAAGGACAGAAATGGATGCGGGCCTGGGGCAGTGCCTGACGCAACCCCAGCATCAAGGGGTGGCATTGGCAGTTGCCGACAACCACAACCCTCCTGTCGTAAGGTTGATTCTCAGCACGCTCGTCAATCTTTTCAATTTCAAGATCAATCTTGAGATCAATGACTCGATCTTGATCTTCAGCTTTGACAGAGCTGTCCTTGGATTGATGATTCAGGAGTTGGGACCGAATGCCGGGAGCCCAATCCACTGGATCCTGACGCAGCTGCTCCATGCGCGCCAATAGCCTCAGGGCATCAGCCACCCAGGCCTGCGCTTCAACGCTTCCTGCTGCCAACAATTCATGAATCCAGATACAGCCGTAGCGGCAGCATTGCTCTTCGTGAACCTGCTGCCAGTCGGGTGTATCATGACCATTGGATTGCAGCTCGTCAAACAGCTTTGCACCTGCAAGAGCGAGTCTGGCAGCCAGGATCTTGTCGTCGTCGGAGAGCTCCAGCATGCCGGCATGGCAGGCGAATGCCAGGGACAGGAGCGTGGCGGCGTCCGACGGCCGCTTCAGGGCCTCAGCAACTCGGTCCAGCAGCGCCTGATGACTCATCCGCGAATTACGCCTACTGACTCGCTTGCTACTTCATTATAGTAAACTCGGTCTTGGCGCGACTGGATGCGGTGGCAAGCTAGTGCACAGTCCCGGAAATAGCAGCTAAAATAAGGGGGTGTCTCTTGAGGGGAATGGACGGACATTGCTGCCTGGATGTGTGAGCACTTCGAGAAACGCCAAGCTCCATCGATGCCGCGCCGCCAGAAGCGTTGCGGCAACTGGTCTGCCCTTCGCTCTGGCGAGCGGAATTGGCAATTTTCGAGGTGTCCATGTGTACGGTTGAATCCTATCTTTCACTGGGCTCTGATCCCATAGTATTGATCATATGAGGCAACATTATCACTGATGACCTGGCAGGACGTTGAATGTTACAACTGGCAGGCGGTGATCGACGCGCACCCGCTGGAGAGCCAGGATCCCCAGGAGTGGTTGCGCTACGGGATGGCCCTGCTGATGACGCTGACGCCTGGCCCCTGGGCAGGCCGCCAACAACAGCAGGCGGCACTGGCGTTTGCCCAGGCGCAGAAGGAGGGGGCATCGGCTGAGGCTGTGACGGCGGCGCTCCAGCAGGTCAGCCGGTTGAGTCTGGCCGAGGTGCTGGTACTGACGGAGTTGGGGCCTGAAGCGCTGTGACAGCCTGGCCCAACACGGGCACCTGCGATTCGCTGTACGAGCTGGGATGCCCGGATCATTACGGCGAGGACCTGTTGCGCCTGCTCTGCGATGCCGATCAGGAGGTGATGCCATGAGTCCGACAGTCCAGACCTTCCCGGTCGAAGGGCCGCTGCTGTTGACGCCGCGAGTGTTCGGTGACGCCCGCGGCTTTTTCTTCGAGAGCTGGAACGAGCGCCAGTGGCGGCAGCTGCTGCTGGATCACGGCCAGGAGAGCGTGGCCCTGGTGCAGGACAACCACTCCCGCTCCAGCCGGGGCGTGCTGCGCGGCCTGCACTATCAGCTGCCGCCCAACCCCCAAGGCAAGCTCGTGCGCTGCGTGCTGGGTGAAATTTTCGATGTGGCAGTGGATCTGCGCCGCAGCTCCCCCAGCTTCGGGCAGTGGGTGGCCGCCGTGCTCAGTGCCGAGAACCAGCAGCAGCTGTGGGTGCCTGCGGGGTTTGCCCACGGCTTTCTCACCCTGAGCGAGCACGCCGAGGTGCTCTACAAGACCAGCGACTACTGGAGCAAAGCCTGCGAGCGCTCGATCCGCTGGGATGACCCACAGCTCGCCATCGGCTGGCCCGAGCAGGAGTTGCCTGAGGGGCTGCCGCTGCTGGCCGAGAAGGACGCCCAGGCCTCCAGCCTCGCCGAAGCCCTGGCGGCGGGGGATGTGTTCCCATGAAGGTGCTGCTCACCGGTGCCGCCGGCCAGTTGGGCCACGCCCTGCGTCAGCAGCGGCCCGATGGCGTGGAGCTGATCGCCAGCAGCCGCAGCGACGGCGACGGCCTGATCGCCCTGGACCTGGCGGACGCCGCCGCCTGCCGCGCCGCGGTGCAGGCCTACCGGCCCGACTGGGTGCTCAATGCCGGCGCCTACACGGCGGTGGACAAGGCTGAGAGCGAGCCGGCCCTGGCCCAGGCGGTGAACGCCGGTGCCCCAGGCGCTTTGGCTGAGGCTCTGCTCGCAACGGGCGGCCGGCTGCTGCAGGTGAGCACCGATTTTGTGTTCAACGGAAACCAGGGTCACCCCTACCGGCCAGAGCAGGCCCGGGATCCGCTCGGCATCTATGGCGCCAGCAAGGCGCTTGGAGAAGAAGCCGTGGAGCGGCTGCTCGGCGCCAGCAACCGTGGTTGGATTTTGCGTACCAGCTGGGTGATGGGCCCCGTGGGCAGGAACTTCGCCCTGACGATGCTGCGCCTGCACCGGGAGCGCTCCGGCAGCGGCCCGCCGCTGGGCGTGGTGGCCGATCAGGTGGGCTGCCCCACCAGCACCCATACCCTGGCGGCGGCCTGCTGGCGGGTGATCGAGCGCCAGCCGGCGCTGCCGATCCTGCACTGGAGCGATGCCGGTGCCGGCAGCTGGTATGACGTGGCGGTGGCCATCGGTGAACTGGGAGTGGAGCTTGGGTTGTTGGAGCAGATGGCCCCGGTGAAGCCGATCAGCACCGCCGACTACCCCACCCCGGCCAGGCGCCCCAGCTATTCCCTGCTGGATGGCACCGGCAGCCAGCAGGCACTGAACCTGGAACCCACGCACTGGCGCAGCGCTCTCAAGCGGCTGCTCCAGACCATCCGCTGATCAGGGGTGCCAGTGCACGTACTTAGTGCGCATAGAGAATGCGTACACAATGACTTTCACTTTCTCCATTCAGGCCCATTCACTGTGCGGAAGTTCCGATGCTCCTGATCGACACAAGGCTGCTGCCGGAACTGCGCCGGCAGCAGCGCAATCCGAGAGGATTGCCCTGGATCCGCAACCGGTTCCCCCGCCTGCCGACTGACGTCACCACCCCCACTCCCCGAACCGCTGAACCTTGACGATGACCATCCCCATGTCCTACGCGCCCGCCGCCGACCTGCTCGCCGATCGCCGCCGCGTGCTGGTGACTGGCGGCGCCGGCTTCATCGGTGGGGCGATGGTGAGACGGTTGCTGGCCGAGAGCGAGGCGCTGGTGTTCAACCTCGACAAGATCGGCTATGCCAGCGACCTCACCAGCATCGAGGAGCTGCTCCACGAGCTGGGCCCCCAAGCTCAGACGTCGCAGGGGGAATGCCGCCACACGCTGTTGCCAGTGGACCTCAGCGATGCGGTGGCCACCGCCGAGGCCGTGCGCCAGGCCGATCCGGATCTGGTGATGCATCTGGCGGCCGAAAGCCATGTGGACCGTTCGATCGAAGGCCCCGCCGCCTTCATCGAGAGCAATGTCACCGGCACGTTCAACCTGCTGCAGGCGGTGCGGGCGCACTGGGAGGGGCTGCCGCAGCAGCGCCGCGAACGCTTTCGCCTCCACCACATCAGCACCGATGAGGTCTTTGGCTCGCTGGGTGCGACAGGCCGCTTCTCGGAGTCCACCGCCTACGACCCGCGAAGCCCCTATTCCGCCAGCAAGGCGGCCAGTGATCACCTGGTGAACGCCTGGCACCACACCTATGGCCTGCCGGTGGTGCTCACCAACTGCTCGAACAACTACGGCCCCTGGCAGTTCCCCGAGAAGCTGATTCCGGTGGTGATCCTCAAGGCGGCTGCCGGCGAAGCGATCCCGCTCTACGGGGATGGCGCCAACGTGCGCGACTGGCTCTATGTGGACGACCACGTGGATGCGCTGCTGCTGGCGGCCACCCGCGGTGATCTGGGCTACAGCTACTGCGTGGGCGGCCATGGCGAGCGCACCAACAAGCAGGTGGTGGAGACGATCTGCGATCTACTCGATCAATTGCTCCCCAAAGCCATCCCCCACGCCCAGCTGATCACGCCGGTGGCGGACCGCCCCGGCCACGACCGCCGCTACGCCATCGACCCCAGCCGCATCACTAGCGAACTGGGCTGGCAGCCGCGCCACAGCTTTGAGGCCGGCCTGGAGGCCACGGTCCGTTGGTACCTGGAGCACCAGGACTGGTGCGGCCAGGTGCGGGCCCAAGCGGGCTACAGCGGTGGGCGACTGGGCCTGGCGTGATGTCACTGAACACCAGGTGAACGTCGGCCGCCGACATCCCGCGCCGGGCAATCGAGCACGATCTCGGCGCCGCCCTAGAGCGACGCCCCAGAGCGACGCCCTGGGATGGAGGTTCGGAGCTGACGAGGTGGTCAGCCGTGGCAGCGGCCGAAAAGCTGGGACACTTGAGGCGGTGAGTGTCGTTTCTGCCAGCTTGCAACCGCCCATGGCCAACCGCAGCAATCCGGATCTGGAGCAGCGGATGCAGGAGTTGATCCGTGAGGTGGGGACGCCGGCTGCACCGCCCCAGGCCCGGGGCTCAGGCAGGGGGCGCTCCCTCGGCAGGGTGTTGCCGCGGGTCTCGTTGGTCGCCGGGATCGGCATGGCGCTTGCGCTGCTGATCGGGATCCAGCTCGGCGCCCTGCCGTGGCGCTATCGCCGGGAGCTGTGGCGGGCCCAGGGCGTGGTGATCGGGGTGGTGGTGGGCATCGCGATCGGGCGACTCACGGTGCGCCGGCCTGAGGAGGATTGAGGGGGTTGCCCAGAACAGGGTGTGGCGCCTCAGGCGCGTTGGGGATGCTCCTAGGGGGAGTAGCCATGGCGAGGGGAAGCAGCCGTGGCCAGCAGAAGCGGATGCCAATCTGATCAGATCAGTCCGCCGCTGGATCAACCGGGAGGCCAGAGCAGATGGCGGAAGACAGCCGCTGGCAGCAGCGTTTCAGCAACGACCGCAGGGCCCTGGCCCAGCTGGAAGCCTTCCTGGAGCCCCCCAGCCTGAATGAATGCGAACAACAGGGGCTGATCAAAGCCTTTGAATACACCTTTGAACTGCCCTGGAACAAGCTCCGAGATCTGCTGCGCAACTAGGGAGATGCCTCACTGCTGGGATCGCGCGACACCCTGCGCGAAGCCTTCCGCCTGGAGCTGATCGCGGAGGGGGAAGCCTGGATGCTGATGATTCAGGATCGCAATCTCACCAGCCACACCGACAACCGCGTCAGCGCCGATGCGATCGCCGATCCCATCGTCAACCGCTACCTCCCCTGCTTCCAGCAGCTGTGCAACAGGCTGGAGCAGCGCCTGCGGGAGGAAGCGCCATGAACCTCACCCCACCCGCATCGGCGCCGATCGCCATCGCCGGCATTCCGGCACAGGCCCAGCAGCGGCTGCTCGAACATTTAGCCACGCAGCCCCAGCTCCAGGTGGTGTGGCTGTTCGGCTCGCGGGCGATGGGGCGCCATCAGCCGGGATCGGATATTGACCTCTGCCTGGAGGGGCCACGGCTGAGCCACAGCGATCGCCTGCTCCTGCCCTGGCGGCTGGATCTGGTGCTGCGTCATGAGCTGCCGTCCGATCTCGACGCGCACGTGCAGCGGGTGGGCCGCTGCGTGTGGAGGCGGCCATAACCATCCCGACCCGCCCGCAACAGGCTCGCGATTCACTGGGCAACGACGGCGCCAGCAAGGCGGCGGGGGAGGGAGCCGCGGAGCAGCTGCTGGCAGACTGTTGAACCTCCAATCGAACGCCAAGACGATGACCATCCTGGTGACGGGCGGGGCTGGTTTCATCGGCAGCCACACCTGTCTGGTGCTGCTGGAGGCCGGCTACAGCTTGGTGGTGCTCGACAACTTCGAGAACAGCAGTCCGGAGGCCCTGCGCAGGGTGGCCGAGTTGGCTGGCTTGCAGACGGCGGCCGAAAAGGACAGGCTGAAGGTGGTGGAGGGCGATATCCGCAACCCGGATGATCTCGACCGGGCCTTTACAGCCGCTACCCACAGCTCCGCTGCCCACAGCTCCGCTGCAACGGCCGACGCCCCGGTGGCTGGGGTGATCCACTTCGCCGGCCTCAAGGCGGTGGGTGAATCGGTGCTTCAGCCGATGCGCTACTGGGATGTCAACAGCAACGGCAGTCAGCTGCTGATCGAGGCGATGCAGCGACACCACTGCCGCACGCTGGTGTTCAGCAGTACGGCCACTGTGTATGGCGAGCCGCGTGAGTTTCCGATCAGCGAAGACTTCGCCACCCAGCCCCAGCACCCCTATGCCCAGACCAAGCTGGCGGTGGAGTGGATGCTGCAGGCGCTGGAGCAGAGCGATCCGGACTGGCGCATCGCCCGGCTGCGCTACTTCAATCCGGTGGGCGCCCATCCCAGCGGCCGCATCGGCGAAGACCCGCAGGGGATTCCCAACAACCTGTTCCCCTTCATCACCCAGGTGGCCAGCGGCCAGAGGCCACAGCTGCGGATCTTTGGCAACGACTGGCCGACGCCCGACGGCACGGGCGTGCGGGACTATCTGCATGTGATGGACCTGGCGGAGGCCCATGCCCTGGCGATCCGCTGGCTGCTGGAGCAGCAGTGCAGCCTGCCGGTGCTGAACCTGGGCACCGGCCGGGGCTGCAGTGTGCTGGAGGTGGTGAGGGCCTTCGAGACCGCCACCGGGGTGCCGATTCCCCATGAGCTGGTGGAACGCAGGGACGGGGATGTGCCCAGGCTCGAAGGCAGCGCCCAGCGGGCGCACGAGATCCTGGGCTGGCGCGCCAACCGCAGCCTGGAGGAGATGTGCCGTGATGGCTGGGCCTGGCAGAGCGCCAACCCACAGGGCTACGGCACAGTTGCCGCTGCCTGAGAGGGATCGAAGGGACCGCCAGCGGTGAGTGGGTAGGTCGCTGCATCGCAGATCGGGTTTCGATGGGTTGCCCGCTCATCGACCCCAGTCCTGAGGCGCTTGGCTGGAGGTCTACGGGGTTGGGGCTGCTCTGGTCACCGCCGCGGACATCCAGTCTGGTTACCCCCGCTGATATCCAGTGGCTGATCGATGACAGAGGATGATGACATCGAGGCCTTTAGGACCGTTCGCGCCATGATCACTGCATTCAAGGATAGGGGGGCCGGATGAGCCGCGAAGCGTTTGAG
>JBAPUA010000164.1:0-7434 GCA_049282435.1 Cyanobium sp. | reverse complement strand
GGCCCAGGCCGATGCCCGGCTCTATCGCGGCCTGGCGGAAGAGCTGGGCGATGGCGCCACCGCCGTCGAGGAACCCCGCGCCCTGATCCAGCCCGAGGGCGGCGTTCCCGCCACGGAAGCCCAGCTTCTTGCTCTGAAGAACGACGCCCTGCAGGAGCTCTGCGCGCAGCGGGGCATCAAGGTGCCCAATCGCCCCAGGAAAGATCTGATGGTGGGGCTGCTGCTGGCGGACCCCAACGGCCCGCCGCCTCTGTCCCTGCTGCCCCCTCCCAAGACCAAAACCCCTTCAGGTGGGAAGGGGACGGGGGGCACGGGGAAGGCTGGTACTGCTGAGCTCCAGGCCCTGGAACAGCGCCTCGTTCATTTGGAGCAACTGGTGCTGCTGATCGCTCAGCAGGTGGGCGTGCCCCCGGAAGCGATCGAGCGGTTGCTGCCGCCGGCTGCTCCGCCAACCTGAAGCCGCGCAGGGACAGACAGGCTGGAGGCTCTATATTCGCTATTCGCGAATGCCGAATGGCCTGGTGTGACCGTGGCCCGCTCACCCTCCAATCCCCAGCTCGTCCTGCGTCCGCAGGATCTGGTGGTGCTGCTGCGTCTGGCTCTGGAGCCGGGCCCGGCGCCCACCTATGCGGCCCTCGGCTCCGAGCTTGGCCTGACAGCCTCGGAGGCCCATGCGGCGGTGGAACGAGCCGTGGCCGCGAGGCTGGCGATTAAGGATGAGGCTGGCAAGCCCTCAGTGGTTCGAGCTGCCCTGAGAGCCTTCGTGGAGCACGGTGCCCGCTACTGCTTTCCGGCCACGCAGGGTGGACTCAGCCGCGGGGTTCCCACCGGCTACGCCGCCTCCCCCCTGAATGAGCAGATCCGGCCGGGCCATGACCCACCACCGGTGTGGCCGTGGAAGAAGGGAACGGCCCGCGGCATCGCCTTCCACCCGCTCTATCCAAGTGTCCCTGAGGCTGCGCAGCGCAACCCGGCTCTGGGGGAGCTGCTGGCCCTGTTCGACGCGGTGCGCGGCGGCAGCGCCCGGGAACAAGCCCTGGCGCTGGCCCTGCTGGAGGAGCGGCTGCAACCATGAACCCCAACGTCTCCCTGCTGGAGCGGGCGGCTGAGCAGTTGGGTGAGGCGCTGCTCGAGCAACTGGTGTTTGTCGGCGGCGCCGTGGCCGGAGTGTTGATCACGGATCCGGCGATGCCAGAGATCCGGCCCACCCAGGACGTGGATGTGATCTGCAGCGTGATCGCCAGGTCTGACTACCACCAGCTGGGGAGGCAGTTGCGGCAGCGGGGCTTCCAGGAAGACAGCCGGCCAGGGGCACCCCTCTGCCGCTGGTGCACAGACGATCTCATTCTCGATCTGATGCCAACCCAGGGCGAGATCCTGGGCTTCTCCAATCGTTGGTATCCCCTCGCCCTGGAGACCGCCCAGCTTCAGGAGCTGCCGAGTGGCTGCGCGATTCGGATCGTGACCGCACCACGCAAAGGGACGCGGCCCTGGCCACCAAGCTGGAGGCCTTTCGCGGTCGCGGCCAGGGCGATTTTCTCTTCAGTCACGACCTGGAGGACCTCATGGCCGTCGTCGACGGACGTGCCTCGCTGCTGGAGGAATGCAGGCTCAGCCCGCTTGAGTTGAGGAATGATCTGGCGGCTCAGTTCCTTGAGCTGTTGAACATCTCTGCCTTCCTGGAGGCGCTGCATGCGTTCCTGCCGCCAGATCAGGCCAGCCAGCAGCGACTACCGGATTTGCTGGAGACCCTGCGGGCGATGACCGCTCTGGCTGAGCCCTGATCTGCAGCTCGGCGCAGCCGGTGGCTGGATCCAGCTTCCGGCTGAACTGCCACTCCGGCAGAAGACCGATCACCAGCTCCGCGGTGGTGCGCACCAGCGAGCCCACGCAGAGGTGGCCGCCGATCACAGCGCCGCTGCTGCCTGAGATGGCGATGTGCAGGTGGACGCCATCGGGCGACAGGGTGCCGGAGAGGGAGAGGATCTCCAGGTCGCCGCGGATCACGGTGGCCTCGGTCGCCCCCGCCAGGCGCAACTGGGCCACCGACAGGCTGCCGACGGCGCTGATCACACAGCCGGCCTGCTCTTGCTGCTCGCCCATCCAGGCCTCCAGCGCCCGACGCAGATCGGCGCCAGGGGGCAGCCGCAGCGGTATCACCTTCATGGGGGTGGGCCCTCCACTAGGCCCTGGACCATCACCAGGGCGTCCACATAACCCAGCCGTTTGTGGCGGAATGCCCCCGGCAGGGTGCCGACCACCTGAAAGCTGTTGCGCTGCCAGCAGCGGATGCCGGCGCTGTTGGTGCTCACGACCAGGTTGAACTGCATCGCCCGGAACCCCAGCCGCCTGGCCGCCTGCAGGGAGTGCTGGCAGAGGCGGCTGCCGATCCCTAGCCGCCGCGTCTGCTCGGCAACCACATAGCCGGCATTGACCACATGGGCGCCGAGCGCGAGGGAGTTGGGCCTCAGGTAGTAGGTGCCCACCACAGCCCCGGCCGGATCCACGGCCACCATCACCGCCTGGCTCTGCTCCACCCACGCCACCTGGGCCTCGGCCTCGCTGATGGCCGGGTCGTGGGGGAAGGTTTCACCAGCTCGGAACACCGGTTCCAGCAGCGCCCACACCGCCGGCCAGTCGGCCGCCCAATAGGGGCGGATCTGAAGTGGTGTGGGCAAAGGAGCCAGGCGCTTGGATCAGCAGGACCTACCTCCTGACGCTCACACACCGGCGCCACTGCAGTCCGACGCCGGCCTCAGCGCACCAGCAGCCCGATCGGCCCCAGGGCCACCAAGCCGCCGCCGAGGGCGAGCAGCAGGGCCGCACCACGGGTCCAGGCCACAGGCAGGCGCCTCAGCAGCAGGAAGCTGCCTCCGCTCACCAGCACTGATCCGCTGAGCGCCCCCAACCACCAGAGCGCGGCGGAACCACCGGCCGGAGCCTCCAGCCCATGGAGCATGGCGTGCACCGCCACGGATGCGGCCACCAGGGCAGCGCAGGCGCCCAGCTGGGGGCTCTGCTGGGAGCGCAGGCTGCGCAGCACCAGCACCGCCACGGCTGTGATCGCCAGTGCCGCCAAAAACTCCTGGGCGGGCAGGGTGCCGCCCAGCGCCCCGAACACGCCACCGCCGATCGGGCCGGCCAGGGCCCAGAGCAGCAGCTGAGGAGAGATCACGGCGCCAGCGGCTCCGACCGACACCAGCAGCAGCAGGTGATCCACACCGCTGATGGGATGAAAGAAGCCGGCCGCTACGCCCCCCTGGGCGATGCCATGGGCTTGGGCGGGTTGGGCAAGCAGCAACGCCAGGGCTGTGGCGCCGCCGGCCAGGGCCACGGACCTGGCTGAAAGGAATGGAGTCATCGAGAGATCCGGTCCGCGCCGGAGATGGAGGGGCTGAGCACGGCGAGCGTTCTGACTGAGAGGGCCATGGCCCCCATCACAGCTGCGGGACAGCGCCGGACTCGGCTCAGGAGAACCCTGCACCCCACCGGACTTTCCTCGTTGCCTCCAGGGAGTGACCCACTGGAACCGTGATCTCCATTGTGGGTCCGGCTGGCTGCAGGGACATTCCTGCGGATGGCGGACCAGCCAGCCCAGCATCAGCAGCGAGGCGGTAATGCCGATCTCCACCACCGGGATGGGCATCGGCATGGGCCCAGGCAGCCGCCGGCGCAAAGGCCAGGGCGGCTGTGGCCAGAACGGTTGCTCGCCAGGGGATCCGCGTCATCAGCCGCAGGACATTGCCTTTCAGCCTCGATCCGCTGCCCGGACCCTCGGCATGACCCTATGGAGGGGGCTCAGCGCAGGGCGAGACGGAGAACCATGGCGACGGCCTGGCTTTGATGTCCAAACCATGAACATAGTCTCCAGTGCTCACAACTTGCAGGAGACATGGGTCACAATCTCGCCGTTAGCACCACGGTGGTGCACTGGAGATTCGGTTTCATGCTTCCTCTGCGTTCCTCGCTCATCGTTTTGGGCCTTGCTGCTCCGATGGCCTCCAACGCTGCCAGCCTCAACCTGGCGGAGGTGAGCCGATACGCCAGCCAGGAGCAGGTCACCAGCATCTCCCAGTTCTCCGACGTCAAGCCCACCGACTGGGCCTACCAGGCCCTCTCCAACCTGGTGGAGCGCTACGGCTGTGTGGCGGGCTATCCCAATGGCACCTTCAAGGGTGGCCAGGCGATGACCCGCTACGAGGCCTCTGCTCTGCTCAACGCCTGCCTCGACCGCGTCACCGAGACCACCGATGAGCTCAAGAAGTTGATGCAGGAGTTCGAGAAGGAACTCGCGGTGCTGCGTGGCCGGGTTGATGGCCTCGAAGCCAAGGTGGGCGAACTGCAAGCCTCCCAGTTCTCCACCACCACCAAGCTCAGTGGCCAGGCAACGTTTGTGGTGGGTGCCAATGCCTTCTCAGGTTCGGCGATCAACACGGCAGCGAACACGGTCAATCGGGCACCGAATGAATTCACCGGTCGCCCGCGAACGCCCGTAGCTCTGCCCAACGCCACCACGTTCAACTACGACGTGCAGCTGACCTTCGACACCAGCTTCACCGGCAAGGATCTGCTGCGCACCAACCTGCGCGCCGGCAATTTTGGCAACAGCGTCTTCGGAGGTGAACCGCATTCCCTCGGCCTTTCGGAACTTGAGGTTGCTTTCGAAGAGGATTGTGGTACTGGAGTCGACTGCGGCGACGTCGTCTCCATCGACAAGCTCTTCTACCAATGGCCCATCGGCGGCGGCTTCACGGCCACCCTGGGTGCCCGCGTGGGACAGGAAGACATGCTGGCGCTGTGGCCCAGCGTGTATCCCTCCGACACCATCCTCAACGTGATGACGGTGAATGGCGCGCCGGCGGCTTACAGCAAGAATCTTGGCGCAGGTGCCGGTCTCTGGTGGCAGAGCAACGGCTTCAGCATCAGTACCAATTACGTGGCCGCCAATGGCGACAGCGGCAATCCGAGTGTTTCGGCCGAAGACGGTGGCGGCGGCCTTGGCAACCGCAATTCAGGTGCGACCGGCACCGTGCAGCTCGGCTATCAACAGGAGCAATGGGGCCTGGCTGCCATCTGGACCTATGTGCAACCGGAGACCCAGTTCGTTCCCGGAACCACCCCGTTCACCCACAGTGCCATCGACCACAACCTCAATGCCGCCACCAATGCCTGGGGCCTGAGCGCGTTCTGGCAACCCCTGCGCAGCGGTTGGCTGCCTTCTCTGAGCCTGGGATGGGGCATCAACACCACCACCTACAGCACACCCCAACCCCGCGGCAGCCTCAGCACCAGCCAGTCCTGGATGGTGGGTCTGCAATGGACGGATGTCTTCAAGAAGGGCAATGACTTCGGCTTCGCTGTGGCCCAACCCGTGTTTGCCACCGCTCTCAACGATGGCGTGACTCCCAACGACGGCAACTACGTGTGGGAGTGGTGGTACAAGATTCAGGTGACCGATAACATCACGGTCACACCAGCACTGATCTATCTGAGCCGCCCCTTCGGGCAGGTGACGCCAGCTGGCGAGAGCTTCAGTCAGTTCGGCGGCCTGGTGAAGACAACCTTCCGCTTCTGATCCCAGGCTCGTCTGCGCAGAGCGCAATCCACAGCTCCCCCAAGCCCTCCTACCGGGGGGCGACTGGGGGAGTTGTTGTTTCCGGCTGGGTGGATGGCACCGCAGGGGTGTGTTGATGCTGGTGCTGGCCCGGTCGGGCTGGTTTGCGATAGCTGCCGGAGCCGCCGCCGCCACAGGCCAGGGCTTCCGGTGTGGAGGCCAGCAGAGCAAGGATCAGGGCCAAGCTGAGGGTGCGCGTTGGTTTCATGAATCAGTATTGATCTGTGGAATGTGGTGTTGGATGCTCTGAGCACGGCATCCAGAGGTTGCCCATGGCGTGCACGCCCTCGCAGCCGAGCTCACGCGCTTTCTGAAGGGCCACCTGCCGGCTCGGGTAGGCCAGCAGCTGGTGCTGCGCAGCCCCGTTGCTGTGGTGTTGATGGCCGCTGCCTGGGGTCAGTGACCAGATCCCCATGGCATGGAAACCGGCCACCACCACCCCCATCCCCACCACGCAGGCATTGAGCACCCCCATGCCCACCACCCCGATGCTGATCACCCCCATCGGCACCACGCCGATGCTCACCACCCCCATCGGCACGATGCCGATCGAGATGATGCCGAGCGGTGCCACCCCGAAGGCGAACCGCTTGGGCTTGTCGCCGCAATGGGCCATGGGAGTGCCTGGCCTCAGTGGGAGGGCCCGGAGCCCTGGCCATCTCCGTGCATGCCACAGGGCATCCACTGGGTTCCCATCTTGTGGGCGCCGGTGCAGTTGAAGTGGAGCTTGGCGGCCTGCTCCGCTTCTGCCTGGCTTGGATAGAGAGCGGGAACGCCGCCAGAACCGGCGGCAGGAGCGGCCAGGCCGGCGGCGGAAAACAGGAGGTTGGCCCCGATCGCGACTGCCACTCGGGTTGGCCACGGACTTGGGTGGATCTACATGGGACGGGGGCGAGCGCAGGGGGGCTGCTGAACGCCCACCCTAGCCAATGCCTCCAGCAACCCCCAATCACTGGAGAGTAAGGAAGGGTTGTGTCGCGGCCTGGCCTGCCTAGTGTGGGAAAGCTTCCACCCGGTAGAGGGTTCTTGCCTTGGCCCGCCAGGGATCTGTGTCAGCGAAACCCACTCCCAGCCTGCGCATTGGCGAGGTGGCCAGGCGCACTGGCCTGCCGGTGAAGACGATCCGCTATTACTGCGATGAGGGATTGCTCCAGCCCAGGGCTCGCTCCGAATCTGGGTACAGATTGTTTGACGAGGAGAATCTCGCTGAGCTGACGATCATTCGCTCCCTGCGGGCGATGGATGTATCGATTCCCGAGTTGGCGAGGATCCTGGAGGTGCGGCGAGCCGGTGTCTGCAACTGCTCTGTTCTGAAAGACAGCATTGCGGCCAAGATGGAATCAATCAACCTGCGCATCGATGAGCTGGCCGCCATGAAGGAGGAGCTGGCGCGGCTACTGGGCAGCTGGAAGGACTGCGGTGGCTTGAAGCCTGATCGCTGATTGCCATGGGCTTCCGCTTGCGCCGCTCCGCCCGCCTGGGTCCGCTGAGGTTCAACTTCTCCAGTGGAGGACTGAGCTCGATCTCCGTCGGTGGCCGCGGGGCCTCCTTCAACATTCCGGTGAGCCGCAGCGCCCGGGCCCGCGAGACCCATTGGCAACTCCGTGGCTACTCGCGTCTGCTTGATCTGGAGCGGCTGCTGTTCGTGATTCGCCTGCTCAGCCGTTACCCGGAGCTCGACGCCGCCGATCCGATCACCCGCGAGCAGCTGGAGGCGATCGTGTCGCCTCTGCCATCTGGCGATCTGGCGGAGCGGGCTGCGGCCTTCATGCGCCGTTTGCATAGGGAGTGCTACGGCGATGTGGGGGCGATCTGTGGGG
>JBAPUA010000163.1:0-64309 GCA_049282435.1 Cyanobium sp. | reverse complement strand
CCGATCCGATTGGCGTTGTTCTGGTCCACGGCGCTGCAGAACCGGCAGCCCTGACCCGCGGGCGCGTCGTCTTCTCGGTGCCTGTGCTGCTTCCCGACGAACAGTTCGTCCCCCTGGACCTGCTTCTGGCCAGGGGCCAACGCTTCAGTGGATCGCGCCGCAGCCGGCTGCAGGTCACCCGACCTGCCCGTTGAGGCCATGGCGCCGCTTGTCCCGCCCCCGATCCAGGCCGGTGATCTGGCCGTCCTGGGCCCGCTGCTGGTAGCCATGATCGGCGCCTGTGTCGGCAGTTTTCTGAATGTGGTGGCCTGGCGCCTGCCGCGGCAGGAATCGCTGCTGCTGCCCGGCAGCCACTGCCCCCGCTGCGGCACGCCGCTGGCCTGGTTCGAAAACCTGCCGATCCTCAGCTGGCTGCTGCTGGGCGGTCGCTGCCGCCACTGCCACCAGCCTGTGGCGAAGCGCTATCTGCTGGTGGAGCTGCTCTGCTCCGGCCTTTGGATCGCGGTGCTGCTGGGCCATCCCAGCGCCATGGGGCCGAGCCCCGCCTCCCTGCCCATGCTGCTGGCGGGCTGGCTCCTGGTCAGCTGGTTGCTGCCCCTGGTGCTGATCGACCTCGACAGTCTCTGGCTGCCGGAGCCCCTCTGCCGCCATGGCCTGGTCCTCGGCGTCGCCGTCACCGCCCTGCTGGCCCTGCCCCAGGGGGCGGCCGTGGCCAAGGCCCTGCTGCTCTCGCATCTGATCGCGGCGGCCGCCGGGCTGCTGGGGTTTGAAGCCCTCAGCGCCCTAGCCGCAAAGGCCTTCGACCGGCCGGCTCTGGGGCTCGGTGACGCCAAGCTCGCAGCCCTGATGGGAGCCTGGCTGGGCCCGCAGGGCCTGCTGCTGGCGGTTGCGCTGGCGGTGCTGACCGGTGCTGTCGCCGGCGGCATCGGCCGGTTGACTGGCCGGCTGAAACGTCACCAACCCTTCGCCTTCGGCCCATTCCTGGCCCTGGGTGCCGTGGCGGTCTGGGTGCTGGGGGAACGCTTCTGGATCACCCTCTTCGGCTATGGCTGAGGCGGCGGCGGCGGCGGGCGATGACCCAGCCCCCTGCTTTCGGCGGATGGGCCGCCGGCCTTTAATGGAATCACTCCCGATCTCCCCGCCCGCCCCCGCCCATGTCGCTGTTCGACTGGTTCGCCGATCGCCGCAGGACCGCCCCGGTGGTGCGTCCGAACCAGGGTCCAGACAGCGATGAAGGCGATGGGCTGTGGAGCAAATGCCCGGAGTGCTCCCAGGTGGTCTACCGCAAGGATCTGGTGGCCAACGCCAGTGTCTGCGCCAACTGCGGGTACCACAACCGCATCGACAGCAGCGAGCGGATTCGCCTGCTGGCCGATGCGGGCAGTTTCGAAAGTCTGGACAACGACCTGACCCCCACCGATCCCCTGGCCTTCAAGGACCGGCGCAGCTATCTCGATCGCATCCGCGACAGCCAGCAGGCCACCGGTCTGCGTGACGCCGTGGTCACCGGCCTCTGCCGCCTGGAGGGGATGCCCCTGGCGATGGGCGTCATGGACTTCCGCTTCATGGGGGGGTCCATGGGTTCGGTGGTGGGCGAGAAACTCACCCGGCTGACCGAGGAGGCCACGGCCCGGCGCTATCCACTGCTGATCGTCTGCGCCTCGGGCGGGGCGCGCATGCAGGAGGGGATGTTGAGCCTGATGCAGATGGCCAAGATCTCCGGCGCCCTCGAACGCCATCGACAGGCTGAACTGCTGTATCTGCCCCTGCTCACCCACCCCACCACCGGTGGCGTCACCGCCAGCTTCGCCATGCTCGGGGATCTGATCCTGGCCGAACCCAAGGCGCTGATCGGCTTTGCCGGGCGCCGGGTGATCGAGCAGACCCTGCGCGAGAAGCTGCCCGAAGGCTTCCAGACGGCGGAATACCTGCGCGAGCACGGCTTCGTCGATGCGATCGTGCCCCGCACCCAGTTGCGCGCCACCCTCGCCAATCTGCTGCGTCTCCACGATCCAGCCCGGCGCCTCCAGGCCGTAGCGCCATGAGCGGATCTCCTTTGCTGCGGAATTGGCGTTCGATGACCCCAATGGGCCGCGTGCTGCTGGCCCTGGTCCTGATCGTGCAGCTGCTGCTGGTCCCGGCCGCCTGGGCCGGCCCGGTGAACTGGCAGGAGGTCACCGCCACCGGCGAGGGCCGGCAGTGGTGGGATTCCGGCAGCCTGCGCCGCAACCGCGAGGGTCACGTCACCGTGCTCAGCCGCTTCCAGCCCAGTGCCGCCGACGACATCGCCCCTGCCGCGGGCGACGGAACCGAGCCGGCCCCTCGCCGCGCCCGCAACGATGGCCGCCTCTACGTGATGGAGCTCGACTGTGATCAGAGCCTCTACCGCGACACTTCGGTCAATGGCCTGCCCCAGTTCGGCGCCCAATGGCTGCCGGTCGGCAACGACGATCTGACGGCCGAGGTCCTGCGCCAAGCCTGTGAGGCCGCACCGGCATGAGCGGTTTCTCCCTGGCCCAGCCCCGGCCGCTGCGGGTGGCGATCGCCGGCCTCGGCTTCGGCGAGAAGGTGCATCTGCCAGCCCTGCGGGACTGTCCGGCCACCGAACCGGTGGCCCTCTGGCACCCGCGTCAGCAGCGGCTCGAGGCCGCCTGTGGCAGCGCCGGCCTACCGGGCACGACGGATTTCGAGGCCCTGCTGAGCGATCCGCGCATCGAC
The DNA here is from genome assembly GCA_049282435.1 of Cyanobium sp. Classification (GTDB taxonomy): domain Bacteria; phylum Cyanobacteriota; class Cyanobacteriia; order PCC-6307; family Cyanobiaceae; genus Cyanobium. Next base: position 61,591 of record JBAPUA010000163.1, on the reverse strand, counting down.
GCGATCGTGCTTGCCACCCCACCGGCACCGCGCCAGGAGCTGGCCAGTGCCGCCCTCAGGGCCGGCAAGCACCTGCTGCTCGAAAAACCCGTGGCCCTGGAGAGTGCCGGGGTGGAGGCGCTGCAGCGCCTGGCGATCCAGCAGCGCCTCTGCGTGGCGGTGGATTTTGAATACAGGGCGGTGCCGCTGTTCCAGCAGCTGGCGGCCCTGCTGGAGGACGGGGTGCTGGGGGATCCCTGGCTGGTCAAACTTGACTGGTTGATGAGCAGCCGCGCCGATGCCAGCCGCCCCTGGACCTGGTACTCCCAGGCGGCCAGTGGCGGTGGCGTGCTCGGTGCCCTCGGCACCCATGCCTTTGACATGCTGCACTGGCTGATCGGACCCAGCAGCAGGGTTCAGGCACGGCTGAGCACGGCGATTCAGCAGCGCCCCCTTGCCGATGCACCGCAGACCCTGGCCGCCGTCGATGCCGAAGACATCGCCCTGATCCAGCTCGAACTGCAGGATCGCCGGGGCCACTCCGTACCGGGCCAGCTCACCCTGGCCTCGGTGACTCGCCAGGGTCGGGGCTGCTGGCTGGAGCTCCACGGCAGTGAGGCCACCATCGTCCTGGGTTCCAGCAACCAGAGCGACTATGTGCACGGCTTCCAGCTGTGGCTGGCCCGGCCGGGAGAACCGCTGCGCCCCCTGGATCCCAGCCCCGAATTGGCCTACCCCCGCACCTGGGAGGACGGGCGGATCGCGCCGGTGCGCCGACTGATCGGCTGGTGGGCCGAGGCGATCCAGCAGGGACGACCGATGGTGCCTGGCCTGGCCGAGGCGATGACCAGCCAGCGCTGCTGCGACCAGGCCCGGGCTGAGAACCCCGCCCCCTGAATCCAACAAAGACGAACGATCGAGTCCAGCCTTGCCGAGGCGCCAACCACCTCGCCCGGCCGCGAACGGGTCCGGACTGGCCATGGAACCGGCCCACCACCAGCTGAACGGCGACGGAGCCCCAGCGCCGACCGCCAGCAACAAGACCCAGCCCGGCGACGGAGCACGACTCAAAAAAGTAACAACCGCTACGATTTGACGATCGTTGACCGGTCGACCTTTTCTGTCGACCGGCGGAAGTAGGAGGAGGCCCGGTAGCGGTTCCGCCCCCGAAGCAACGCGCCATCCACCCGCCTGGGACCACCTCCCCAGGCCTTCATCGGAGGCACTTCCTTGTCCATCACCACCGCCAGGCAACTGGCGCGCCAGGCCGAAGAGGCCCGCCGCGCCGCCCGCCAGCTGGCCTTCAGTGTTCAGAACCTGCGCAAGCAGCAGCTGATCGACTGAACGCCGCGCCGGTCCGATCGGATCCCGTTGCTTCGCCCCGCTATCGCGGGGCTTTTTCTTATCCAACCGTCCACGCCTGCGGCGGCAACGAGAGAGGCGATGGGGGCATCGCCTAGACTCCGCCCCAGACAAGAGGCGGAATGATTCCGCCAGCCGTCGACCTTCCGTTCCACCATTCCTGCGAGGTTTTCCATGGCGCTCGTCCCGCTTCGGCTTCTGCTCGACCACGCCGCCGAGAACGGCTACGGCATCCCAGCCTTCAACGTCAACAACCTCGAGCAGGTGCAGTCGATCATGGAGGCGGCCTCCGAGACGGACAGCCCCGTCATCCTGCAGGCCTCCCGCGGTGCTCGCCAGTACGCCGGCGAAAACTTCCTGCGCCACCTGATCCTGGCGGCCGTGGAAACCTATCCCGACATCCCGGTCGTGATGCACCAGGACCACGGCAACAGCCCCGCCACCTGCTTCGGTGCCGCCGCCAACGGCTTCACCTCGGTGATGATGGACGGCTCGCTGATGGCCGACGCCAAGTCGCCCGCCACCTACGAGTACAACGTCGCCGTCACCAAGGAAGTGGTGGACGTGGCCCACGCCATCGGCGTCAGCGTCGAAGGCGAACTGGGCTGCCTGGGCTCCCTGGAGACCGGCATGGGTGAGGCCGAAGATGGCCATGGATTTGAAGGCAAGCTCGACCACAGCCAGCTGCTGACCGATCCCGCTGAGGCCGCTGATTTCGTCGCCAAGACCAAGGTCGACGCCCTGGCCATCGCCATCGGCACCAGCCACGGCGCCTACAAGTTCACCCGCAAGCCCACCGGTGAAGTGCTGGCCATCAGCCGCATCGCCGAAATTCACAAGGCCATCCCCAACACCCACCTGGTGATGCATGGCTCCAGCTCCGTTCCCCAGGAATGGCTGGACATGATCAACAAGTACGGCGGTGCGATTCCCGAAACCTACGGCGTGCCTGTGGAGGAAATCCAGGAAGGCATCCGCAACGGCGTGCGCAAGGTCAACATCGATACCGACAACCGCCTGGCCTTCACCGCTGCGGTGCGTGAAGCGGCCTTCAAGGATCCCGCCAACTTTGACCCCCGCCACTTCAACAAGCCGGCCCGCCAGTACATGAAGCAGGTCTGTCTGGACCGCTACCAGCAGTTCTGGTGCGCTGGCAATGCCAGCAAGATCAAGCAGCGCGACATCAACTACTACGCGTCCCTCTATGCCAAGGGTGCCCTCGATCCCAAGGCCACCGTTGCCGTCTGAGCCCTACCGGCTCCGACCCCGATGGGGCTCCCGCCTGGGGGCCCTTTTTTGATGGCTTGACCTCACCTGGTGGCACTCACATCGCGGAAACACTCCATTTCCAGCGAAATCTCAGCCCCCAGATCCCGGTGATCAGGCCTACTCAGACCCCATCAAACAGTTGGGGCGAACAGGGCTCAGGGCAGCGCCGCCGGCATCGGCAGTTCAGCTGGCAACCGACCCGGCAGCAGCGGTCCGGTGGTGCTGCCCGAGGCCTGGGGCGCGGCCGTCGACACCAGCCGGGCGAGAGCCTGGCTCAGATCCTTCTCCATCACGAAGCGGCGGCCGTCGGTCACGACCACGCGCACCAAGGTCGGCAGATCGTTATTGCGCGACTGCAGATAGATCGGCTCCACATACAGCAGGCCATCCCCCACCGGCAGCACCAGCATGTTGCCGCGGAACAACCTGGATCCCAGCCGATTCCAGAGACCGAACTGAAAACTGATCGTCGGGTCCTGATCGACCAGGGCCGAAATCTGCTGCGGACCGAGCAAGAGTCTTTGCTGGGGGAACCGCACCAGCCGCAGTTCGCCGTAATTGGGCGGATCGTTGCGGGCAGCCAGCCAGCCCACCAGATTGGTGCGCTTGAGCGGCGTGAACGGCAACAGCAGCACGAACTCGGGATCGCGCTGCCCAGGCAGCTGCAGAGTCACGTGATAGGGCCGCACCGGCACGTTGGCATTGCCGTAAATCTCATAGGGAATCGCCCAGACGTCATCGCCGTTGTAAAAGGTGCGCACATCGGTGACGTGGTACCGCAGCAACCGTTCGGTCTGAATGTTGAACTGGCTCTGGGGCACGCGGATGTGGCGCAGCAGGGCCGCTGGCATGGCCGACAGCGGCCGGAACAGCTCCGGGAAGGCTCGCCGCCAGGTGGCGAGCACAGGATCACTGGGATCACTGACGTAGAGCCACAGCCGGCCATCGTGGGCATCCACCACCGCCTTGACAGGGTTACGGAAGTAGCGCAAGCCGGCGGGATTGGGATCGCTATAGGGGTAGGAGCGGCTCTTGGTGAAACCATCCAGCATCCAGTACTGATGTTGCTCGCGGCGATAGCCCGCCACAGCGCCGATCCGGGCGGTGACAAGATAGGGCTCGCTCTCAAAGCGCAGAAAAGGAGCCAGGGTCTCCAGCCGCTGGTTCACCTGACGGCGCAACAGCAGCAGCGAGTCGGGAGTGAACGAACCCGTGAACAGCACCCGGGGCTCGCGCAGATAGATCGCCGCGCTCAGCCGTTGCCAGGCGCTGGCCAGGGGCACGCCGCGGCGGCCGTCGTAATGGGTGTAGACGTTGATCTCACCATCGGGGTAGGCGAACTCCTGCACCCTGGTCGGCGCGATCGCGTAGGGGGCCGGCCCCGAAGAGAAATACAGACTCGGCCTGCCCACCGGCAGGGCCGCACGGGCATCGAGATCGCTGATACCCAGCTGCGGGATGCCCTGCACCTTGCCACTGCTGCCCAGATCCTTGACCAGAAACAGGGGCAGCCCATCGGGGCCGGCCGCATTCACCGGCGACACGGTGAAGCCATGGCCATTGGTGAACACCAGATGGCGATTCAACCAAGTGCGCGACTGCAGAGGCAGGGCTGAAGTGTCGAGTTCCCGCGCTGCGATCAGCACCTGCTGGCTGAAGAGCTCGGCGCCACTGCGGCCCTGCAGCGGATAGCGATCCACCGCCGCCGAGGAAAAGGTGTAATACAGCCGCAGTTGTTGCAGCTGGCGATTGGCGGCCAGCAGGGGCTGGCTGTCCCAGAGGCGGATGTTCTCGAGGGTGCCGCGGGAGGCCTTGAGATCCGCCGCCGTGATGCGCTGGCGAGGCTCCAGAGCGATCGCCTTGACCCGCTCAAGGCCGAAGGCGCGGCGGGTGGCCTGGATGCTGCGGGCCAGATACGGGGCTTCAATCGCCAGTTCCCGCGGCTGTACCCAGACACGCTGCACCAAAGGAGCCAGCACCAGCTCGGTGACCGGCACGAGCAAGGTGGTGCCCGCCAGGGGAATCAGGGCGCCGCGACGCAACCAGCCACGGGGCAGGGGCACCAGCAGGCCCAACGCCGTCAGCAACAGCAGCAGAGCCAGCAGCAGGCGCAGGGGCAGGCGCACGTGCAGATCGACAAAGCCGGCGCCGGCGGCGACGCCACTGCCTTGCACCAGCAGATCAAACGGCGCCAGGGCCGAGCTGATCGCCGCCACGATCGCCAGCACAGCCAGCTGCGGCTGCAGAACCCGCTGCTGCTCGCGGCTGAGTCCGACGAAGCGCAGGTCCGAGAGGCTGGTGCCCTCCGTGAGGGTGACCAGCAGACAGGCGGCCAGCCCCACCAGCACTTGGGCAAACAGCACACTCAGCACCAGCCGCAGGGCGGGCAGCTGCAGCACGGTGAAGGAGAGATCCAGCCCGGTGAGGGGATCGCCCTGGCCAAAGGGCACCGCCAGCAGCGCCGGTAACCACAGGCTCCAGCCCCGGGCCACGGCGGTGGCGGCTCCCGCCAGAGCGGCCGCCAGGGTGATGCGCAGGGTCGTCAGGGGAGCCAGCAGCAGGGGCAGCACCAACAGCGCCGCCAGGCTCAGCGGCAGCAGCGGCGGCAGATCCCGCACCAGCGAAAATCCTGTGATCACCTGACCGCTGAAGGGGGCCTGAATCAGGCCACGGGCCTGGACCAGGACGTAGCTGAGTCCCACACTCAGCAGCATCAGCAGGGCCAGCAGCACCCCTACCAGCTGCCTGGGTCCCAGGCTCAGCAAGGGCAGGGCCGAGAGCCGCTTGCGGCCGGACTCCGCACGCAGACGCCAGCAGCGCTGCAGCTGCTGCAGCTGCAGCAGGGAGCCGGGCCCGAACACCAGGGCAAAGGCGAGCACCTGCAGGATCCAGCGCCGCAGCAGCACCGCCTGGACATCGAACTGAGCGAACCACTGCCATTCGATCGCCAGCCGAGCGGCGGCGATCACCGCCAGCACCAGCGCCAGCGGCAGCAGCAAGAACAGCAGCAGGCCGAAGCGGCGGCGCGGTGGGGAGGAGAACGGAGAGGCCACGGGCCGAGGCTAGGCAAACCGGCGGCATCAATACAGAACCATAAAAGCCGACCCAAAAGGTCGGATTAAAAGAGGTGACCTGATCGGCGCTGGTAACCTGACTCCCAATCACGGTCGATTCCTTGACTGCCACCCTGTCCCGCTCCACCTTTACGGGCCTGCGCTGCAAGGAATGCGGCCATGCCTATGAGGCCACGGCCCGACACGTCTGCGAAGATGTCTGCTTCGGCCCCCTGGAAGTCGTCTACGACTACGAGGCGATCCGCGCCCGGGTGAGCCGCGCCACGATCGAAGCCGGTCCGATCTCAATCTGGCGCTACCGCGAATTTCTGCCGATCGAAGGCGACCCGATCGATGTCGGCACGGGTTTCACCCCGCTGCTGCGCGCCAACCGGCTGGCACGGCGCCTGGGCCTCAAGGAGCTTCACATCAAGAATGACGGCGTCAACATGCCGACGCTCTCCTTCAAGGACCGGGTGGTGTCCGTGGCCCTTACCCGAGCCCGCGAGCTCGGGTTCACCACGGTCAGCTGCGCCTCCACCGGCAATCTGGCCAACTCCACCGCAGCGATCGCCGCCCATGCCGGCCTGGATTGCTGTGTGTTCATCCCCAGCGATCTGGAGCTGGGCAAGGTGCTGGGCACCTTGGTCTACAACCCCACCCTGATGGCGGTGAAGGGCAACTATGACCAGGTGAACCGGCTCTGTTCTGAGGTGGCCAACACCCACGGCTGGGGCTTTGTCAACATCAACCTTCGCCCCTATTACTCAGAGGGTTCCAAGACCCTGGGCTACGAAGTGATCGAACAGCTCGGCTGGCGCCTGCCTGATCACATCGTCGCGCCCCTGGCCTCCGGTTCCCTGTTCACCAAGATCCGCAAGGGATTCGACGAATTCATCAAGGTGGGCCTGGTCGACGAGAAGCCCGTCCGCTTCAGCGGTGCTCAGGCCGAGGGTTGCATGCCGATTGCCCAGGCCTTCGCCGAAGGCCGGGACTTCATCACCCCGGTCAAGCCGAACACGATCGCCAAATCGATCGCCATCGGCAATCCCGCCGACGGCCCCTATGCCATTGATATCGCCAATCGCACCGGTGGCACCATCAGCGCCGTCAGCGACGAAGAGATCATCGAGGGCATCAAACTGCTGGCGGAAACGGAGGGCATCTTCACCGAAACTGCTGGTGGTACCACGATTGCAGTGCTCAAGAAGCTGGTGGAACAGGGCAAGATCGATCCCAGTGAAACCACCGTGGCCTATATCACCGGCAATGGCCTCAAGACCACCGAAGCGATTGCCTCTTCCATCGGCGAACCCTTCCTGATTGAGGCCCAGCTCGACAGCTTCAACAGCGCCTGGGAGCGGGCCCAGGCCCTGCACCGGGCCACCTGGGAAAGCGTCGGCTGAGCCTCGCTTCGCTGTTCACCGATTTCACACGCGGCAGCATGCTCCGATCAGCAGCTGTCACTGGTCCTGTCAGCGCCACTGCCAACGCCACTGCCAACGCCGCTGCCAACGCCGATGGCGACATCCCATCCGGCCTGTCCCGTTTTCCCCACCCCTGTCGCTCCCATGGCCATCCAGGTTCTTATCCCCACGCCCCTGCAGAAGTTCACCAACAACGAAGCCAGCGTCAGTCTTGAGGCCAGCAGTGTCGATGGCCTGCTTCAGGCCCTTGAGGGTCGCTTCCCCGGCATCCTGGGCCGCCTCTGCGATGAAAACGGCAAGCTGCGGCGTTTTCTCAATGTCTATGTCAACAGTGAGGACATCCGCTTCCTCAACCATCAGGCCACAGCCCTCGCCGATGGCGATGAGGTGAGCATCGTGCCGGCGGTCGCCGGTGGCTGAAACAGCTCGGCCCTCTGGTATCAGCGATCACGGGCTCAGGTGTCAGCAACCCTGATCCTTGGACAGGTCATTGATCACACCGGATCCCATAGGGTTCGGTCCATGCAAGGGAGGGAGTGATGCACCACAGTTCAATCCAATCGTTGTCCGGGTACGACTGGCAGTCCGGTATCCAGCTGTTCGACTACCGCCAGGCGGCCAATCCGGTGCGGGCCGGCCTCACCGAACCGATCGCCTACCGGCAATGGAGCCCTGACCTGCACGCCTGTGGGCCCACGGCCATCCTGCCCCTGGATCTCAGTGAAGAGCTGGGCTGCATCGGTCCGGCCACCAGTCCGGCTCTGGCGGCCCATTTCCTGCGGCTGCTGGCCGGCGAAGGCCTCAAGCCCAGCGCCAACGCCACGAGCTCCCTGTTTTACGTGCTGCGCGGCTCCGGTCAGCTCCAACGCCCCGCCAGCCCAGGCCATCCGGCCCTGGAACTCTCCTGGGCCAGCGGCGATCTCTTTGTGTTGCCAGCGGGTCCGGATCCGCTGCTGCAGGCCCAGGCTGAGAGCGTCCTGTACTGGGTTCACGACGGGCCCCTGCTGAGCTATCTGGGGGTGGAGGCCAGCCAACCCCGCTTCCGGGCCAGCCACTACCCCAGCGAACGACTGGAGTCCGAGTTGCAGAACCTGCTGGCCGACCCCAGCGCCGCCCGCAGCAACCGGCTCAGCATTCTGTTGGCCCATGAGGATTTGCCCGCCAGCCGCACGGTCAGCCACACCCTCTGGGCGATGCTCGGCCTGGTGCCCGCTGGGGCGATCCAGCCCGCCCATCGCCATCAGTCCGTCGCCCTAGATCTGATCGTGGACTGTGATCCGGGCTGTTACACCCTGGTGGGCAAGGAACTGGGTGAGGACGGCATGATCCGCGATCCCTTCCGCATCGACTGGCAAGCCGGCGGAGCGTTCATCACACCGCCGGGTCACTGGCATGCCCACGTCAATGAAAGCGGCCGCACCGCCCGGCTGCTGCCCATCCAGGATGCCGGACTGCACACCTATCTCAGAAGCCTGGATATTCGCTTTTCCGGAGGCGGCTGAATCCAGAGGCGGTACCTGGGCCAGAACGGCTGATCGCCAGCTTGGCTCAGCAAAGATCCAGATGACTCAGGGCTCGCCCACCGAAACAGCCTGGCGTGTCGCCGGCGCCACGGGCTCCAGTGAAGCCCCTGGCACGCTCAACTCGGGGTGGTGGCTCTCCCAGTCCGTTACGGTCCGGCGGAAGCTGTCGCCATCAATGGTTTCCTCGTCGATCAATCGGTCGACGAGATCATCGATCAGTTCGCGCCTGGGAGCCAGAATCGCCACCGCCCGCGCCAGTGCGCCAGAGGCCAGCTGCCGCACCTGCCGATCGATGCGATTGCCGGTGTCAAGCGAGTAATGGGGCTGAGCCCGTATCCAGTCGCGGCCCAGAAACACTTCACCGTCGTCGCTTTCCAGGGCCATCGGACCGAGCTCGGAAAAACCGTAGCGGGTGACCATCTCCCGACAGATCCGGCTGACCATCTGTAGATCACTGGACGCCCCCTGGGTGACCTCACTGGGACCAAAGACGACCATCTCGGCGGCCCGGCCACCGAGAACCACCACCAGCTTCGCCATCAGATAGGCGCGGCTGATCAGGCCGGAATCAAGGATGTCCTCATCGGGCATGGTGCGGGCGAAGCCCCCGACACCTCCGGCTCTTGGCAACAGCGTGACCTTGTCGAGCTTGTCGGCTTGGGGCAGAAGCGTGGTGAGCAGGGCATGGCCCACTTCGTGGTAAGCGATCAGCCGCTTCTTGGCACTGTCCTGAAGGGGGGCCGCAGTCAGGCCCATGGTGATGCGCTCGAGGGCATCACTGAGGCAGGCATCGTCGATGCAGTTCTGCTGGCGCCGGGCCGTGAGGATCGCCGCCTCATTGACCAGATTCGAGAGATCGGCACCGGAAAAACCCGGCGTACGGGCCGCCCAGTCCGCCAGGGACACCGAGGGGTCGAGCGGGCGGGTGCGGGCATGGACCGCCAGGATCTCTTCGCGCCCCTTGCGATCCGGCAGATCGACGGTGATGCGCCGATCGAAACGGCCGGGTCGCATCAGGGCCGAATCGAGCACGTCGGCCCGGTTGGTGGCCGCCAGCAGAATCACGCCCGAGTTGTCCTCAAAGCCATCCATCTCGGTGAGCAGCTGATTGAGGGTCTGCTCCCGCTCGTCATTGCCGCCGCCGATGCCGGCGCCGCGCTGGCGACCGACCGCATCGATCTCGTCGATGAAGATGATGCAGGGGGCCTTGGCCTTGGCCTTGCGGAACAGATCCCGCACCCGACTGGCTCCGACGCCGACGAACATCTCGACGAACTCGGAAGCCGCCATCGAAAAGAAGGGAACCCCCGCTTCACCGGCAATGGCGCGAGCCAGCAGGGTTTTGCCGGTACCGGGGGGACCCACCAGCAACACACCTTTGGGGATCTTGGCGCCGATGGCGGTGAAGCGCTCAGGGGCCTTCAGAAAAGTGACGACCTCCTGCAGCTCCTCCTTGGCCTCATTGATGCCCGCCACATCCTCAAAACGAACCGGAATCGCTCCCTCGGCCTGCAGCTTCGGCTGACTGCGGCCAAAACCGATCGCCTTGTTGGCCACTTGAGCGGAACGGCGCAACAGCAGGCTCAGACCGACCAGTAGCAGCAGTAGCAACAGACCATTGCTCACCAGGCTGGCCATGGCGTCTTCACCGCGCTCATCGCGAACAGTCAGGGGCACCCGGGCCTGTTCGGCGGTGCGCAGCAGCAACTGGTTGTCGCTGAAGACCGGGACCTCCACCCGCCGGCCGTTTTTGAACTGCACGTTGACCAACCGCTGCTGCGGAGCCAGTTCAAGAGACTGCACCCGGCCCTTGCTGAGATCCTGCAGCAGCTGGCTGTAGGAGGGCGTGCCTGCGCCGGAGTCACCAAGCGTGAAAGGCCCACTGGATGCCGGCCTGAGAACCCCAGGGCTGGCCGGGGCTGGATTGGGGCTACTGGTCACGGGCTTTCGTGTCAGAAATCGACTGTAGCGATTTGACGAAAGGTCAGGTGGCAGCGGAAGATCTTGGTTTGAAACTTGAGCGTTAGGGATGGCTGTTCCCAAGAAGAAAACCTCCAAGGGCAAGCGCAACCAGCGCCACGCCCATTGGAAGGCCAAGGCGGGCGTCGCCGCCCAGAAGGCTCTGTCGATCGGCAAGGCCGTGCTGAGCGGTCGCGCCCAGGGTTTTGTTTACCCGATCAGCGACGAGGAAGCGGACGGCGAGTCCTGAGTCCGGCGCTGCAGGAGGGCCAGGCAACGCCGGCGGCCTTCCTGCACAGCCAGTCCCTGCGCGGGCAGAGCGGATCCGATTAGCGCGGCCATCGCTAACATCAACAATGGCTTGTTGAACGGGGACGGTTGCCACCATGGCCCCCTGGCCATGGCCTTGATCGGGTTCTGACCCTGCCGGCAGCACAGCGCAAAGCCCGGGATCGACGAACCGTGGTGGGCGCTCAGATCCTCCACCGGCCGCACCAGCGGTGATGGGGTCATCGCTTTTGGGCTTCTTGAGGCTGATTGACCGCTGGGCCAGAACTTTGGTCAGCAACGCTCAAGCAGCCAGCCGCCCGAGACCCGGCTCGCCTGACGCCTGATCGAGGTCGCCAATCAGCTGTGAATCCGCTGCCAGCGGCTCCTGGTACAAGATCGCTGGCAGCGAACACAGGCTGGCTCGAACCAACCGTCTCAGGTCGGCGGGATTCAACCAGTCGCCACCGCTGCGGCGCTGACGCGCCTCGGCCTGGAGGCACTAGCGCCGGGGCAGGGACCACTCTGTGGGAGCAGCATCCACAGCCCATCATGGGCTTGCCAGAGGGGCTCGTAGTCCTTCAGTTGCTGGTCCCAATGCGGCAGCCAGTCCAGTTCATGGGTTGTGAGGGCTGGAGCAGCGACCGGGTCAGGGCGGCTCAGATCCTGACGGGCCAGGGCGGCTGCCTGCCCTTCAGCACCAGGGCGTCGCAGATCCCCTTTCGCCAGCCGCAGCGGACCCTGTACCCCTTGGCCAGGGTCTTGTCAAAAGAGGCCGGCCCAGAAACCCGCTCTGGCGCCACTGGGACAGGGCCTCCAGCGGCAAAGGTACATTCTGGCTGCACCGTGGCACCCAACAACACGCCAAAAGGTTTCCCCGTCAGCCGCTGTTGCCGTTCCGGCCAGGGCAGATCGAGATCGTCGAGCGAGGCCACAACCAGCCGCAGCCCCAGGGCCGGAGCCAGGCACTCCAGCACCCAGCACAGGCTGCTCTAGCCGGCCCCACCGGCCCATTCAGCGCCCGCAGCGGCAGCCGAAGTCTGGTCACGCTTCGCTGAGCGGCCAGCTGCTGCAGCAATGTCAGAACAAACCCGCTCAGCAACCGCGGATCGATCGCCGGCAGCCCGCACTCCGCAGGTGGCCATGAACCTGCTCAGGTTCCAAGTTTGAACGCCTCGAACACCATGGCGTAGGTGGCACCGATCCTGAAGTTGTCGACCATGACCCAGCGCAGCGGTGCCGGACCGCTCACCAGTCTGGTGCGCAGCCGCACCACCAACTCAGCCAGCAGCACCAGTGCCAGGGCCAGCACCGGCCGCCCACCGTGAAACTGCACCAGCAGCATGGCGGTGATGTTCTGGGCCAGATAGAACCCGATCAGCAGCGACAGGAGCGACAGGCTGCCGGCCCGCCAGCTGTTACGCAGCTGGCTCAGCAGGGATCCGCCCACCCGGCTTTGCACCGCCTGCAGCCGGGTTTGCTGGATCCGCCGATCAGCCATCTGGATTCGCCGGAGCCGCGGTCGTCGTCGCCATGGTGGCTGGCTCCATCAGCAGGCGCTGCAGATAGGAGAGCGTCACCTGGCCGCCCTGACAAGCGGGGCCGCGGCGCACACAGGCAGGTCTGCTCTCCTCCCCCAGGCCATCGAGGACCGCCAGTGCCGCGGCGAACGCCGCAGCCGGTTCCGACGCAGAAACCTGGCTGAGCGTCACCAGGGTGCCCAGACCGGCGGCGGCGGCGGCCCGCAGACCCTGGGCGGAATCCTCCACTACCAGAACCTGTTCCGGTTCCACCCCGGCCCGTGCAACCGCCAGCCGATAGGCCTCAGGGTCCGGCTTCTTGCGGGCCACATCCTCGCCACAGACCCAGAAGCTCAGATGCCGCTGCAGATCGACCTCACTGGCTTGGATTAGGGCGGCCACGGCGCTGCGGCCACTGGTCGTCACGATGGCCTGAGAGATGCCGGCCTCGGCGATCTCGGCCATCAGCCGAGCCACCCCGGCACGCAACACCAAAGCCCCGCCGCGTACCAGCTCGCGGTAGTGCATCTGCTTGCGATCCTGCAGCTGATCCAGGCGGGATGACTCGGGCACGCCCCCCTCCACCTCGGCCAGAAAGACCGCCAGTCGCTCCCGGCCGCCGGTGACCCTCAGCAGGCGGAGGTAGGTGGGGGGATCCCACTGCCAGGGCAGTCCGGCCTCGGCGAAGGCGTGGTTGAACGCCAGACGATGGCCTGCCATTTCGGTCTCGGCCAGAGTGCCATCCACATCCCAGAACACGGCCTTCAGTGGCTCCGCCATCACTCCCTGCCGCCGCCGGTCAGCCGCGGAATGTCGCTAGGGGGGAAGGCTAAGGGTGCCGCGGACACTGCCGGGCCGCACAATGAACCAGCCTCGCCATCAGCCGTTGCTCCCCGCCCACGACGAGCAACGCTGGCTCCTGCCTGCCTCCCTTCCGGCTGAGACCTGCGGCGGGCATCTCTGGGCCGGAGTGCCCGCCCTGCCGCCGCAATTGCTGGCTGTGCTGTGGCGCCGCGGATATCGCGATGCCGCGGCGATCGAAGGCCTGCTGGCACCGCCCGATGCCCCGGATCCACGCCAGCACTTTCCCGATCTGGTGCGGGCGGAACAACGGCTGGTGCAGGCCTGTCGGCAAGGGGAAACCGTGGCGATCTGCGGCGACTACGACGCCGATGGCATGACCAGCACAGCCCTGCTGGCCGGGGTGCTGCAGCGGCTGGGGGCGATCGCCATGCCGGCGATTCCGAGTCGCATGGCCGAGGGCTACGGCCTCAACGTCGCGATGGTCGAACGCCTGGCAGCAGCGGGGGTACGGCTGCTGATCACCGTCGACAACGGGGTCTCGGCCCGCGAAGCGCTGGATCGGGCCCGGGCGCTGAACCTGGAGGTGATTCTCACGGATCACCACACCCTGCCGCCGGAGCTCCCCCCCCATCTGGCCCTGCTCCATCCCGCGGTCACGCCGGAGAACTCCCCCTTCCGCGGGCTGGCCGGAGTCGGCCTGGCCCATGTGTTGGCCTCGGGCCTGTGCCGACGGCTCCAGCGCCAGGACGGCCTGGCGATCGCCCTGGACCTGTTCTGCATCGGCACCATCGCCGACATGGCCCCCCTGGTGGGGGTGAACCGGCGCTGGCTGATGGATGGCCTGCCCCGTCTAGGCAGCAGCAGCCTGCCAGGGCTGAAGGCGTTGCAACAGATCGCCGGCATCGAACAACGGCCCCTGGACGCCGAAACGGTGGGATTCCAGCTGGCACCGCGCATCAACGCCGTGGGGCGCATCGGCGATCCGCTGCTGGTGGTCGACCTGCTGACCACCGCAGACCAGGAGCAGGCCCTGGAGCTGGCGCGCAGCTGCGAAACGATGAACCGGCAGCGGCGCGAGCTCTGCGATGCGATTGAAGCGGAGGCCCTCGCGCTGCTTGAGGCCGATGGCAGCCAACGGCCCACCTTTCTGTTACTCGCCCAGAGCCACTGGCATCACGGCGTGATCGGCATCGTCGCCTCGCGGCTGGTGGACCGCTTCGGCCTGCCGGCCGCCCTGCTGGCCGGGGAGGGGAATGGCCGGCTGCGGGCGTCGGTGCGAGCCCCGAGCGGATTCGCGGTGGACCGGGCCCTCAACGCCTGCAGGGACCTGCTGCTGCGCCATGGCGGCCATCCGGCCGCCGGCGGCTTCACCGTCGAGGCGGAGCATGTCAGTCGCCTGCATGAACGGTTGGAAGCCCTGGCCCGGCAATGGCTCGGCGAGGGCGGCGGCGGCCGCACGGTGGAACCGGAAGCTCTGCTGGCTCTGGAGAGCATCGATCGCGACTTCTGGCAGCAACTGCGCCGGCTCGAACCGTTCGGCATCGGCCATCCCGCCCCGATCTTCTGGAGCGCCGGCTGCATGGTAGTCAGCCAGAAGCTGATGCGCGGTGGCCATCTGCAGCTGGTGCTGGAGCAGCAGGGCAGCCAGCGACGGGCCGTGGCCTGGCGCTGGCAGGGGCCGGAGACGGTGCAGGGGCCGCTGGATGTGGCCTACCGCCTGCGTCTGGATCGCTGGCAGGGGGAAGAGCGGCTGCAACTGGAACTGCTGGGCCTGCGCGCCAGCGGCGGCGACGAAGTGGTTCTGCAACGGCAACAGCGCACCTACTGGTGCCGGCGGCGCGGGGATCTGCTGGTGATCCGCAACACCGATGGCCTGGAGCTGGAAGCGCCCCTGGTCCTGCAAGCCTCCGTGGCCGCGGAAACGGACCCGGGCGAAGTGGCGGAGCGACACCATCCCTACGTGCAGGATCTGTTCCGGGAGGCGGCGATGGCCCTGGGACTGGCCGTCTGATCGCCGCACTGGAGCGCCTCTGGAATGTTGCAGCCTGGCTGCCGAAGCAAAGCCCAGCGCCAGGGTCGGAACCTGCGTCAGCTTTCTGTCCGGACCTCCAGTCGAAGGCATGTGCTGCCAATTCGCCCATCCGAACGATCCGAGCGGCAACCGACGGAAGGTGGATCAGGATCAGGAAACCGGAATCGCGGCCACTAACAACTGAACATGTGCCCAAGGCCTGATCAATACTGCTCCCGACAGGCGTGATCCCAGCCGTCAGCAGCTTGGCTGGAAACATCTAGCTGGATAAGCCAGCATCAGCATTCTTTTTTCCTCAAGAAGGTCGACAGGATCCAATTAAATCAGGGGGAAACTGTCACCAGCCGAGGAATAGATTCTAAACCATTCAAATTGGTGTCAGAGCCAAAAACAATTCGTCCCTGACGATTTAGCCTGGGAAAACCGATTAAGAAAATTTTCTCTAAACAAATTCGGAAAACGTTCCATCGCTGAGATAACCCAGTGCGGAGTACGGATTTCATCGAGGATGTGATCTCTGCAGACGGCCTTCAGAGGGCGCCGCGGCGATAGAAAAGGATGAAGATCACCGCTGGACCGGCCAAGGTGATCAAGGCCAGCGCTCCGAAGTTGGCGATCAGGTGAAAGTCGATGCCCATAACAGCTGGCTCATGCGGGTGACGCTCGGGGTGCACCATAAGCGCCTGCCCGGTGCCTCAGGGGGATGGCGACGCCTTTGTGACGGCTTGTCACAGCCATGGGGCCGCTGCCGCCGCTGGCCATGGCGATGCCAGCCGCTGTGGCTGAATGGACCCAGGCCCAAGCTCTGAGACGGCGGCATGAAGCCTCAGAACCAATGGCAGTGCATCAGCGGCTGTGGGGCCTGCTGCCGGCTGGATCCGGCCCTGCGGGGAGAGGCTCTGGATGCCCTCGATCCCCAGCAACGGCAGACCTACCTGGCGATGGTGGGAGCCGATGGCTGGTGCATTCACTTCGACACCGGCTCCCGCCGCTGCAAGATTTACGCGCAGCGGCCCGATTTCTGCCGCGTGGAAAATCTGGTGGGGCTGTTCAGCGCCGGTGGCTGCGGCAGCGCCGAGAGCCCTACGGCAGCAGCGGACAACTCAGCGAAGGCGGCCCCCAGCGGTCTGGGGCTCGTCGGCCAGCCCGACGAGCTCGCCATCGCCTGTTGCCGCCAGCAGATCCGCAGCGAGTGGGGAGGCCGTGGCAATGTGATGAAGCGCTTTAATCGCGCCATTCGCCAAGCCATTCGCCACCGACGATGAGTGAGCTGCCCGATCCGGGAGGGTTGTCCTCCCCGACTGAGCCAATCGGGGATGCAGCCGAGCCGGCCGCGGCCACCTCTGGGGCTGCGGCCGCTAGCTGGGGCGCCGTGTTTGGCTCCACCGCCACCACGGTGTTTCTGGCCGAGCTCGGGGACAAGACCCAGCTGGCGGCCCTGCTGTTGTCCGCCGAATCGGGCAGGCCAGGAGTTGTGTTTGTCGGGGCCTCCCTGGCCCTGATCTGCTCCAGCTTGGTGGGGGTGCTGCTGGGGCGCTGGCTCTCCAGCGTGATGGCGCCGGAACAGCTGGAGCGGGCCGCGGGATTGCTGATGGTGGCGCTGGGGCTCTGGCTCGGCCGCCAGGCCGTGATCCAGTTCTCCCCTCTGCACCTGGCCCTCAACTGAGCCCTCGCCGCCATGTTCGCTCTTCTGGCCTCCACCTTTGTCACTGTGTTCCTGGCGGAACTCGGGGACAAGACCCAACTGGCCATCGTCAGCATCAGTGGCACCTCCAGCCGCCCGGGGGCCGTGTTTGCGGGCAGCTCCTTGGCCCTGGTCCTGGCCAGCCTGGTGGGGGCGGCCGCCGGCGGATCCCTCTCCAGCATTGTTCCCACCAACAGCCTGCAGCTGGCGGCGGCGGCCGGCTTCCTGATCATCGGCACCCGGCTGATTCTGCGCTCCAGCCCCGGCAAGACTGCCCAGGAACCCAGCGATGAGTCCGCCCCAGCCGCAGGCAGCAACGACCAGGGCCAGCTGCTGAACGAGAAGCGGGACCCGACCACTCCCTAAAGTCCTGTCAACGCCGGTCGATAGGCAGACCCTGCTCGACCAGTCCATCTCGCTCCATGCCCGAGCTGGTCCCGGCCCGATCAGCCCGCGCTGAGCACGGTTCCCCGACCTCGCCCCACCCGGCTGCGATCCCGGATCCAAGTCCATACCCAGCACCCCGATTCCGATGAAGTTCACGGTCGCCGACCTGCTCGACCAGCTCTCCACTGACGAATGCCTGCAGATCAGCAAGCTGGAGAAAGCCCTCGGACTGTCCACCAAGACCGACAAGGAGCAGCTGCGGATTGGCCTCGACGCGATGGTGCGGCTGGATCTGGTCAGCGAAAAAGAAGCCGGCCTGCTGCGCCATGACAATCCGGAGCTGATTCCAGCCCGGTTGCGTTGTTCCAGCAAGGGCTTCTGCTTCGCCCTGCGCGATGACGGCGGTGAAGACATCTACATCCGCGATCACCAGCTCAACCACGCCTGGAACGGGGATCGGGTGCTGGTGCGCATCACCCGCGAAGGGGGGCGGCGACGCTCCCCCGAGGGAGGGGTGCAATGCATCCTGCAGCGCAAGACCTCAAGTCTGCTGGCCCAAGTGGAGCAGCAGGACGATCGCCTGCTGGCCATCCCCCTCGATGATCGGCTGTTGACCACCGTCGAACTGCCCGCGAACGATGCAGTCCACCTAGACCCTGCCCAGGAGTCGGTGGTGGAGGTGCAGATCGACCGCTTTCCCGTCGGCCAGTTCGGGTCGTTGGGTCATGTGGCCCGCCAGTTGCCCGTCCGGGGCGGCGAGGCGGCGGATCTCGATCTGCTGCTGACCAAGCACCTGCTGCACGCGCGGCCGGCACCCCCGAAAACGACCCTCAAATCGCCCCATGAGAAGGGGCGCAACGACCTCACGGCACTGCCGACCCTGCTGCTGGAGTGCTGGTCCGGAGAGGAGGCTCCGATCCTGCCCGCCCTCTCCCTGGAAGAGCTGGACGAGGGTCGCTGGCGGCTGTGGGTCCACAGTCCCAGCGTCGCCGAACGCTTCGCTCCCGGCGGTGTGCTCGACAGCTGGATGCGCGACCAGGGTGACGCCATCGCCACCGGTCGTGGCTGGCTGCCCCTGCTGAGTGCCCCCCTGGCCAAGGCCGCCGGCTTCCAGGTGGGCAAGGCCCAGGACACCGTCTCAGTTGCCCTGGAGCTGGACAGCGAAGGCAGCCTGGAGCACTACCGCTTCTGCCTCGGCCGGGTCAGCCCCGATGCCAGGGTGACCCAGGCCGCCTTTGAGGCTCTGGCTGACCGCAAACCCAAGGCCAGAACCGTGCCAGCGGCCCTCAAGGCCCTCAAGGATCTTCTGCCGCTGCTGGAGCAGCTGCTGGCCCTGGCCACCTTGCTGCGGCAGCGCCGGCTCGCCGCCGGTTCGATTGACCTGAATCTGCCGATGCCGCCGCTGGAGTCCCTCGGAGATCTGCGGATTCCCGCCCCCGATGCCCCTCGCCAGGGCTGGTTGGTGGAGCGGCCGGCGGCCGATGGCTCCGGTCTGCTGCGCGAGGCTGTGCTGGTGGCCCATCGAGCGCTGGGGCGCCATCTGGCTGCCCTGCGCCTGCCCGCCCTCTACGCGGTCAACCCCGCCGCCGATCCCGCCGAGATCAACGAGGTGGCCAAGGCCGCACTGGCCCTGGAAATCCCGATGGAACTCTCGGTCGACGGCAATGCCAGTGCCGCCGAACTCGCGGCCGCCTTCGCCGCCACCGATCGACAGCGGGCACTGCAGCACCAACTGCGCGACAGCCTCAAGCCAGCCCTCTATGCCAATGAGGCCGGCCCCCACGCGCTGGCGGGAGAAACCGAGGCCTTTGCCCCCTGGACCTGCGCCTCGCTCCACTACGCCGACCTCTGGAATCAGCAGCTGCTGGTCACCCTGCTGAGCGAGGGCAAGGACCGACCCACGGTGCGCCACAAGACCAGCGCCGACATCGCCAGCGACAGCTGCCATGGCACGATCGACTGGTCCCTGCTCGCTCCCAGCCAGCTCAACCCCTACGAGCAGGCCCTGCAGCACGGCCTCGCCCAGCGTCTGAACAGCCGTCAGGGTCTGGTGCAGGAGTTTCAGGACGACCTGCTGGCGATGGCTCAGGCTCGCCACGCCGAACCGCTGGTGGGCCAGATCCTGCCTGGGGTGATCAGCGGCGTCCAGAGCTATGGCTTCTTCGTGGAGGTGCCCCCCTCCAACGTCGAAGGGCTGGTACATGTCAGCTCCCTCAAGGACGACTGGTATGAGTACCGGTCCCGCCAGAATCGTCTGGTGGGCAGGAAGTTCCGCCGCACCTTCATGGTCGGCGACAGTGTCGAGGTGGAAATCCAGAAGGTGGATGCCCTGCGCCATCAGATCGACCTGGCGGTGGTGCTGCCCGAGACCGATGCGGAGGCCCTTGAGGCCGAAACCGACTCCGAGTCGGACAGCGAGGCAGACTGAGCGCCCTGATGCGTGATGCCGATCCCGTGGTCCTGGCGGTGTCCGGGGCCTCCGCCCAGCCCCTGGCCCAGCGGGCGCTGCAGCTGCTGCTGGAGGCCGATCACCGGGTCGAACTGGTCACGAGTCGGGGGGCCATCGGGGTCTGGCAGGCCGAACTGGGCCTGCGGGTGCCGTCAGAACCCGAGGCTCAGGAACAGTTCTGGCGTCAACGCTGCGGCTGTGAGACCGGACAGCTGCACTGCCATCGCTGGAACGACCAGGCCGCCGCGATCGCCAGTGGCAGCTATCGCACCCGCGGCATGGTGATTCTGCCCGCCAGCATGGGCACGGTGGGGCGCATCGCCTCGGGAGTCGCCCTGGATCTGATCGAGAGGGCGGCCGACGTGCATCTCAAGGAGCGCCGCCCCCTGGTGATCGCGCCCCGGGAACTGCCCTGGAATCTGGTGCATCTGCGCAATCTCACCACCCTGGCCGAAGCCGGTGCCCGAATTGCGCCGCCCGTGCCGGCCTGGTACCACCAGCCGCGCACGATCGATGAGATGGTGGACTTTCTGGTGATCCGGGTGTTCGACAGCCTCGGCCTCGAACTCGGTCACCTCAACCGTTGGCAGGGTCCTCCCCAGCGGCCATCCTCAAGCTGAGTCTCTTCGCCCCCTTCCCTCTTCTGGCGCTGTTCCGACGCCTGCTGTTGCTCCCCCTGCTGTCGCCGCTGCTGGCAGCCCTGTTGCTGGCGGCCTTCAATCCGCGGCCGACCCTGTCGTTGCGGCTGCTGATCTGGCGCACGCCGGCATTGCCGATCGGCTGGTGGATCGGGGCTGGAGCCAGCGGTGGGGCCCTGCTCAGCGCCTCGGCCGCCGCCCTGGCCCTGCGCCAGGGCGCATCCTCCCAGCGGCGCGGCGGGAAGGGTCGCCAGGAGTTCGAGGTGGCAAGTCGTTCGGAACCCTGGGCCCAGGCCTGGCAGGAGCAACCGCCCGCTGAACGGGTGGCCAGCTGGTTCAACCGTCCGCCCGCCCCGGGCGCCGCCCATGGCGACGCAGGGCGCCGCACCGCCACTGCCGGCGCCGGTCCCCAGCGTGCCCCGGGAGAACCGGCCCCGACCGTGGCCGTGCCCTTCCGGGTGCTGCACCGCCCCGGCGCCAGGCCCACGGCGGCAGAAGCCCGGACCCCGGCTCACAGCCAGCCAGCAGCCGCGGTCGGCCGGGAGGCCCAACCCGAGCCGATGGCGGTCGCCGATGACTGGGCCCAGAGTGAGGGGGACGATTGGTGAGGCGCCCTGCTGGTGACCCCAGTCGCTCCCCTCAGAACCGGGGTGCGAGGTCCCTAAAGTTTCGCCAGCATCCGCGCCAGCGCCCCACCGGTGACCGACTCCGCCCGTCCCGCACCTGAGCCCGCCCAGGCCGGTGCCCCCGCCGCTCCTGCGGCCGCCGTTAAAGCCAAGCCCCCCGCCCCGGAAGATCGTCCCTTTGAGGAGTTCGTGCCCCAGCTGCTGCTACCGGCCCTCAGCCGCGAAGTCGAGGCCTATGGGGGCCCGGCTCCCGAACTGAGCTTTGAACAGGGTCCGATGCCGGTGGTGGGCAGTCCCTGTTGGCTGGTCAGCGGTTCGCTGCCGGGAGACCGCCGCTTCTGGCTCTGCTTCACCGCCGCCAACATCAGCTCCGCCAAAACGATCGCCGTCAGCGAGGGGGGCGGTGAGCCCAGCCTGCTGGAGTCCTTCCTGATCGACGAGAAGAAGATCACCCTGGCCCTGATCGTCTCGCGGCTGGTGCAGCGGCTCAATGGCCAGAAGTGGCTGGGTCCCAACTGAAGGGGTTCGCCGCGGCGGGCCCCGGGCCCCTTCACAACCCAGCCCGACAGGCTCCTGTCCCGCCTACGATGGCGTCACATGCCGTCAGAAGCGCCGCGCGATGGTTCCTCCCGCCGCCACAGCCAGCCCCTCCACCAGCCAGGAGATCCCCAGGCTGGGTACGCCGGATGCTCCGGCCGTGAAGGACCCCGTCAAGGACACGATCCTCACGCCCCGCTTCTACACCACAGATTTCGAGGCCATGGCGGCCATGGATCTGCGGCCGAATGAAGAAGAGCTCGAGGCGATCTGCGAAGAGTTCCGCAAGGACTACAACCGCCATCACTTCGTTCGCAACGAAGCTTTCGAAGGCGCCGCTGAGAAGCTCGATCCTGGGACCCGCAAGGTCTTCATCGAGTTTCTCGAGCAGAGCTGCACGTCTGAGTTTTCCGGTTTCCTGCTCTACAAGGAACTGAGCCGTCGCATCAAGGAGAAGAATCCACTGCTGGCCGAATGCTTTGCCCACATGGCCCGCGATGAGGCCCGCCACGCTGGCTTCCTCAACAAATCCATGGCTGATTTCGGCCTGCAGTTGGATCTGGGCTTTCTGACTGCCAACAAAGCCTACACCTTCTTCAAGCCGAAATTTATCTTTTACGCTACCTATCTTTCTGAGAAGATCGGCTACTGGCGCTATATCGCCATCTACCGGCATCTGGAGCAACACCCCGAGAGCAAGATTTACCCAATCTTCAACTTCTTCGAGAACTGGTGCCAGGACGAAAATCGTCATGGTGACTTTTTTGATGCCCTGATGAAGGCTCAGCCCGACACCGTGCGGGGCTTCAGTGCCCGTCTCTGGTGTCGCTTTTTCCTGCTGGCGGTGTTCGCCACCATGTACGTGCGCGACGTGGCTCGCAAGGAATTCTATGGCGCCCTCGGGCTCGATGCACGCGACTACGACAAGTACGTGATCGAGAAGACCAATGAAACGTCGGCCCGCGTTTTCCCTGTGGTCCTTGATGTCAGGAATCCCAAATTCTGGCAGCGGCTTGAGCGCCTGGTCAGCAACAACGAAGCTCTCAGCGCCGTCGACGCCTCCGGCGGTCCCGCCCCGCTGCGCACCCTGCGCAAGCTGCCCTGGTGGGCGGCCAACGGCGTCGAAATGGCCAAGCTGTTCCTGATGTCCCCGATCCGCAGCGAACGCTTCCAGCCGGCGATCCGCTGAACCTCGAAATCAGCGCAGCAGGCCGGGATGCTGTTAAGGAGACTCTGGAAAACCGATATTTCGGCAACTGAGTCAGCTGAGAGTCATGGCCACATCAGGGCTCCATCGATCAAGTCTCCGGTTGTCCAGAACTTCTTTAGTGGCTGGTTTCCCGGCGCTGATTCTTGCCTTGCCAAGCTGTCTGGGACGGGTTGATCCCGCATCCCATCCGCAGAAAACCGCCGCCATTCCCCGCTGGATCGTCGATCCAGCCCTCCGTCATCGCCATCGCTCACCTCGTAGACCCCTTGACCCAGGCCCTTCTGTCCACCCTTCCCCCGGCCAGCTTCCAGCTGCATGAATCCAGCTGGCGCGGTCGCCTGGAATCGCTGCTCAGCCAGGGTCAGGCCGCCGGCGCCGATCTGGTGGAGCTATTCATCGAGCGCACCGATCACATCGGTGTGCTGGCCGAGCAGGACACGATCACAAATGTCAGTCCCGCCTTCGGCATGGGAGCGGGCATTCGGGTGTTCCGGGGACACCGCGATGGCTTCGTCTCCACCAACGACCTCAGCGACACCGGCCTGCTGGCGGCCCTGGACCAGGCCCTGGGGATGCTGGGACTGCAGCGCTCCGCCCAGTCCCTCGGCCATTTCGACGGACTGCCAGAGCTGCAGGACTTCGCAGTCGACAAGCGGGGCTGGCTGGCCCAGGTGCCCTCCCTGGCGGAAACCACTGAAGCCCTGTTGCGGGGCACGGACCAGCTGCAGCGTCATGGCCAGCATCTGCAGTCCCGCCGCGGCAGTTACGGCCGCGACTGGCAGGACGTTCTGGTGGCCGCCAGCGATGGCACCTTCGCCCATGACATCCGCCTGCATCAGACCCTGGGCCTGAACCTGCTGGCCGCCGACGGCGAGCATCGGGCCAGTGTCGGTCGCCGCTACGGCACCACCGACCGCCCTGATGACCTGCGCCAGTGGGATGCGGAGGCTGCGGCTCTCGATCTCTGCCAGAGCGCCGGTCGGATGCTCTACGCCGACTACGTCGAAGCCGGACAGTTTCCGGTGGTCCTGGCCAACCGTTTCGGCGGCGTGATCTTCCACGAGGCCTGCGGCCATCTGCTGGAAACCACCCAGGTGGAACGGGGCACCACCCCGTTTGCCGATCAGGTGGATCAACCGATCGCCCATACGGCGGTCACCGCGATCGACGAAGGGCTGAGCGGAGGCGCCTTCGGCTCGATCGCCATGGACGACGAGGGCATGCCCTCCCAGCGCACGGTGTTGATCGAAAACGGCGTACTGAAGCGTTTTCTCAGCGACCGGGCCGGCGAACTGCGCACCGGCCATGCCCGCACCGGCAGCGGCCGGCGCCAGAGCCATACCTTCGCCGCGGCCAGCCGCATGCGCAACACCTTCATTGCCGCCGGCCCCCACAGCCCTGAAGAGCTGATCGGCTCGATCGACCGGGGCCTCTACTGCAAGGCGATGGGAGGCGGCAGCGTCGGCCCCACCGGCCAGTTCAACTTCGCCGTCGAAGAGGGCTATCGCATCGAAAACGGCCAGCTCACCAGTCCGGTCAAGGGAGCGACGCTGATCGGCGAAGCCAAGGAGGTGATGCCGCGCATCTCGATGTGCGCCAACGACCTGGAACTGGCGGCCGGCTTCTGCGGTTCGGTCAGCGGCAGCGTCTTCGTCACGGTGGGCCAGCCCCATATCAAGGTGGATTCGATCACGGTGGGAGGACGCTGAGATGGACGTGTCACTGGATGCGATGGCCCTGCGCGGCCGCCTGGAAGCGCTGGCCAGCCGGGAAGGAATCCGGCAATGGGATCTGGGAGCCGCCTGCAGCACCGACACTTCGGTGCAGGTGGACCGGGGTGAAGCCAAGCAGCTCAAGGGCGCCCAGCGCCGCTCGATCACGGTGCGGGTCTGGAACGAGGCCGGTCTGGTCGGCGTCACCAGCACTTCGGATCTCTCTGATGGTGGTCTGGCCCGGGCGCTGGTGGGCGCCCATGAGGCCAGTGCCTTCGGCAACAAGGACGAGACACCGGCCTTCTCGCCACTGGCCACCGCGCCCCTGGCAACTCTGGAGCAGCCGCTGCACGAGCAGCGCAGCATCCTGGAGCTGCTGGAAACCCTCAAGGAGGCGGAGCGGGATCTGATCAGCCGCCATGGCGCCATCGCCACTGTGCCCTATAACGGCCTGGCGCAGCGCAGCAGTGAGCGGATCTATCTCAACAGCGCCGGTGCCTGCCGCCAGCAACTTCTAACCACCGCCAGTCTCTATCTCTACGCCAGGGCCGAGGAGACCGGTCGCAAACCGCGCAGCAGCGGTGCGGTACGTCTGGCCTATGGCGCGGGTGATCTCGACATCTCCGGCTGCATCAACGAGGCGGCGGAACGCACGATCTCCCATCTCAACTACACACCGATCGACACCGGTCACTACACCTGCGTCTTCAGTCCGGAGGCTTTTCTCGATCTGATCGGGGCGTTCAGCAGCCTGTTCAATGCCCGCGCCATCCTCGATGGCATCAGCCTCAGTCACCGCGATTCGATGGGCGAGCAGCTGGCCGTGCCCTTTCTCTCCATCCACGACAACGGCCTACATCCCGGCAATATCGGCGCCTCGGCCTTTGACGGGGAGGGAACGCCCACGGGTCGGCTCTGCCTGCTGGAGGGTGGCGTGTTGCGCAACTTCCTCCATTCCGAGGCCACGGCCCGGAGCTTCGGTGTCCAGCCGACCGGCCATGCGGGCCTGGGCGCCAAGGTGTCCGTTGGACCGGAGTGGCTGGAGATCGGCCCGACTCCCGGCGTGAGCGGCGCTGAGCAGGGACTGAACCGCTTCGCCGGCACGGCCCCCAGCCCCGTGGGGGAGCGGGGATTGGTGGTCATCGATTCCCTGTCGGCCCTGCATGCCGGCGTCAAGGCCTCCCAGGGGTCCATCTCCCTTCCCTTTGATGGCTGGCTGATCCGGAACGGCGAACAGCGATCGATCGAATCGGCCACCGTCGCCGGTGACATTCGCACAGTCCTGCAGGGCATCATCGGCTTTGAAGGACAGGCCAAAGTCACCCCGAGCGGCCTCTGTCCGTGGGTCTGGATCGACAACCTCTCGATCACGGGCGAGGCCTGAGCCTCGCGCCAAGTTGCCATGAAAATCCTGTTCTGGGGGACGCCTGCTTATGCCCTGGCAAGCCTGGATGCGCTGGTGGCGGCGGGCCACGAGCTGGTGGGGGTGGTGAGCCAGCCGGACCGGCGTCGCGGGCGCGGTTCGACGCTGATGCCCTCCGCCGTCAAAGCTCGGGCGCTGGAGCTGGGTCTGAGGGTGTTCACGCCGCAGCGCATCCGCCGCGACCCAGCGATGCAGGCCGAGCTGGCCGCCCTGGGAGCCGACGCCTACGTGGTGGTGGCCTTCGGCCAGATCCTGCCCCCAGAGGTGCTGGCCCAGCCGCCACTGGGCTGCTGGAACGGCCACGGCTCCCTGTTGCCCCGCTGGCGCGGAGCGGCGCCGATCCAGTGGGCCCTGATCGAGGGCGATCCGTACACGGGCGTCGGCATCATGGCGATGGAGGAGGGTCTCGATACCGGACCGGTGCTGCTGGAGCGGCGTGTGCAGATCGACCTGTTAGACAATGCCGAGCAGCTCGCCCTGCGGCTCGCCAGCCTCACCGGCGACCTGCTGATCGAAGCCCTGCCCCGCATTGAGGCCGCCGGCCCCGGCAGCCAGGTCGAGTGCCTGAGCCGGCTGAATCTGGCCCCCCAGAGCCAGGAGGGAGTCACCCATGCCCGACTGCTCACCCCCCAGGACAGGCGCATCGACTGGCAGAGCAGCGCCCTGAGCCTGCATCGCCAGGTGATGGGGCTCTACCCCGGCGCCTGGACTCAGTGGCGGCAGCGGCGCCTGCAGCTGCTGGCCACCGAACCCCTGGTGCAGCGGCTGGCGGAGCAGCTCAGTCCTGAAGCCGCGGCCGCCGCCGGACGCTGGGCCCAACCGCCAGCAGGCACAGCGAGCGGCCGCGAAGCAGCGGCCAGCGGCAGGGGCCAACCGACACCGGGCCAGGTGCTGGACCTGATCGAGGGGGTGGGACTGGTGGTGGCCACGGGCGGCTGCCCGTTGCTGATTCGGTCCGCCAAACTCGAGGGCCGCGCCGCCGCCGCAGGCACCAGCCTGATCCAGCAGTGCGCCGCCGCCATCGGCGATCGGCTGGGTGAGCCCAGCGCCCAGGACAGGAGCCTGACCTGAGCAAGCCACCCGCTGGCGGCGGTCAACCTCAGCCAGGGAGCGCGATCAACGCCACCAGCAAACAAAACAAAAGAAAAGATTAAGAATCAAAGATTCCATTGATCTGAGCGGAATTGGCCAGCTGAAGTTCAAAAATGAAGACTTGTATTGTTAGGGTCCCATCACAGTCAGCAGGTCGGTGCCACCCATTAGACAGAAACCGAAGTACGCCTCCGGGTTCTGATGGGCAACGAACTGTCATTCGTCAACGCCACCGGATCGGGCTGCCAGATTTATCGCGAAACCACTGGCCGCTATGTGGTCAGCCATGAGCAGCAGCCCCGGCAACAGGTCAAGGTAGCAACCCTGGCTGGCGCCTATGCCGCCTGCCGCAACTGGGAACAAGGGCAATGGGGAGTGGATTGAGCGATCGGCGCGACGGCATCGCCACAGCCAAAACGCCTCTGTGATCCAGCCGTTTTCACATTCAGCCAGGTCGCTTATCGGGTCATGAGGCAATCCCGGCCTAGCCGAAGCAAAGTCTGGCCAGACCGCCGGGCCATGGCCGAAATTTCATTGCGTGGCCCCTAGTCAGCATGGGCAAGCCTTCCAGCCGCCCTCGATCGCGGCGATGGCAAACAGGGTTGGATCGTCTGACGAGCGCTGACGGGTTATCAAGACATGACCCATCCCCGAGATGCTGAAGATTTCAGCGTGACCGAATGAGGACAGCCACTCTCAACCGTGGGCGGCTGGAGAGGAAATGAGAGACTGAGCAACCGAGGCATGCGAAACAGAGTTGAGTGAACCCTGCTCCCAGTTCCGAGAAAATTAATCTCAGCTTAGATTTAAGAGACATTCTAAATCGGTCGCATCAGCGACTTAAGCGCCAACGCTTATGGGCAGATTCAAGCCCATTAGTGCACTGACTGGCAGGCTTCACAAACCATATCGAGACTTCAGCCTGAAGCCGAGAAAAAAACTCAATAAAAATTAAACAACAAGGCCTTTCAAAATCTAGGGATGGCCGGGACAGCCCAGGCATTCGGTCCGGCCATGGCCCGAGACTCATATCCCTGCCTTGGCAAACATTTCTCACTGGGCAGTTATCCAGACCTTCCTTGGCTCACACATTGCACGATTCAAAACTTCTAAAAAAACCAATACGACGAACTTATAACCATAAGGGTGCCTCGGGAAATCCCGAATCCCATGGATTACATCACACGAAAAACTGAGGGCACTAGTTTGCATGCAACTTTCAAGAGCGGCTTAGATAAATTCGAGGTGCCCATAGCAAAAGTCAGGGTACTAAAAAGGAGATTAATCCACCCAAGCCTTTCGATCGACGATCATCAGCAACAAGCCTGTCCTCTTGATAGCGGGATTCGACCAACTTATCGGAAGCAAAGATCCAAGGAAACCCTGGACAACCGGATCAATGCTCGAAGGAGCCCTACTGTTGAAACAGCTCTCAGCTGACTTGAGTGCTGAAACGCCGGTTTTCCAGAGCTTTCTTAAAACAGATTGAGCTCAAACCTCAATTAACCAGCCGTTACTGAACTACGGCTTCAAATTAGGACAACCCTCGAAAATGATCAGGCCAAACTTTAAGTGGCGGGGAATTAGCAGAATGTGCACCTCGAATACTGGAGAATGTCTATGCTGAAAATCCAAACCATACCTGCCAAGCTTCTGAGGTTCAGCTGGAAAGGGGAAGATTCCCATCTGAGCGCGCTCAGATGGAGGTGGCCCCCACAGACATCACCTCATCAGCCTTGCGACCCTGGGGCTGGCGGCGATGCAATTCATGCAAACCCTCCAGCTGATTATGAACGGATACCAGCTGATCACGAATGTGGAGGCTGTTGTCGATCCGCGAGAGGTTCAGCAACATCCCTTCAATCTGGGCTTTGCATTCGATCAGCACACGGCACTCACTGGATCCGGGCTCGTAGGTCATGGGGGCAGGCCAAACTCCATTCCAGTGCACCGCAGATTGCCTGAGGAAACAGTGCCGGATGTAACCGGATGCTCAGCGGCTGCGGGAACGCCTCCGGGCGCCGGCTGCCGGTTCACGCGCAGAATCCCGCACGGAGCGACCGCCGCCGCGGGAACCTCCAGCCGAGCCTCCGCCATCACGCCGACGACCACGACCGCCGCTGAGATCCAGAGGAGGCGCCGAATGCACAGTGGGCTCATAGCCAGCGATCTCGGCCCTGGGCAGCGGTGAACCCGTGAGCCGCTCAATCGCCCGCAGCAACTCGTGCTCCTCTGCGGCCACCAGTGAGATGGCATGGCCGTTCATGCCGGCGCGGCCGGTGCGGCCGATGCGATGCACATAGTCCTCAGCCACATTGGGCAGATCGAGATTGACCACGTGGGGCAACTGGTGGATGTCAATGCCCCGGGCAGCGATGTCGGTGGCGACCAACACGCGCACCTGACCGCTCTTGAAGCCGGACAGGGCACGGGTGCGGGCCCCCTGACTCTTGTTGCCGTGGATGGCGGCAGCCGAGAGACCCTCCTTTTCGAGCCGCTCGGCCATGCGATTGGCGCCGTGCTTCGTGCGCGAGAAGACCAGCACCTGCTGCCAGTCATTGTTGCGAATCAGATGGCAGAGCAGATCCGGCTTGCGCGCCATATCGCACGGATACATCACCTGCTCGACCAGAGGGGTGGCCCGGTTCTCCGGGGTGGCCTGAAGCTGCACGGGCTGCTGCAACAGCCCGGTAGCCAGACGGCGGATCTCCGGCGAGAAAGTGGCTGAGAACAGCAGGTTCTGACGCCGCTCAGGCATCAGGGCAAGGATCTTGCGGATGTCGCGGATGAAGCCCATGTCCAGCATGCGATCGGCTTCATCGAGCACCAGGATTTCCACCTGGTCCAGCCGCAGAGCCCGCTGCTGATGCAGATCCATCAGGCGACCGGGAGTGGCCACCAACACGTCGGTGCCACGACGCAGTCGATCAATCTGGGGATTGGCGCTGACCCCTCCGAAGACGACATCGGAACGCAGATCGAGATAGCGGCCATAGGCGGTGACACTGTCAGCGACCTGGGCGGCCAGTTCCCGGGTGGGGGTGAGCACCAGGGCCCGCACGATACCGGCACGGGCGTGGGGACCATGGCGGAGCCTCTCCAGCAGCGGCAGCGTGAAACCCGCGGTCTTGCCGGTGCCGGTCTGGGCCGCGGCCATCACATCGCGGCCCTCGAGCACGGCCGGGATGCACTGCAGCTGAATCGGCGAGGGATGGCGATAACCCTTAGCCGCGACGGCCTTGAGCAGGGGCTCGGAAAGGCCGAGAGCAGCAAAATCGACCGCCAGGCCGGCAACGGGAGCCACTGTGGCCCCCGAACCAGAATCGGCGGCCAGGGTCACGGGGTCCGCAGTCCTGGTGGAGGCCGGCTGCGGCGAGGGCTGGCGGCGACGGGGGCCGGCAGACGAGGGGGACGGCGTAATCGGAACGATGAATCAGATCAGTTCACACTAGGTGGCCTACCGCTCCGCCAGGCTGTAGTGGGAGCAGCACTCACACGGGCCATCGGGCATCACGGCGCAGCGCAACAACGGACTGCGGGCGTTGAAACGACAGCTGGGATCCCCGATCACCCACTGACGGTTCCAGTGGCGGGCATCGGCGGGCTGCTGTTCGGTTTTCACCTGCAGGGCCACCGCCGTCAGCTCGTAGCGACCCTGGCGCAGCCGGTAGCGATGGCGGCGCTGCAGCACCATGTAGCTGGCGCCCCCATGGCTCAGCCAGCAGCCCGGGAAAGGCACCTCCGCAAGGCCGGCCACCTCCAGGCGGCTGATCAGGCGATCGTCTTCGATCTGGCGCAGCTCGATGTCCAAGTCCGGGCACTCTGAGGGGGAGCCCCAGCCGAAGGGGATTGTCCACTCTGGGGGAGACGCCCCGATCCGGGCGGTCAGGTCCAGAACCTCCAGAACAGCTCGGTTGAAGAGACAGTCCAGAACGTCATGCCCCTGGGTCTCAGTTTTGCTTCGGGGCCGCAGGGATGGCCCATGGTCCTGAATCAGGTGCGACGGGACGGGAATTCAAAGCGGCCTGGATCTGAAACAGCCGGGATCTGGATCGTTCTGAACCCGCAGGGCTCGGGATCGGCGCGCTCTGGAATCGCTATCGGCAGAGCAGCTCTTCAGGTGCCTTCAGCGCCATTCTGAGTCTCCACCACCTCCGCCAGCTCCTGGGGCTCCCGGGCCGAAAAGCCCCAGAGAAACAGCAGGGACACCAGCAGCAGCAGGCTCCATTCCGGCAGGACCAGATCGGGAAAGATCAGGCGAATCAGCAGGCGCAGGCCCACCAGCCCCACCGCCAGATAACCCGCGGTTTCCAGATGGCGGAAGATCTCCAGCCAGCGGATGAAGAAGCCGGCCGTGAGGCGCAGGGCCAGAACCCCGATCACACCACCGGCCATCACCAGCGCCAGCCGGTCGGTGACGGCGACGGCTGCGGCAACACTGTCAAGCGAGAAGGCCAGATCGGTGAACGCCAGGGTGGCCACCACGGACAGCAGCGAGGCCCCCATCAAACTGGTTTCCTTGCCCTCGCCAGCGGCCTGATCTCCGGACTCCGCCTGCCGGCGGAACAGCCCGACCAGATGGTCCCCACACAGCCACAGCAGATAGCCCGAGGCCAGCAGCTGCAGGGGCCAGGCGTGGAGCACCCAGCGGGCCGCCACAATCAGCCCCAGGCGCAGGACCAAGGCCAGCAACAGGCCGATGTTCAGCGCCTGCCTCTGGCGATCCGGATCATGCAGGCGGCGCGAGATAGCCGCCAGAGCAATGGCGTTGTCGGCGGACAGAATCGCCTCCAGCGCCACCAGCAAGGGCAGCAGCAGCAACACCTCACGCCACTGGTCGGCACCCTGGATCAAGGTTGTCAGGGGAGGAACCAGTTCCGCTTCCATCGCGTCAGAGTCGCTGGGCAGCGAAGAGGTCGAGCCTCAACATAGGGATTCCCCCTGGCGTCCCCCGGTCCCCATGGAGCTGAGAGCCCGATTGGTGCATGCCGAATCCGGCCGTCGGGTGGTGGAGGTGCGGGCCCGCGAGGGCGATCGACTGCTGGGCAGCGCCCTCGGCGAGGCGGCGGACGCCGAGGTGGCCGAAGATCGGGCCCGGCAGCGACTGCTGGCCCGCCTGCGGCCTGCGGCCAGCCCACTGGTCGCCACCAGCGGCGCCATCCCCCAGGCTCAAGGCGACCATGGCCCTAGCCCTGGCCCGGCCGGGAGACGGGGAATGGCGAGCCACTCCGGAGCTGGGCCAACGACCGTTACCCCCCCCGGCGAGCAACCGGCGGCTGCCGCCGCCAGCCGATCCCGAACCGGCGGCAGCACCGATGCCCCGGCCCGGGCCCATTCCGCTCGCCCAGGGGGCTTCGCGTCCCCCGCCCAGCCCGAGGCGATCCAACGCTCATTCGGCGCCAGCCCAGGGACGGGTGCGGGGCCCACAGCGGACAGGGGCCAGTCGGTGGCAGTCCGGCAGCCCGCTGCCGCTGACCCACCTGTGCACCGGGAGCAAACGGCGGGCAGCCAGCGGACGGCGGCTCGGGAGGCAACAGCTTCGATGGTCCAGTCGCCCGGGCCTGACCCAACCGCCGCCCTTGCCCCCCAGAGCCCTGCCGAGCCGATGGCTGTTCCAGATACCCAGGCTGCCCTGGACCAACCGGTTGTCCTGGACCGTCAAGCGGTCCCTGCCCATCCCGATGGCTGCGATTCAGACACGGAAGCCGACGACCATGCCCGCAACGAATCCAGCCCTTCGCTCGAGACCGCTCATGCCGGCGGCATCGCCCGGTACCGCCGGGTCGGCGAACCAGCCCCCGAAGCAGCGCCGGCCTGGGAACCGCCGCCGGATCCGGAAGACTGGAGCAGCGATCTGGCGGCCCTCGACCTCCAATTGCGACGCCTCGGCTGGGACCGGGATCGGGAGGCCACGTATCTACAGAGGGCCTTCGGTCACCCGAGCCGAAACCGGCTGACCAACTACAGCGATCTGCGGGCCTATCTGCAGACCCTGGAACGCCTGCCTGAGGGCAGTGAGCCCGCCATGGCGGCCGTACCCCTGCGCCGCAGCGAACTGCTGCGCCAGTGCGACACCCTGCTGGCCCAGCTGGGCTGGAACGCGGACCAGGGCCGCAGCTTTCTGGAGCGCGAACTGCAGGCCGCCAGCCGCCAGCAGCTGAACGATCAACAACTGCTGCACTTCAACATGCTGCTCGAAAGTGAAATGCTCGCCGCGGCCTCCGGCCAGGCTGCGGTCGTACCCTGACCTGCTCAACCCGTTCCAGTCCATGGCCATCCAAGTCGGCATCAACGGTTTCGGACGCATCGGCCGCCTGGTGTTTCGCCGTGCCTGCGAACTGGAGGACATCGAAATCGTGGCGATCAACGATCTGATCGATGTCGATTACATCGCCTACATGCTTCGCTACGACTCCACCCACGGCCGCTTCCAGGGCACGGTGGAAGTCAGCAACGGCGCCCTGGTGGTCAACGGCCGCTCGATCCGCATCAGCGCCGAACGGGACCCGGCCAACCTGCACTGGAATGACGCGGGCGTGCACACCGTCCTGGAGTCCACCGGCTTCTTCCTGACGGATGCGTCAGCCCGCCAACACCTCAGCGCCGGCGCCAGGCGGGTGGTGATGTCGGCTCCCTCTAAGGACGACACACCGATGTTCGTGATGGGGGTGAACCACAGCGCCTACGCCGGCCAGGAGATCGTCTCCAATGCCTCCTGCACCACCAACTGCCTGGCACCGCTGGCCAAGGTACTGCACGACAACTTCGGCATCCGCGAGGGGTTGATGACCACGGTGCACGCCACCACCGCCACCCAGAAAACGGTCGACGGGCCGTCGGTCAAGGACTGGCGCGGCGGGCGCGGCGCCGCCCAGAACATCATTCCCTCCTCTACGGGAGCCGCCAAGGCGGTGGGTCGGGTGATCCCGGCCCTCAACGGCAAGCTCACCGGCATGGCCTTCCGGGTGCCCACCCCCAACGTCTCGGTCGTCGATCTGACCGTGAACCTGGAGCGGCCCACGAGCTACGACGCGGTCAAGCAGGCCATGCGGGCGGCCTCCAGCGGTGAGCTGGCCGGCATCCTCGGCTACACCGAAGACGACGTGGTCTCCAGCGACTTCCTCGGCCAATCCTGCACCTCCATCTTTGATGCCGGTGCCGGCATCGCCCTGAGCGACACCTTCATGAAGCTGGTCTCCTGGTACGACAACGAATGGGGCTACTCCTGCAAGTGCCTTGATCTGATCCGTCACATGGCCAGCCACTCCGCCGTCTGAGAGCCCCAGCCTGAACGGCGCCAGCTCAGCGACGGCGGCGCCCTCAGTCCAGGCCATCGCGGCAGTGCTGCTTCACCAGGGCCAGGCCCACCCCGAGCCGCTCCTGGTGGGCGTAGGCCTCTCGTTCCATCGACTTTTCCGCCTCGCTGGCATTGGCGTAGAGCGGTTCCCTTAGCTGGGCCGCCAGGGCCGGGGTCAGGGCTGTGGAAATGCCCAGAAGCTGGGGTGGGGCATCCAGGGCCCCGGCCGCACAGCTCTGGGCCACATGGATCGCCTCATGGTTCAGCACCTGGGCAAACTCGATGCTGCCGCGACCGGGAATATCAGGGCGGATGCGCAGGGTGCGCTGCTGGGGATCCCATTCAGCCGCGGCGCCCGTTTTGACCGGCTCACGCAGGACCACGGCCACACC
Source organism: Cyanobium sp. (assembly GCA_049282435.1). Lineage (GTDB taxonomy): Bacteria > Cyanobacteriota > Cyanobacteriia > PCC-6307 > Cyanobiaceae > Cyanobium. Next base: position 26,949 of record JBAPUA010000163.1, on the reverse strand, counting down.
GCTGCGCCGCAACAGAGCCAGCAGGTCGGCGATCGCTCGGCGCTCGCTGAGGTGGCTGGGCGGATCGATGATCAGGGCCCTGATCTCGGCGATTGAGAGTTCCGGCTCACCGGGACGCCGCTTGTAGATGTAGCGGATTCCCCCATCCCCCAGGGGTTCGGCTCTGGGCAGCCAGTCCCGATCGCCAGCCTGCAACTGGGCCAAGAGGCTCTCCTCCGGCAGCGAGTCAACCGGGGCTGGGGGCTGCACGGGCCGCCGGTAAGGCCCTCCCCGGGCCTGGAGGAGCCAGGGCGGGCTGACGGGCCCGACCACCAGTTCCGCCGCCTGCCGCAGCAGATCCGGCAGCGAGGACAGCAGCAGTGACAGGGTCACCAGGCCCAGGGCAAGCCAGCAGCGGTTCATGCCAGGCGGATCGCGACACCAACCCCAGCATGTCGACATCCGGGCTGATCGACCGACAGTGACCGACAGTGGCGGTCGGCGCTTGCGAAGATCGGGATCTGTGCACCTGTTCCGCCCATGCCCCTCTCCGCTCTGGTGCGCCAGCTTCAGCAGGTGCCCCTCACCGGCGAGGTGGCTGCCCGGATGGAGCGCAGTGAGCGGCTGCGGCTGAGTGGCGCCGGCCGGGGTGCCCGGGCCCTGATCGCCAGCGCCCTGGCCGCCCAGGCGGGGGCGCCGCTGTTGGTGATCGTGCCCACTCTGGAGGAGGCGGGCCGCTGGGCTGCCCTACTGGAGCTGATGGGCTGGAAATCGAGCCAGCTGTATCCCACCAGCGAGGGCTCTCCCTACGAACCCTTTGATCCCACCAGTGAGATCACCTGGGGCCAGCTGCAGGTGCTGGCCGAGCTGATCGGTTCGAGCGGCACCGGCGCCAGAGGCAACGCCATGGCGATCGTCGCCACCGAGCGGGCCCTCCAGCCCCACCTGCCGCCTCCTGAGTCCCTGGCGGCCCAGTGCCTGAGCCTGCGCAAGGGCCAGATCGTCGATCTCGAGGAGCTCGGCCAGACCCTGACGCGCCTGGGCTACGAGCGGGTGCCGACGATCGAACAGGAAGGCCACTGGAGCCGCCGCGGCGACATCGTCGATCTCTATCCGGTCAGCGCCGAACTGCCGGTGCGGCTCGAGTTCTTCGGCGACGCTCTGGAGAAGTTGCGGGAGTTCGATCCGGCCAGCCAGCGCTCCCTCGATCCGATCGAGCTCGTCCACCTCACCCCCACCAGCCACGCCCCCCTGGTGGCCGAAGCCCTGCGCGAGACCATGCCCGCAGGGCTGGAGCAGCTGCTCAGCCCGGAAGCGCTGGAGCAACTGCTGGAGGGAGGCACACCCGAGGGGATGCGGCGGCTGATGGGGCTGGCCTGGCAGCGGCCCGCCAGCCTGCTCGACTATCTGCCCGCCAACTGCCTCGTGGCCGTCGACGAGCGGCGCCACTGCCTGGCCCACGGCCAGCAGTGGTACGACCATGCCCAGGACCACCTGCAGGAGCAGCAGCTGCCTGAGCTGCCGGGCTGCCTGCATCGCCCGCCCCAGCAGGCCCTGGCCGAGGCCGAACAGTTCCGGGGCTTGGACCTGGCGGAGTTGCATGAAACCGACAGGCACCCCAACAGCTTCGACCTGGCCAGCCGCTCCGTGCCGGCCCATCCGAACCAGTTCGGCAAGCTGGCGGGGCTGATCAAGGGCTTCCAGGCGGAACGGGCCCGGGTCTGGCTGCTCTCGGCCCAGCCTTCGCGGGCCGTGGCCCTGCTGGAGGAACACGACTGCATCACCCGCTTCGTGCCCAACCCCGGCGATGGTCCGGCGATCGAACGGCTGATCGAGCAGAACACCCCGGTCGCGCTCAAGACCAGGGGCACCGCCGAACTGGAGGGGCTGCAGCTGCCCGCCTGGAAGCTGGTGCTGCTCACCGACCGGGAGTTCTTCGGCCAGCACAGCCTCACGGCCGCGGGCTACGTGCGCCGCCGCCGCCGGGCCGCCAGCCGCACGGTCGATCCGCTGAAGATGCTGCCGGGGGACTTCGTGGTGCATCGCAACCACGGCATCGGCCGCTTCCTGAAGCTCGAAAAGCTGGCGATCGGCGGTGAATCCCGCGATTACCTGGTGGTGCAATACGCCGATGGCCTGCTGCGGGTCGCGGCCGATCAGCTCGGCAGCCTGGGCCGTTACCGCGCCACCAGCGACCAGCCGCCGGAGCTGAACCGCATGGGCGGCACGGCCTGGTCCAAAGCCAAGGAACGGGCCCAGAAGGCCATCCGCAAGGTGGCCATGGATCTGGTCAAGCTCTATGCGGAGCGCCACAAGGCCCCCGGCTTCGCCTTCCCCGCCGATGGCCCCTGGCAGAGCGAGCTCGAGGACTCCTTCCCCTACGAACCCACCCCGGACCAGTCCAAGGCGATCAGCGAGGTCAAGCGCGACATGGAGCGGCCCCAGCCGATGGACCGACTGGTCTGTGGCGATGTCGGCTTCGGCAAGACCGAGGTGGCGATCCGGGCGATCTTCAAAGCGGTGACCGCCGGCAAGCAATGCGCCCTGCTGGCGCCGACCACGGTGCTGGCCCAGCAGCACTGGCGCACCCTGAGTGAGCGCTTCGCCCCCTATCCGCTCAAGGTGGCCCTGCTGAACCGGTTCCGCACGACAGCCGAACGGCGCACGATTCTCGAAGGGCTGGAGACGGGCAACGTCGATGTGGTGGTGGGCACCCACCAGCTGCTGGGCAAAGGCACCAGCTTCAAGGAGCTGGGGCTGCTGGTGGTGGACGAGGAACAGCGCTTCGGCGTCCATCAGAAGGAAAAGATCAAGGCGCTGCGCAAGGACGTGGACGTGCTCACCCTCTCGGCGACGCCGATCCCGCGCACGCTCTACATGAGCCTCTCCGGTGTCCGCGAGATGAGCCTGATCACCACCCCCCCACCCCTGCGCCGGCCGATCAAGACCCACCTGGCCGCCCTTGATGAGGAGGCGGTGCGTAGCGCCATCCGCCAGGAACTCGATCGCGGCGGCCAGATCTTCTACGTGGTGCCGCGGGTGGAGGGCATCGAAGACGTGGCCGAGCAGCTGCGTCAGATGCTGCCGGGCCTGAAGCTGCTGGTGGCCCACGGCCAGATGGCCGAAGGGGAACTGGAGAGCGCCATGGTGGCCTTCAATGCCGGCGAGGCCGACGTGATGCTCTGCACCACGATCATCGAATCGGGGCTCGATATCCCGCGGGTGAACACCATCCTGGTGGAAGATGCCCACCGGTTCGGCCTGGCCCAGCTCTATCAGTTGCGGGGTCGGGTGGGCCGCAGCGGCATCCAGGCCCACGCCTGGCTGTTCTATCCCGGTGAGGCCTCCCTGAGCGAGGCGGCGCGCCAGCGCCTGCGGGCGATTCAGGAGTTCGCCCAGCTGGGCAGCGGCTATCAGCTGGCGATGCGCGACATGGAGATCCGCGGTGTCGGCAACCTGCTGGGGGTGGAGCAGAGCGGCCAGATGGAAACGATCGGCTTCGATCTCTACATGGAGATGCTGCAGGAATGTCTGGCCGAGATTCAGGGTCAGGACATCCCGGCGGTGGATGACACCCAGATCGACCTGCCAATCACGGCCTTCATCCCCGGCGACTGGATCACCGAAAACGACGAAAAGATCGCCGCCTATCGCGCCGCCGCCGATTGTGACAGCAAGGAAGGCCTGGTGGAACTGGCGGCCAGCTGGGTGGATCGCTACGGCGCCATCCCGGCGCCGGTCCAATCGCTGTTGCAGCTGATGGAGCTCAAGCTGCTGGCCAGGCGCTGCGGCTTCTCGCGCATCAAACCGGACAAACCCAACATCGCCCTGGAAACCCCGATGGAGGAACCGGCCTTCCGCCTGCTGCGCCAGGGTCTGCCCCAGCATCTGCACGGCCGCTTCGTGTATCAGGCCGGCCCAGGCAGCACCGCCAGGGTGCTGGCCCGGGGCCTGGGGGCGCTGCCGATGGACAAGCAGCTCGAGCAGCTGATGGAGTGGCTGTCTGCGATGGCAGAGCGACTGCCGGGGGCCGACGGATTGAGTCGTGAGCAGCGGGCTCAGGCCGAAGCCCTCAGGAACGAGGCTGTGCTGACGGTCTGAGCCCGCCTGGCCTCGCCTGAACCAATCCTCCGGGGCGGCGACTCGCACCGCCCCGATCAGGACCGGCGCCTCTCACCATCGCCGCAAAAGTTCGTTACAATCGAACAACATTGGCAATGGAACGACATGGGTGAGCTGATCGAGGTGGGTGGCGGCCTCCAATCGGGTATCGGCATGGTGCCCGCCGTGATCAGCCTGGTCGGCCTCGGCATTTACGCCTGGGTCACCGCCAAACCCGAAAACAACGATGACGACGACTCCTCCCCCGGTGGCGGCCTGATGCAACCCGTGGCCTGAAGCCAGCCGCCCGCTCTGGTGGGCTGAGCCGCCAGCCCGAGCACTTGTTAAAGCCAGGAATTGGCAGGGGCAGCCTGGATTGCCAGGTTCTACCAAGATCCCTCTTCAAGAACTTTTGAGCGCTCTTGATGCGCCGCATCCCCCGCTGAGGCGAACTGTTTAGGCGGCAGCCCTACGCGCTTGATGCCAGCCAGTCAACCAATGCATCAGCGAAGCCAAAGCCTCCGGGCTGACGACCAGCTGCTGAGGCCAACCACAGGCGTCCGGAACAGCCGGCATCAGGCTCAGCCCTTTCAGGAAGGCCGTGTTTCCGATGGGCCGGCCTGCTCGACTCGCCAGGCGGCAGGCACCAGCACCAGAAACAGCCACCACCAGATCAGCACCGCCCCAGCCAACGGCAAAGTGATCCACCAGCGTTGCAACCACCACCAGCTGGCCGTCGGCACCAGCAGACCGGTGACCAGAATCGACCAGGGCTGACACCACCAGGGCTTGAGGCTCCAGATCGAACCGACCGAGGGCGTGGGGTCAATGACCATGTCAGGGAGTGGTGCTGCCTAGGGCGGCCGGCACGTTGGCACTGCCGGGCTGGTAGGCCTTCTGCAGCGAAGCGGAGGGGCTGCGCAACTGCTTGACCAGCGTCGATTCAGCTGTGCGGTACTGGCCGTCCTTGCGCGTGCCCAGATCCTCGATGGTGAGCTTCTGGGCCTCCTGATCGGTCATCTTCACCGACACCTCGGGGAGGATGCCGCGGTGGTGGATGTCGTGGTTGAGGGGGGTGAGGTATTTGGCGATGGTCACGGTCATGCCGGAGCCATCGGAGAGGCCGCGCACTGACTGGACCAGGCCCTTGCCGAAGGTCTTCTGACCGACGAGCACGGCGCGATTGTTCTCCTGGAGGGCGCCGGAGAGAATCTCACTGGCACTGGCGGAGCCCTCATTGACCAGCACCACCAGGGGCTTGGTGGTGAGCGCCCGACCGGTGGCGCGCTTGACATCCTGAATGCCGTCGCGGGTCTTGGTGGAGACGATCACCCCCTCATTCAGCCACTGACGGGCGATATCGACGCTGGCAATCAACAGGCCACCGGGATTGCTGCGCAGGTCCAGCACATACCCCTGCACACCTTGCTGCTCAAGATCCTTGAGGGCCGAGCGCATGTCCTTGCTGGCATTGGCATTGAACTGCTTGAGCCGCACATAGCCCAGCTTGATCCCGTCAGGAGTGGTATTCACCTGATGGCTGACCGCATGCAGCTCGATCAGTTCGCGGGTGAGGTCGGCATTGACGTTCTGCCCCTTGCGCCGCAACACCAACTTGACCGTGGTGCCAGCCTTGCCGCGGATCAGCTTGACTGCATCCTCAGTGCTCATGCCCTTGGTGGCCTTGCCATCAATGGAGATGATCACGTCCTTGGGCTGTACCCCGGCCCTGGAAGCGGGGGAACCCTCGATCGGGGAAATCACCACCAGCTCCTTGCTGTCCTTGTCGAGGCTCAGCTGGATCCCCACGCCGGAGAGCTCGCCGGACGTGTCGATCTGCATTTCCTTGAATTCCCGTGGATCCAGGAAGCGGGTGTAGGGATCGTTGAGAGTGCCGAGCATGCCGCGGATCGCCTCATAGGCCTCCTTGGGGTTGCCGTAACTCTTGGCCAGCAGATCACGTCGCAGTTTGCGCCATTGGTCGGTGTTGTATTTGCCGGTGGTGTCGAGATAGTCGCGGAAGACGATCTGCCAGGCCTGATCCATCACCTCCTTGGGGCTATCGACCATGGAGGCGCCGCCATTGGGCGCGATCACCATCTCCCTGGCCAGCACGGCCGTCGCGGCACAGGCGCCCAGACCAACCAGAACCATCAGGCCGGTGCGACCGCTGCCCATTCAGGGACTCCTCAACAGGAAATGTTCAATCCAAACTAGCGTCATTGATCCGTCCCAATCCCCATGGGAGGACCGCCTGATGCGCCGGTTTCCCGATCGACCTGATCGCTCGCTGGCGCTCAGCAGAGCTGGAAGCAGTCAGGCCGGATTCCCTTAAGGCCAGGGTCGTTGGCGCCGGCGGGGCCTCGGGGCACTCCAGCCGGCCGGAGTTGGAGGATTCAGGGATCCAGCCAGCGGCCGTCCTCCTTGATCAGGGCGATCAGGGCCTCGACCCCCTCGGCTTCCGGCACCCGCCGGATTTCATCGCGGCCGCGATAGAGGGAAATGGTGCCGGGGGTCTTGCCGACGTAGCCGTAATCGGCGTCGGCCATTTCACCGGGGCCGTTGACGATGCAGCCCATCACGGCAATGTCCAGACCGGTGAGGTGGGCGGTGGCGTCGCGCACCTTGTGCAGCACCTCCTCCAGGTTGAACAGGGTGCGGCCGCAGCTGGGACAGGCCACGTATTCCACCATCGTCTTGCGCAGCCCCAGAGCCTGCAGAATCGAGTAGCAGACAGGGATCTCCTTCTCGGGCGCCTCGGTCAGCGAGACGCGGATCGTGTCACCCAGGCCCTCGGAGAGCAGGGTGGCGATGCCGGCGGTGCTCTTGATGCGGCCGTAGTCGCCGTCGCCAGCCTCGGTGACGCCTAGGTGCAATGGGTAGGGGAATCCCTCCGCGTCCATGCGGTCCGCCATCATCCGGTAGGCGGCCAGCATCACCGGCGCGCGCGAGGCCTTCATCGACACGACGATGTTGTGAAAGTCGAGCCGATCACAGATCCGGATGAACTCCAGCGCGCTCTGAACCATGCCCAGGGGTGTATCGCCGTAGGTGAACAGCATCCGCTCGGCCAGGGAGCCGTGGTTGACGCCGATGCGCAGGGCCTTGTCCTGCTCCTTGAGCAGGCTGACCAAAGGTTCGAAGGTGACGGCGATGCGTTCGCCGATGGCGGCGAACTCTTCTGCTGTGAACTCGCTGCGATCCGGATCAGGCTTGTCGAACACGAACAGACCCGGATTGATGCGCACCTTGTCGACGTGCTGGGCCACCTCCAGGGCGATCTTCATGCCGTTGTGATGCACATCGGCCACCAGCGGCACGGGGCGGTAGGTGTCCTGAAGGCGTTGGCGGATCTCCCGGACCGCCTTGGCATGGGCCAGGGAGGGCACGGTGAGCCGCACGATCTCGCAGCCGGCCTCGTGCAGGCGGCGGATGCCGGCGGTGGCCCCCTCGATATCAAGGGTGTCCTCGTTGATCATCGACTGCACCACCACTGGGTGATCGCTGCCGATCCAGATGTCGCCCACCCGCACGCTGCGGGTCTGGCGGCGGCGGATGGTCGTTTGATAGCGCGGGTCGCTGGCCCACTCCGGCAGGCTGGCACTGGCGGCTGGGGCCGTCTCGGCCGAGGCCGTGTCGGGGCGGGACGGGGCGGCGGTCATCGCGGGCGGCGGCGCGTGGCCAAAGCCTGTCACAGCGGCCGGGAAACTGACGAGGACGGCGGGTCGCAGAAGGGGAACTGCGGGACCTGCAGCGCGGCGGATGAGGCCGAATGCAGCCGATGAAGATCCGGATGGCGAGCTGCGTCCGGGCCCAGCCCCTGGCGGACGGCACCAACAGCTTCGGCGCCGGTGGCGATCAGCGCAGCCGCCAGGCCGGTGCCGTGGCTGGGGCCGTACTGGCGCGGCGCCAGAGCCCGACGCGCTGGGCCGTCTGGCGATCCAGCGGCAGCGCGGTGAACGCCCCGATGCAGGTATCCAGCCGCTGGCGTTCCTCGCCATCGCGCACGCCGGCATCGATATCGATGCCGCCCATGGCGGCGTGCCGCTGGAGTCGGAGGGCTGCTGCAGGCCGATGGTTTTCGCCGTCTGGCCATCACGGTGGCCCATGGCCTGCGGGCCAGCCCTTCCTCCCAGGCGGAACGGGAGCCGCTGGTGCTGCTCACCGGCGTCACCCAACGCGCCGCCTTCCCCAGCCAGAGCCTCTGGCGAACAACTGCCCGTGCTCCACGGGATCCGTGTAGCTTGGGACGATGGCCAATCTCACCCTCGCCATTGACGACGTCCTGCTGCAGCGGGCCCGGGAGGTGGCGCTGCGGGAGAACACCTCGGTGAATGCTCTGGTGCGCGAGTTCCTTGGCCGTTATGTGGACGCACGCAGCCGCCGGTTGGAGGCCCTCGATCAGTTCGAAGCTGTTGCCGCCAGCAGCCTTAGCGCCAGCCGGGAACCCTGGAGCCGCGAGTCGCTGCACAAACGCTCCTGATGCGCGTGTTCATTGACACCAACCTCTGGGCCTACCGCCTTGATCGGCGGGAAGCGGCAAAGTCCGAGCGAGTGCGTGCCTGGCTGGCGGATGTCATTGCCGACCATGACGTACTGATCAGCACGCAGGTGTTGATCGAGTTGCGTTCGGTGGCCAGCCGCAAACTGCAACCGCCCCTGAGTGATCAGCAGATCACCGCTCTGCTGCAGGCCCTGGCCGGCTTTGAGGTGGTGGGCACCGACGCCAACCTGATCCTCGATGCCCACCAGCTGGCAATCCGTGAGCACCTCAGCTGGTTCGATGCCCTGATCGCCGAAGCCGCGATCCGCAGCCGCTGCGCTGTCCTTTTCTCCGAAGATTTCAGCCATGGGCGCAGGATCGCGGGCGTGGAGGTGGTGAATCCCCTGCTGGAGTGAGCTGGCTGCGTCTGGGCTTGAGGGGGCATTCAGCTGCGCCGATGGCACCTACCTTGAGTCCATGGGAACCACTGGACTTAGCCCCCTCGAACAATTGCGTCGCTGGCGGCAAGAACGGTGTCTGGAAGCCCTACAGCCCAGGGTAGTGCCGGCAAGGATCCGCGTCGCCCGGTCCGCCTAAACCATGGTCAACCGTTGCCACTGTCGCTCTGACCATGGTTGCCATCTCCTTGGTTCACGAGCGCCCGCTTCAGCCCTGGTGGCCTGCCGCCAGGTCATCCAGGCGGCGGCGGATCTGCCGGAGGTCTTGCAGAGTGTGCCATTTCGGAGTTCCTTCCTGGGAGGAGGGATTGCGCAGCAGATAGGAGGGATGGAACAGGGGCATCAACACGATGTTCTGCAGGTCAATGTGCTGAAGATTGCTCGGCAGAGAAAGCAGCCGGGAATGCTCTTGTACCCGGGTCCTTGACCGGGTTGTTGACGTCGCAGTTGGATGTTGCCGCCTGGCCTGGTCAGGGTTGAACGGCGCAGATGTGGGCTGCGGGCGACCCTCCACCAGCTCCAGCCACTGGCCGCGCAGCTTGGTGATGCCGCCCTTGAAACCCAGCAGCGCCTCCAGCGCCGTGGCGCCCAAGAGCCCGATCAGCTGGGGCCGCTGCAGGGCGATCTGCTGCTGCAACCAGGGCAGGCAGGCGGCGATCTCGGCGCGGCTGGGCTTGCGGTTGCCCGGTGGCCGGCACTTGATCACATTGGCGATGTACAGATCGCGATCGCTGTCGAGACCAGCCTCAGCGAGCAGCTGCTCCAGCAGATTGCCGGCCCGACCGACGAAGGGCCGGCCACTGGCGTCCTCCTCGGCGCCGGGGGCCTCACCGATCAGCAGCAGCCGCGCCTCCGGATTGCCGCGGCCCACCACCACCTGCCGGCGGGATTCGGCCAGGGCGCAGCGGAGGCACTGGCCGCAGGCCGCGGCCAGCTCGGAAAGCTCCATCAGCGCTGCCGGTTGGACCCCTTCGGCGGCGGCGCCGGCCATCACGGCGGCTCGGGCCTTCTGCCCCTGGGACATCGCGGGGAGCTGGAGCGGTTCCATTGGGATCTGGCCTGGGACGGGAAGCGGCAAACCAGGGGAGGAGCGAGGGGCGCGGAGCAATGGGCGAGCGGATCGCCGGCCCGGCCCGGGGGGCGCTGGCCAAACCGCAGTGCCTGCAAAACGGCAGATCGCACTCCGGACAGGCGGCACGATCCACCGCTTTTTGTTGCGCGTCTGAACCTATGGCGGCTCAACCGTGAGTCAAGATGAAAATGTGATCTACGCGACGAGTCCGCCACGATGCCGGCCCCGCTGACACCGGTGACGACGGCAGCTCCGTCCTCCCCCACCAGCACCCCAACCCAACCGCTGTACCTGGCGGCAAGGGCCCAGGGGTTGCAGCCCTCGCTGACCCTGGCGATCACCGCCAAGGCGCGCCAGCTGCGCGCCGAGGGCCGCAGCATCTGCAGCCTCAGTGCCGGTGAACCGGATTTCGACACCCCCGCCTTCATCCGCACGGCGGCGGCGGCGGCCCTGGAGGCCGGCCACACCCGCTACGGGCCTGTGGCGGGCGAACCTGCCCTGCGCGAGGCGATCGCCGCCAAGCTCAGCGACGAAAACGGCCTGCCGACTACGGCCGATGAGGTACTGATCACTAATGGCGGCAAGCAGGCCCTCTACAACCTGTTCCAGGTTCTGCTCAATCCGGGTGACGAGCTATTGCTACCTTCGCCCTACTGGCTCAGCTATCCGGAGATGGCGGGCCTGGCTGGAGCCTCGGTGCGCCTGCTGCCCAGTGATGCCGCCACTGGCTTCCGACTGCAGGCCGACCAGCTGGAGGCGGCGATCACCCCGGCCAGCCGCCTGCTGGTGCTCAACACTCCCTCCAATCCCACGGGCATGGTGCTGAGCCGCGGCGAACTGGAGGCGATCGCCGCCGTGCTGCGCCGCCATCCCCAGGTGGCGGTGGTCTGCGATGAGATCTATGAATACCTGCTGGCGCCGGGCCACAGCCACCACAGCCTGGCCGCGGTCGCACCCGATCTGGCCTCGCGGGTGTTCATCGTCAACGGCTTCGCCAAGGGCTGGGCGATGACCGGCTGGCGCATCGGCTGGCTGGCCGGTCCGCCCCACGTGGTGGCCGCCGCCAGCGCCCTGCAGAGCCAGAGCACCAGCAATGTCTGCAGTTTCGCCCAGTTCGGCGCCCTGGCCGCGATCACCGGCTCCCGCGATTGCGTGCGAGCGATGGCCGAGCACTTCAACCGCCGCCGCTCCCTGCTCAGCCAGGGCCTGATGGCGATGGAGGGCATCCGCCTGCTGGCGCCGGAGGGGGCCTTCTATGCCTTTCCGGATGTGAGCGCCTGGGGCCTCGATTCAATGACCCTCTGCAACCGGCTGCTCGATGAGGTGGGTCTGGCGGTGGTCCCGGGGATGGCCTTCGGCGACGATCGCTGCATCCGCCTCTCCTGCGCCGCCTCGCCGGCAACGATCGAGGACGGCTTGGAGCGCCTGACGCGCTTCCACGCTGGCCTGTGATCGGGCCCGCTGCACCGCGCTGAAACCGCTGGACCGAGACCAACGCCGCGAGCTCTTCGAGCTGAACTGCTGGGGTCCCTCACCGTTGCCGGGCAGCTCCAGGTGGGTGGATCGGGCCCTCAGGCAGGATCGCTCAGGCCCACGACGGCACGAGCACAGCGATGGCCCTGGCGATTCCGCAGAAGCTGGTGGTGATCGGCGACAGCGGCGTTTACGGCTGGGGAGATCCGGAGCAGGGCGGCTGGTGTGAGCGGCTGCGCCGCCACTGGATGGGCCTGCCCCAGGGGCCGGTGCTCTACAACCTCGGTGTGCGAGGCGATGGTCTGGAACGCGTCTCAGCCCGCCTGCCGGCCGAGGTGGGCTGCCGGGGTGAACTGCGGCGCCAGCGGCCCCAGGGCATCCTGCTGGCGGTGGGACTCAACGACAGTGCCCGGGTGGGACGGCGGGACGGCCGGCATCAGCTGGACCCGGAAGGGTTCCTGTTCGGAATGCAGCAGTTGCTTCTCCAGGCCCGCTCGATCGCACCGGTGCTGGTGTTGGGACTGACCCCCGTTGACGACGCGGTCATGCCCCTGGCCGATGTGCTCTGGTACCAGCTGGAGACGGTGCGCCATTACGAGACCCTGCTGGAGGAGGCCTGCCTGGAAGCCGATGTGCCATTTCTGCCCTTGATCGAAACCTTCCTGGCAGACCCTTGCTGGCTGCAACGCCTCGACAGCGATGGCGTCCATCTCAGCAGCGACGGCCACGCCCTGGTGTACGACAAGGTGCGCCACTGGCCAGCCCTGCTGCGCTGGGCCCAGTTGGAAAGCCTGGAGCTGGCCAGCCCCTCGTTCTGAGGCGGCCGGCGCCAGGCGCGGGCAGGCAACGATGACGCGCTGCCCCGGGCGACGATCCGAAGCGCACGGAGATCGCAGCAGCAGCTCCAGGCAAAAAGGGGGGGGGCAGAGGAGAGCCGCGATGGTCAACCAGACATGAAACAGGGACGAATGGGATCAATGGATACCAAATTGTCGCTACTTGTGACGAAAAGCAAAGCTCAGTGCGTGCAAAATCGATCGCCACTGACAAGTTTCAGGAAGAGAATGCCGCCAAGCGATGAATCCTTCTCCACCCAAGTCCCACCTCTCTGCGCCTGCACCTACACCAGCGCCTGCGCCCTCCCTGAAGGCTGAAGCCCCCTCCCTCAGCCTCAGCCAGCGCAACCAGATCGCCCTGAGCAAGCTGGTCACCAGTGGCGATGCCGTGAGCTGGCGGCGCCAGCGGGATGCGCTGGTGCGCGACAACCTGCCGTTGGTCTATGCCATGGCCGGCCGCATGAGCCGCCCAGGCTCCCTGCCTTACGACGACCTGACCCAGGTGGGCAGCCTCGGCCTGCTGCGGGCGATCGAGGCCTTCAAGCCCAGCGAAGGCAACAGTCTCAGCAGCTTTGCGGTGCCCTACATCCGCGGGGCGATGCAGCACGAACTCAGGGATCGGCACAGCCTGATGAAAATTCCACGCGAGCTCTGGGAACTGCGGCGTCAGGCCACGGTGCTGCAGGAACGCAACCGCCTGGAACGGCGCGCCCCACTGGCCCTGGGCGCCCTGGCCCGATCCCTGGGCTGCGAGAGCCTGAAACTTGAGGAGGCGATGGGCCTGCATCGCGTCACGGAGATGCGCAGCCTCGATGCCCCCAGCCTCCATGGCTCCGGAACGGACGAAACGACCACTCTTCTGGAGAACCTGGCCGATCCCGCCAGTCTCCATTCGGCCGAGCCTGAGGAGACAGAACAGCCGATCAGCGCCCAGGGGCGCTGGCTGCGTCAGCAGCTCGCCAGCCTGCCCCAGCTGGAGCAGGATCTGATCCTCGGCCATCTGACCAGCAACGCCACCTGGGTGGAACTGGGGCGGGAGCTGGGCATTCAACCGCGCCAGGCCCAGCGCCGCTACAAGGCCGGGATGAACCGCCTGGAACAGCAAGCGAGCCAGTGGCCGGAGGTTGCCGCAGCGGAGTCGACCGGGTCGGTCGAGCGCCAGGGCAAGCTGAAGGCTTAGCCCCAGGCCCGGCCCTCGCCGCGGGTCCTGGAGCCGGCCCGGGCCAGCTCCCTGCAGCCGAAGCGGAACTGCGGCCCCGGAAACCGCTTCGGCCCTCTCAGCGGCCGCAGCGGCGCCAGCAGGCCCACCCGGAGGCCAGATCTGAGCTGAAGCACAGCAGACCATGGCCCCATGACCAAGGCCAGAGCGACGGCTGATCGCCCTGGCCTGATTTGCAGCAGCGATCCTCTTGGCACAGGCCCAGGACCACCGCGACCAGCGTCAGAGCGGCCACCAGCCGCCACGATCCGTTCTCCGGACTCATCCCAGAGCAAGCAGACCCAGGGCCACCGGCAGCATCGCCAGAACGGCCGCCAACAGGGTCTGGAGTCCATTGACCAGCTCGTTGCTCAACCAGCTCAGGCGCCGCTGCAGCGTGGCGCCGATCAGACTTTCCAGCAGGGTGGCCACCAGCCCCACGGCGATCACCAGCAGGGCGGCGTGCCAGCCGCTGATCAGCCCCAGGGCGAGCATCACCAGGGTCATCAAGGCACTGCCGGCCAGGCTGGCGGCGGTGCCCTCCAGGCTGATCGCCCCCTCGGTTCCCGGCTCCACCGCCTGCAGGCTGGTGATCAACACGGTGTGGCGCCCCCAGCGCTTACCGATCTCACTGCCGAAGGTATCCGCAAGCTTGGCGGCGAAGCTGGCGGCGAATCCCAGCAGCAGCACCCCCTGCGCCAGGGGGGCAGCCGCCGGAGCCAGCATCGCCAGGACCGTACCCACCAGGGCCGAACCCCAGACATTTTCGGGACCGCGCCGCCCACCGCGACCCTCGGCCAGCCCCCGGCTGAGCTTGCCGCGATAGCCCAGACGGGTGACCAGGGAGCCCAGTGCCAGATAGGCCACCACCGCCAACCAGCCGCGCCAGCCCAGTGTTCCCCAGAGCACGGTGCCCAGCACCCCGGCATGAATCCAACCGGGCCGGGTGAGCAGGGGCAGGCGCTGGGCCAGGCCGATCAGAGTCCCGTTGAGGACCAGGGCGATCAACCAGTGGACGCTGTCCTGGGGCGGCAGCTGCGGCACAGCGTCGAGCTCTCGTGTTGCACAGATCTAAGACGGAAGCCCCAGGTGCGACTGGCCCCGGATAATGGCGCCATCGGTTCTCGATGCGGCGCCATGGTGTTCAAGCCCAAATTCTTCCTGGATCTCGGCGGCGCCGATCAGCAGCAGCCCGTGATCGTCGCCCCCACCAGGCCCCTGGAGGAGGCGGACACAGCAGCTGAGGACACGGCGGCCGCAGCGAGCCTGCCGGTTCTCACCATCCCGGTGGCGCCCGGCAGCCCCGCGGCGCCTCAGCCGGAGGAGCCCCAGGCCGCGGCCTCCCAGGCCCCTGTCTCCGCCCTGACCACCGCGGAAGCGATGGCGGCGGAGCTGGCGGCGGCCCAGGCCAATCGCCCGGCCCCCAGCAAGGTCACCTTCGCCCCGGACCGCGTCACCGCCGGTGGCGCCACGCCGATGGCCCGCCGCAGCGGCGGCGCCAACCTGGCGGGCTTCAAGGAGATGGCCAAGGGGATGATGCGCAGCTGAGCGCCCGCCAACTGGCCAGCCGCGCCACTCCGGCGATCGCCGCCGTCGCGGTGCGCAGGATCGAGTCACCCAGCGTGACGGCCCGCCAGCCGGCCCCCTCGGCCACCGCCAACTCCGGTTCCGACCACCCCCCCTCCGGACCGATCGCCAGGCTGAGCGCCTGCGGCCGGGGTGAGGTGGGATCCATCGCCGTCAGCAGCTCCTCCAGCAGGGGCAGGCCCGGCCGGCGGGTGGTGGCGATCAGGCCCAGCCCTCCGGGCGGATCCGCCAGCAACTCCAAGGCATGGCGGGGGGCCTTCAGCTGAGGCAGCCACAGGCGTTCGCACTGCTCGCTGGCCTCCTGCAGGATCGTGCTCCAGCGCTGCAGCGGCCAGGCGTCAAGGCCGCGCTCGCGTGCCTGGCTGCGCTCGGCGATCAGGGGCTGGAGGCAATCGACACCCAGCTCGGTGGCCATGCGCCAGACCAGCTCGCCATCGCGGCGCGGCACGGCCATCGCCAGCTCGATCCCCGGGCTGAGCTGACCGCAGCGCTGCAGGGGCTGCGCCAGGGGCTGCTGCAGCTGCAGAGCCCGATCCGACGTCAGTTCGGCGGTCCACAGTTGGCCCATGCCATCGACCACCGCCACCGGATCGCCGCTGCCCAGCCGCAGCACCCGGCGCAGGTAATGGGCCTCGGCCTCGGTGATCGCCAACCGCCGCTCCCCGGCGGCCCGAAGACGGTCGGGGCTGATCAGCAGCCGCCGCAACTCCCTGGTCATGGGGCGCTTCAGTCGTTGGAGGTGGGGAACAGGCTTTCGGGCTCCTCCTCGATCGGCCAGTCCTCGTTGAGGCCGCCGATCAGCAGTTCCTCGATCTGGAGCACGTCCTGATCCAGGCGGGCCAGGGTGTTGATCAGCACGTCAAGGGCGAAGGCGTCACTGGTGCCCAGATCCAGCCAACAGCGAGCCCAGTGCCCCAGGTATTCCATCGGGCCCATGTTGTGCATCAGCGCCGGCAGGGCCCGCTCGGCCTGCTGCTCGTCCCAGGCCATCCAACTGAGCTCGGCGCCGGCCTCGTGGGCCTGCAGATTCTCGGCATTGAAGCCCCCCAGCTTGCCCAGGAAGAACCAGCTGTCAAAGGCGGTCTCCACATAGCCGCGCTCGGTGGCACCGGGCTCATCGAGGAAGCGCATCCAGATCCAGCAGTTGAACGGATCGACTTCGCGAAAACGGACCTCCATGGCGGTGACGAGGGTTGGAGCTTGGTGGCCCCTTCATGCAATCACGGTGAGCGCAGCAGTGAGCGCAGCGGTGAGCGCCGCAGGATGACCGCCGGCCTTCATGCTGGGGTGATGCTCGAGTTGCAGGCCCTCTCGTATCACCCCGCCACGGCCGCCTCGGCGGTGCTGCAACAGGTGTCACTGCAGCTGCCCAGCGGGGAGGCGGCCCTGGTCGCCGGCCGCAGCGGCAGCGGCAAGACCACCCTGCTGGAGCTGATCAGCGGCCTGGCCGAACCGGATGGCGGCCGGATCCTGTGGAATGGCGAACCGCTCACCGCCCGCCAGCGGCGCTGGCTCTGCGGCCTGGTGTTCCAGTTCCCGGAGCGCCATTTCCTCGGCCTCAGCGTCGGCCAGGAACTGCGGCTCGGCCAGCGGCGCTTTGACTCCCAGCGGGCCGGCCAGGTGCTGGAGCAGGTGGGTCTGGGGGATGTCTCCCTGCAGCAGGCCCCGGAGCGCCTCAGCGGCGGTCAGCAACGCCGCCTGTCGCTGGCGGTGCAGCTGCTGCGCGATCCGCGGGTGCTGCTGCTCGATGAACCCACCGCCGGCCTGGACTGGACCGTGCGCGATGAAGTGCTGGAGCTGCTGCAGCAACTGGCAAGGGAGCGGGCGCTGCTGATCGTCACCCACGAGCCGGACCTGTTTCGCGATCTGGTGCAGCGGGCCTGGCGCCTGGAGCAGGGCCGTCTTCTTACGATGGCGCCAGACGGGACGGGGTGATGGCCGATCAGCTGCTGCGGGCCACCGCTGCCGGAGGGGGGATCCGCCTGGTGGCGGTCACCACCACCGCCACCAGCGAGGAGGCGCGGCGGCGCCACGGGCTCTCCTACCTGACCACCGCCCTGCTGGGGCGCGCCATGAGCGCCGGCCTGCTGCTGGCCAGCTCGATGAAGGTGGCCCACGGCCGGGTGAATCTGCGCATCCAGTCGGAGGGACCTCTGCGGGGGCTGATGGTCGATGCCGGCCGGAACGGCAGCGTGCGCGGCCACGTCGGCAATCCGGGCCTGGAGCTGCCGCTGGTCACGGGCGTCGATGGCCTGGCCCACTTCGATCTGCGGCGGGCCTCCGGCACGGGCTACCTGCACGTGGTGCGCGACATCGGCGAGGGTGAACCGTTCAGCAGCACGGTGGAACTGGTCAGCGGCGGCATCGGCGACGACGTGGCCTCCTACCTGCTCCACTCCGAGCAGACCCCCTCCGCCGTCTTCGTCGGCGAGCAGATTGACAGCCAGGGGGTGCGCTGCAGCGGTGGGGTGCTGGTGCAGGTGCTGCCCAAGGCGGCCCGCGAGCCGGCGCTGGTGACCCTGCTGGAGGAGCGCTGCCGCGAGATCCGCGGCTTCAGCGGCCGGCTGGCCGCCCACGCCAACCAGCTGCAGGCGTTGCTGGAGGATATCTTTCCGGACCTCGACCCCCGGCCTCTGGAGGATCAGGCGAGCATCACGCCGGTGCGCTTTCACTGCCCCTGCAGCCGCAGCCGCAGCGTCGGCGCCCTGAAGTTACTGGGACGGGATGAGCTCTCCGCGATGCTGCGCGAAGACGGTCAGGCGGAGTTGACCTGCCATTTCTGCAGTGCCGTGTACCAGGTGGAGGCCGATGAATTGCAGGAGCTGATCCGCGAGCTGGAGCCGGCCTAGACGATCAGCCGGCTGTTGTGCAGCGATCGGCAGACCGCTTCAAGCGATCAGCAGACTGCCCAGCAGCAACAGCAGCAGGGAGGGCAGGCTCTGCACCTGGTCCGGCCCGATCGGCAGGCCCAGGGGCAAGGCGGGATTGATCGCCGCCAGCAACACCCCGCCCACCACCAGGCCGAGGGTCAACAGGCCGAAACTCCAACCGAGGGCCTGCAGAAAGCGGCCGTTGCGCCGCTGCAGGCTGTAGGTGGTCAGCAGGGTGGCCAAGGCCAGCAGCAGCTGGGCCGGGGCGGAGGGTACGGCAAACAGCAGGATCAACAGGACCCCCGAGACCACCAGGGGCAGCCAGAACTCCCGCCCATGGGCCAGGGACAGGGCAGGCAGGGTGAACTTGGGGCGTCCCAGGCCCGGAGCCTGGATCTGAGGCAGGCGCGGCAGGGCACTCAGGGCCGGCTGGCTGGGCGGTGGCTGCACCTGCTCGCGCTGCGAGGCACTGCGGGCCGCCGTGCTGACCCGCCCCTGCTGCCGCTCCTTGAGCCGGTCCATGAGGATGGCGTCGTAGGCCGCATCGATACGGGAACGGGCCATCGGGTCGTCAGCCACCTCGGCCAGCAGAGCGTCGCGCCGGGCCTGGATCAGATCAAAGGAGGCATCCGGCTCCACCCCCAGACGCTGATAGGGCGTGCCAGAGCTGGACTCAGAGGGCCTGGAGGGATCGGAAGCCGGATCATTGCCGTTGTTCATGCCAACGAGCGTACCGAGAACGGCTTAGAAGAGAGGTTCGCTGCGGTGATATCCGTCCTCCTGTTGCAGGCGGCGACGACAGTCTTCGGCCTCCGCGGGCGCCAGCGTGAGGCGTCGCTTGAGCAGGGGCATCTGGGGGGGCAGATGGCTGCCGAGCCGGATCTCGACCAGGGCGCCGGCCGGAGCCGTCATGAAGCTGACGTAGTCGCTGCCGCCATCGCTGCGGGGGCGCACCAGCCACAGGGGAGTGGAACTGAAATGAATCAGGGCCGAATGGGCAGCCATCACGGGCACCATGGGTTGCAGCGTGACGAAATGTTGCATTCATTCTGGCTGCGCTGGCCCCGTTCCGTGGCCCTGGGCCGGGCGAAGACAGCCGCTGGAGCCGAGCGGCCACCGCCGAACGATCCCCAGGCCGAACGATCCCCAAATTCAGAGCGAGATCGGCTCGACGCCGCTGACCACCGGCGCCACCGCCGAGAGCTCGAGCTCGGGATGATCGTCGCGCAGCTGGTTCAGGTTCCAGTCGTTGCGGAAGAGCAGCACCGGCCGGTCCCAGGGATCGCGGACGGTCTTGCAGTTGAAGATGCGGCCCACCTTCTCCAGCGCCGGCCAGCCGCCCGTGACCCAGCGGGCCACCGTGAACTCCATCGGTTCGATCCGGGTCTTGACCCCGTACTCGTGCTCCAGCCGGTACTGCACCACCTCCAGCTGCAGCTGTCCCACGGCCGCCAGGATCGGGTCGCGCTTGCTGGCGTCGGTGTCATAGAGCACCTGCACCGCCCCCTCCTCGCGCAGCTCATTGACCCCCTTGCGGAAGCTCTTGAAGGCCGAGGGATTGGGATTGCGCAACCAGGAAAAGATCTCGGGACTGAAGCAGGGGATGCCCTCATATTCCACCCGGGCGCCGGTGTAGAGGGTGTCGCCGATGGCGAACATGCCGGGATTGTTGAGGCCGATCACATCGCCGGGGTAGGCCGTGTCGACCACCTCCCGGTCCTGGCCGAACAATTTCTGCGGCCGGGACAGGCGGATCGTGCGACCGCTACGGGCGTGACGCACGCTCATGTCCTTCTCGAACTTGCCCGAGCAGACCCGCACAAAGGCGATCCGGTCGCGATGGCGCGGGTCCATGTTGGCCTGGAGCTTGAACACGAAGCCGCTGAACTCCGGCCGCAGCGGATCCACCTCCCCTTCACTGCTGGTGCGGGCGGTGGGTTTCTGGGCCAGCTCCAGAAAGGCATCGAGGAAGGGGCGCACGCCGAAGTTGGTCATGGCCGAACCGAAGAACACCGGCGAGAGCTCACCGGCATGCACCAGCTCCAGATCGAGGTCGGCACCGGCCCCATCGAGCAGCTCCAGTTCCTCCAGAGCCTGCGCCAGCAGCTCCGGTTCCACCAGATCGGCCAGTTCGGGGGCGTTAGCCGCCAGGCGCTTCTCGGCGCTCTGGCGGCCCCGCTCGGCCCGCTCGAACAGGATCACCTCCTGACTGCGCCGGTCGATCACGCCACGGAAGCGATCGCCGCTGCCGATCGGCCAGTTCACGGGCCAGCAGGCCAGACCCAGCTCCTGCTCGATCTCATCGAGCAGCTCCAGCGGCTCGCGGCCGGGCCGATCCATCTTGTTGATGAAGGTGAAGATCGGGATCCGGCGCAGGCGGCAGACCTCGAACAGCTTGCGGGTCTGGGGTTCGAGGCCCTTGGCGGCGTCCTCCAGCATCACCGCGTTGTCGGCGGCGGCCAGGGTGCGGTAGGTGTCCTCGGAAAAGTCCTGGTGGCCGGGCGTATCGAGCAGGTTGATCGTGCTGCCGGAGTAATCAAACTGCAACACCGTTGAGGTGATCGAGATGCCGCGCTGCTTCTCCAACTCCATCCAGTCGGAGGTGACCTTGCGCTGCTCGCCCTTGGCCTTGACCGCCCCGGCCTGCTGAATCGCGCCGCCGTAAAGCAAAAGCTTCTCGGTGAGGGTGGTCTTGCCGGCGTCGGGGTGGGAAATGATCGCGAAGTTGCGGCGCCTTGCCACCGCCGCCGCCAGGGCGAGGTGCTCCTGTTCGGCGTTGGGATCAGAGGCCGGGATGGCCGCGATCGGGGGGGCCGGGTTCGGGTTCAGGGGAATTGCGGGGGCCTGCTCGGAGGCGCGGGAGGCCTCAGCGCTGATCGGGGCCGTCTGACCCTGGCGGGAAGCGGTGCTCATCGATCCAGCCTGCCAGCTGACCCCCTGGCCGAGTGACCCGCAGCCGCGTTCCATCGCTCCAGGCGCCCCCCGCGGCCAGCTGCATCAGCCTCTGCCGGCACCGAGCTTCTGCGGCCAGCGTGCCTCCCCCAGCCGCGGCAGGGGGAGACGATCAAGACCGGGGCCGGGAGATCGTGGGGCCGTGGGGTGACCGCGGCATCGCCGGCCGCCCTGAGCTTCCGCCGCGACTGAACCAGGCCAGTCCCTGCTCTCGGGCAGCCGCTGAGCTTCACCAGTTCCTGTGCTGCAGCAGCCATGGCTTGGTCAAGAGCGGCTGCTCGCCAACATCCACTGACGTTCCCAAGTCACCGAATCTCGAGGGACACTGACGTTCTGCAGCCAACGGGATCCAGGCCGCTCCAGTTCCGTATGGCAAGATCCCAAGAGCGCAGTCGCCATCAGGGTTCTGGTCCGACTGAACCGGGTCTTCCAGCACGTCGTCATGGATCGTGACAATCGGCAGGACGACGCACCGCTGCGGGAACCAGCCCGGGAACAACGTCTTGAGGCGCTCCAGCTGGAGTTTCAACAGGACGCCCAATTTGGGCTGGTGTTCGTGGTGCTCACGCTCGGCGCCGCCCTGATCGCCACCCTGGGCCTGCTGGCCAACAGCGCGGGGGTGGTGATCGGCGCCATGGTGGTGGCCCCCTGGATCCTGCCGCTGCAGGCCATGGCCTTCGAGGTGCTGCGCGGCAGCCTGCCCAGCTTCGGGACCGCCCTGCGCACGCTGCTGCTGGGGGTGCTGCTGGGCGTGGCCGTCTCGGTGGGCGTGGGGCTGCTGGTGGGCATGCCCAGCTTCGGCGAGGAGGTGTTCGCCCGCACCCGTCCCAACCTGCTGGATCTGGCCGTTGCTCTGGCGGCCGGCGGTGTGGCGATGTTCGCCAAGCTGCGCAAGGAGGCGATCTCCGCCCTCGCCGGCCTGGCGATCGCCGTGGCGCTGGTGCCCCCGATCTGCGTGGTGGGTCTGTCCCTCTCCGCCGGCCTGTGGAGCCAAGCCATGGGGGCCCTGCTGCTGTTTCTCACCAATCTGCTGGGCATCCTCAGCGGCGCGATGGTGGCCCTCAGCCTGCTGGAGCGGCCGTTCCGCGGCCGGTTGCTGCACAGCCGCCTCGGCCTCACCAGCCTGGCTCTGACCGCCCTGCTGGTGGTGCCGCTGGGGGGCAGCTTCCTCAATCTGCTGGCCAGCTCCCGCCGTCAGGCCGCCCAGCAGAGCATCGAAACCCTTGTCCAGCAGAGCCTGAGCAATGAAACGATCACCCTCGGGCGCGATTCCAAGCTCGAGTCCATCCACATCCAGTGGGACCTAGACCCACCGCTGATTGTGGCCCGCGCCACGGTGAGTGCCCCCAACCTGCCCACCGGCCGGCAGGTGGAGGCGGTGCAGCAGTTCATCAACGGCCGCCTCGCCCCCCGCCGTTTCAGGCTGGTGGTGCAACGCACCGCCATCGACGTGGTGGAACCCGAGGCTGCCGCGGACTTCGGGCCCAGCTCCGGGCCCAGCTCCGGGCCTGGATCTACCGGCCGATCGCAGCCGGATCCCTGAGCGCGTCCGGAGTTCAGAGCTGTCCGTACACCTCCAGGTAGCGGTCCTCGAGCGAGCTCACACTCAGGCTCGACAGGCCCGCTGCCGCCAGCTGGGCCCCCACCTCCTCCGGCAGAAAAGCCGCCCTCAGGGAGTTGCTGAAGTCGCGCCGAAGCACGGCGGGGGCCGTGGCGACGTGGCGATCCACCAACGTCTGCAGGGTCGCCTCATCCTGGGGGCGGCGCAGATCCCGCACCACCACCAGGGCTCCCGGAGCGGCCAGCTGGGCGATGGCCCGCCAGAGCACCGCCGGATCGGGGAGGTGATGCAGCAGGCTGTTGCTGATCAGCGCCGAGTAGGGCGGGGCAAAGCTCACCGGCAGGGGCGCCAGTGTGCCGACGGGCAGGGGCAGGCAAGCCTGGAGAAAGCGCAGCCGCGACCAGCGCAACGGATCGCGGCCGCGCTGCCGCTCCGCCAGCGCCAGCATCGCCGCGGCACCATCAATCCCCAGCACATGGACCTGGGGCAGGGCCGCCGCCAGCCGGAAGCTGATGTTGCCGGGGCCGCAGCCCAGATCCACCACCTTCGATCCCAGGCCGCCGGGGCCCGCCAGGTCCAGGATGCGCTCCACCAGAGCCGCGTCGCTGGCACTGAAATCGGCGTCGGCGTAGCTGCGGGCCTGCAGGGGATCGTCCATCAGCTCCGGTTCACAGATCCGCTCCATCTCCGCTCCTGCGCCGCACTCCCGCCAGCCTCGCCGACGCCCGGCACCGGCGGCGCGGCTGCCCGGGGAGGCGGGGATCGACGGCCAGGCCAATCACCGGGCAGGCCAGCCGTGCGCTCGCGCCGCTGGCCCAGCGCTCGTACGCCTGGATCGCCGCAGCCGCGGCTGCGCACGCGTCATCAGCCGCCGTCGCTGCGACTGCCGCTAAGCCAGCCAGCCAGCCGCCCAGACGTTGCCCCCACCCCCCTGCCAAGGCCTCGCGATGACCACCCCAACCGCTGCGACCTGGCCTGAGGGAGCGCCAGCGCTCCATCCCTGTGAGCCGCTCCCCAGGGTGACCGCCCATGCCCAGCAGTGAGCTGAGCCAGGCGATGCGGAGCAGCCTGGCGCCCATTCCCGGCGCAGGACTCAAGGGGGCGGGCTTTCCCCACCAGGCGCTCGGCCAGCTGCTGCACAGATCCCAGCTGCTGGGTCCCGTTCTGGAGTGGTGGGTGAGCGCCAAGTCAGCCATCGCCCTGTCCGTGCGGGAGCAGGAGCTGGTGATCCTTCCTGCGCAAGGACGGCCTCGATGGCCGTGACGACGTCTGGAAACACCACGTGCCGCCGGGGCGTGAGTTCCGCATCCTCGACGGCGAACGGGCGGCGATCCGCAGCCGTGAATGCGGCGGTTTCGCCGAGCGCGAGCAGGCCCGGCTGGTCCTGTGCGAGGAGATGGTGGACCGGCGCATGGGATCGCCAGCCACCTGGGAGCAGTACGGCCGGCTGCTGCCCGCACGGGATGTGGTGGATCTGATCGCCCTGATCTCCCAGTACGGGCTGTTCGCCCTGACCAACCACGTGTTGCAGGTGCCGATCGAGGCGCCGCTGGCGGGCGAGCCGAGCCTGGCCGACCAAGCCGGGGCGTTCCGTCCACATCTGGGTGCCCGGCGGAACACTCGACACCACCCCTGGTGGTGGGTAGGGTCACAGGTCAGTGGTGTTGTGACCCGTGACCCTTTCCGCCCAGCGTCCCCAGACCACCCCGAGCGAGCCGGGTCCCGCCGACGCTCTGCTCACGCCTGGCCTGGGGGCTCGTGGATCCGGCCTGGCGGCTGCGGCCGGCAGTGGGCTCGCCCACGCCCAGGACAGCTTCCCCGCCACCGCGCCGGCCGCCAACCCGGTCTTCTATCGCACCTACAGCCGCAAGACCGCCACCGGACGCGAGAGCTGGCATGAAGTGGCCGAGCGCAACCTCGAAGGCCTGCGGCAGCTCGGGCACCTCAGCGATGACGAAGTCGACCTGCTGCGCCGCATGCAGCAGCAGCAGAAGGCCCTGCCCTCGGGCCGCTGGCTGTGGATCGGCGGCACCGAGTGGATCGAGCGACCCGAGAACTTCTCCGGGGCCTACAACTGCACCTCCACCAACCTGGTGGACTGGGAGGCCTTCGCCCTGATGATGGATCTGGCGATGATGGGTTGCGGCACCGGCGCGATCATTGAGCCCCATCTGATCAGCCGGCTGCCGGCGGTGCGCAACGAGCTGGCGGTGGAGGTGATCCGGGACATCGGCATCACCCCGGCCGGTCGGCGCCAGGAGGTCACCAGCCACAGCATCGACGGCCATCGGGTGCAGATCAAGGTCGGCGACACCCGCGGTGGCTGGGTGGAGAGCTACCGACTGCTGCTGCAGCTCTGCAGCGACCCCCGCTTCAGCGAGACGATCCGCATTGAGGTCGACCTGGCTGATGTGCGGCCGGTCGGCGAGAGCCTCAAGGGATTCGGCGGCATGGCCAATCCGGTCAAGCTCAAGGATCTCTACGGGCGGGTGGTCGAGCTGCTCAACCACGCCCGCGGCCGCCAGCTCACCTCGGTGGAATGCTGCCTGCTGATCGATGAGGCGGCAGTCACGATCGTGGCCGGCAACATCCGCCGCAGTGCCGGTATGCGCCAGTTCGCCGCCGACGATCTTGAAGCCTCCAGGGCCAAGGACAACCTCTGGCAGCAGGACAGCGAGGGCAACTGGCGGATCGATCCCCAGCGCGATGCCCTGCGCATGGCCAATCACACCCGCGTGTTCCACACCCGCCCCAGTCGCGAGGTGGTGCTTGAGGCGGTCCACAAGCAGTTCCAGTCCGGGGAAGGGGCCATCCAGTTCGCCCCCGAGGCGATCGCCCGCTCCAACGCCGACCTGCTGCCCACCCGGGAGCTGCGCGAGGAGTTCATCGGCATCTACTGCGACCAGGGCAGCGAGGAAGCCGGTCGCTGGCTGCAGCTGCACCATCCCGGCATCGAGGCGGCCGAACTGGAGCATCGGCTCGGCCGCTACGGCCTCAATCCCTGTGGCGAAATCCTCGGCGCCGACTTCCACTGCAACCTCGCCGAGATCCATCTCAACCAGATCGATCCCCACGACTATCGAGCGCAGGAGGAAGCCTTCACCGCCGGCGGCATCGCCGTGGCCTGCCTGCTCAACCATCGCTTCGAGGTGGAGCGCTACCGCCAGAGCCGCGCCTGGGATCCGATCGTGGGCGTGAGCTTCACCGGCCTGTTCGACTTCTTCGTGCACGCCTTCGGCACCCCCTGGCTGCAGTGGTGGGAAGCGGGCCGCCCCGACAGCGAAGAAGGCCGGGCCTTCCGGGCCGAAGAAGCCCGTTATCTGGGCCGCTGGAAAGAGATCGTCAACCGGGCCGTCGGTGAATACTGCGATCGCCATGGCATCCGCCGTCCCAATCGCTGCACCACCGTGCAACCGGCCGGCACCAAGAGCCTGCTCACCGGTGCCAGCCCCGGCTGGCACCCCCCCAAGGCGCAGCGGTTCATCCGCCGCATCACCTTCCGCAAGAACGATCCGGTGGCCCTGGCCTGCATGGACTACGGCTACACGATCGTCGCGAGCCAGTCAGACAAGGACGAACAGGGTCGCCTGCTCGATGATCCCTTCGATCCCCGCTGCACCGAGTGGTTGGTGGAGATTCCCACCGAGGTGAGCTGGGCCAACCTTCCCGGAGCCGATCAGGTCGAGATCAACAACTTCTCCGCCCTGGCCCAATTTGATTTCTACATGCAGGTGCAGCAGCACTACACCGCCCACAACACCTCAGCCACCGTTGAGTTCCGTGAGCATGAGATCGAGCCCCTCGCCGATGCGATCCACCGCGCGATCGACAATGGCCAGGGTTACATCTCCGCCGCCCTGCTGGCCCGCTTCGATGCCAACGCCACCTTCCCGCGGCTGCCGTTCGAACCGATCGATGAGGCCACCTATGCACAACTGTCGGCAGAGGTGATGGCACGGCGACAGACGGCCGACTTCTTTGAAGCGCTGCGTCGTTACGATCGGGGCGAACTGGAAGAAGCGGGCCCGGCAGGCTGTGACTCCGACAAGTGCTTGCTGCCGTTGGCCAAGCCGGCCTGAGCACACGCTGTGGAACGGGCGCATAAGTTGTCAATGCCAGTTCGCTGGAGGCGCCCAGGGTTCGCACCAGGTTGATAGAGGGAACATCGGTGCTATTAGGGCATTGCCGCTGTATCAATCTGGCCCATGATCCAGGATCTCTGGGAAATCTGGTGATCCAGGGCCGGAGCAGCTACGGCGTCAAGTCGTACGCGCTAGGACGCCAGGACGCCATCTTGACTGGC
Organism: Cyanobium sp.; assembly: GCA_049282435.1. Lineage (GTDB taxonomy): Bacteria > Cyanobacteriota > Cyanobacteriia > PCC-6307 > Cyanobiaceae > Cyanobium. Next base: position 76 of record JBAPUA010000163.1, on the reverse strand, counting down.
TCCTGAACAATCGGCGTCCATCACACCCAGATGCGAGAGCTTTGGATTGCTGGCAGGGGCCTGCACCCTCCAGCGG
>JBAPUA010000162.1:0-33664 GCA_049282435.1 Cyanobium sp. | reverse complement strand
GCAGACGGGGCAGGGCCCCTGCTCAGCGATGCTCGATCAGCTCAGTTGCGGGGTAGCGCACCTTGGCCAGGGAGGCGTAGTTGTCTTCGGCGCTGCGATAGCCGCAGGCACAGACCACACAGCTGCGGTAGTCACTGGCTTCCAGTTGCAGGATCCGGTCGTAATCCGGCGGGGAGAATCCCTCAATCGCGCAGGTGTCGATCGACAGCAGAGCTGCTGCTGTCATCAGGTTGCCGAGGGCGATGTAGACCTGATTCGAGCTCCAGCGCTCGATGATCTGACTGCGCGGTCCATCGATCAGGTCGATCTGGATCATCTTGCGGTAGCCATCCAGGCTGCTGGACTCCAGCCCCCTGGCCTCGGCGATGGCCTGGATCAACCGATCCGCGTCGGCCGCCGCAATCGTGCGCTGCCTGAGCAGCACGACCAGATGGGAGCAATCGGTGATCTGGGATTGATTCCAGGAGTGGGGCCGTAGCTCCTGACGCAGCGCCTGGTCCTGGATCACCAGAAACTTCCAGGGTTGCAGCCCATAGGACGAGGGCGTCAGCACTAGAGCCTGCTCCAGGGTCGACCAGAGTGGGGCGGAGATGATCCGATCCGGGTTGAACTGCTTGGTCGCATAGCGCCACTGCAGGGCCTCCAGCAGGATTTCCGGCGCGATGGCCATCGGGGATCTCGTCACGGTCACCCCTTCACTTTCTCACGCTCCCGCGGCCGCAGGCGTGGAGGCGCACGATCATCAGGCGCCCGGACTGGCCAATCGTCCTGCGCAGCTAGTTTGAAACGCGCCTCAGGGACCGACCCGCCGCCCCATGTCCCTCCCTTCCAGCGGCCCCCAGCGCTCGCTTGCGACCACGCTGCTCCAGCTGGCGGCCCTGCTGCTGGTGGCCCTGCTGATGCTGCTGCCGTTGCTGTGGCTGGTGAGCACCTCGCTCAAGGGCCCCGGCGAGAACATCTTCACCAGTCCGCCGGCCCTGCTGCCCTCCCGGCCGAGCCTGGCGGCCTACCGCCAGCTGTTCGCGGCCAATCCGATGGCCACCTACCTGTTCAACAGCACGATTGTCAGTGCCCTGGCGGTGCTGGCCAACCTGGTGTTCTGCTCCCTGGCGGCCTACCCACTGGCGCGGCTGCGATTCCGTGGTCGCGGCCTGGTGCTGGCCCTGGTGGTGGCCACGATCCTGATCCCCTTTCAGGTGGTGATGATTCCGCTCTACCTGCTGATGGTGCAGCTGGGTCTGCGCAACACCCTCTGGGCCCTGATCCTGCCCCAGGCCGCCACCGCCTTTGGCATCTTTCTGCTGCGGCAGAGCTTTCTCGGGGTGCCGGTGGAACTGGAGGAGGCGGCCCGCATCGATGGCTGCAGCCCGGTCGGAACCTGGTGGAACGTGATGATTCCAGCGGCTCGGGCCGATCTGATCACCCTGGCGATGTTCGTGTTCATCGGCACCTGGAGTGATTTTCTCTGGCCCTTGATCATTCTTGACGAACCCGCCCTCTACACCCTGCCGCTGGGATTGCAGCAGCTCTCCAGCAGTTTCTCCCTCGACTGGCGGTTGGTGGCGGCCGGTTCGGTGGTCTCGATCCTGCCGGTGCTGGTGCTGTTCGTGCTGCTGCAGCGCTACATCCTGCCCAGCGCCAGCGGCGATGCGGTCAAGGGTTAGTTAGGTCGCGGTCGCGATCGTCGCTCGCGTCCCCAGAGCCGGCCGGACTCAGGGATTATCTGTCGGTGGGCGCAACGGCGTGGCGCTGGCTGCAGGCGGGTTGGGCAGGGTGGAGGGGCGGCCCAGGCTCTGGGCCCGGGGGGGTGGCGCCAGGCCGGGTCCCGGTTCGTCCAGCGCCAGAGGGGAAAGGTGACGCAGCTTCTGCAGATCCTGCTTGATGGCCTGCTGCTGGCGGTCCACATTGCGCAGCTGGTCACTCAGCTTCTCCACCGATTGCAGTCGTTGAATCATCGCTTCAAGCTGTTGTTCCATCGCCGTGGTGCGATCCTGGGAGCGGGCATTTTCAATCGTCCTCAGCTTCTGCTCCAGTTCGCTGACGGTGGTGGCCTGCTCGCGCACCTTGCCAAGGATCACCAGAAACAGCACCACCAGCATCGTGCTGATGCCCAGCTGCAGCCAGGCCAGCCAAAGGGGCTGACCTTCAACACTGCGCTGAGCGACAGCACTGCGCTGACCGCGGAAGCGGTCGTTGCTGGCGCGGTCAGCGGGATTGGGATCCGAAGCTCGGTGGCGCTGCTCAGGGGGGGCCATGCTGCGGGGGATGCCCCGGGTTCAGATTGATTCGATTGTGCTGCCACCCTTCGCTGCCGACCACGGACCGGTCGGTTGAGGCGGCCGCGGCTCAGCTCCTGGCGGATCGGGCCGCTCCGCCCGCCAGCAGGGCCTGGCGGGTTTCGTCGAAGACGGCCTGGGCCGTGGCGGCACTGTCCCCGAGACAGGTCATGCCCAGCTTGCCGAACTCCGACAGGCAGCCCAGCAGGTGGAAGATGCTGCCCCACAGCCGGGCCGGGTCGTAGTGCAGTCCCGCCTCCGCCACGATGTCCAGCAGGTCCACGGGCAGCAGGCCCCGCAGCCGCGGGTCGCAGCAATTATCGGTGGCGACGTAGTGCAGAGGCTGACCGGTGGGGGAGAGGAAGCGTCCGCTGAGCGGGTCAAGATTGCCGGTGGTGATGGCCCGTAGGGCCATGTAGGGGTGGGTGGTGCCCCCCTGGCGCAGATTCACCTCAATCGCCTGCACATCCCAGCGATCGCCGAAGCGACGGGCGATGAAGTCGACCGCATAGCGCTCCAGTGCCCCCTCGGCGGCCAGGGCCTCACCCACCGCCCGGCCATGGCGCATCAGTTCGAGGCGATAGGGATCCGCCGCCGGAAAGCTGCAGCCCAGGTAGGTCTGGCCGCTCGCTCCGCCCAAGATCTGTTCATGGGTGGAGAGCACCTCGACGGTGCCGCCGGGATGGATCGTGCCCTGCACGCTGGGGGAGGTGAGCGCGTCGCCACCGAGCAGCCAGCCCTCCACCAGCGCCCCCTGCCTGGTCACCAGCTGCCGCCACTGGGGCGGGGGCATGGGCAGGCTTTCCAGCGCCTGGCGCAGCAGCCGGCGCCGCTCCATCGGGCTGCGCCCCGCGAGGGCCAGGGGTTCGAGCTCCAGCGGCGCGTTGCCCTCGCCACTGATGCCCTCGTTGAGCTTGACGACACAGCGCTTCAGGTCGGGATGGGCTTCCCACAGCTCCGCCGTCACCTCCGCCAGGTCGTCGAGAGCATGCACCAGGCGGCTGCCGGGGGGATGGGGCACGCCGCAGCGGCCAAAGAGCTCGCGGCTGCCGGCCTTGCTGCCCCAGTAACCCAGGGCTGGATCCGTGCCCAGCAGCGGCACCTGCAGCAGCTCCGACAGCCGTTTCTCCAGGTCGGTCACCACATAACAGCCGATGAAGCTGCGGCCGGGCCTGAGCAGCTCCTTAATGCGGCTCAGCAGGGCGGGGCGCTCCAGCAACTTTTCGGTCAGCGGCCGGCTGGAGGCGTCATCGGTGTCAAAGAGGTGCAGCCGGCGGCGGGCATGGGAGGTGGGCACCCCGGGCAACAGCTCCAGTACCGCATCGACCACCAGTTCGGGCAGCAACTTGCTGGTGACGTAGATCATGCGCACCCCCGGATCCCGCAGCCGGATCAGGGAGAACAGCTGGCGCTCCTCGTAGTTGTGAACGCCTTCGATCAGCTCCAGCTGGGCCCGGTCGACCGAGAGGGAGGGGAGCATCAACAGGTCGAAATCGACGCCATTGCTGTCGTGCTCACGGCCCCATTCCGGTCGGAGCTGGGCTTGCAGCTCCGCAAAGCTCTGGGTCATGGAGGGGAGGGCATCACGTCCATGTTGCTCTGCGGCGATGGCCTGACTGCGCTGCAGGCCCGGGTTGGTGGTGGCTGGCCCAGCGGCAGAGCAGAGTGAGGTCCTGGCCCTCACCGCCTGCCCCATGGCCCATCCCCTGCCGGTGACCTTGCTGGGATACGGCGCGGCCACGCTCACCACTCTGAGCTTTTTCCCCCAGGCGATCAAGACCTTGCGCAGCGGCGACACCAGCGGCATCTCCCTGCCGATGTACGTGCTGTTCACCGCCGGCATCACTCTCTGGGGGTGCTACGGGCTGATCACCCGCGATGGTCCCCTGATCGCCGCCAACGCGATCTCCCTGGTGCCGGCGATCACCGTGCTCGAACGCAAGATCAACTCGCTGCGGGCCAGTGAGGGGGCCAGGCTCTGGCGCGACTGGTGAACCGAGGCGGCCTGCCGCCGCTGCCCGTCAGGCACTGAAGGCCTTGCGGGCCGGGATCGGGTACGGAATCCGGCGATGGCGCATCCGCTTCCAGACGCGCACGAAGGCGCGGATCACCAGTTCCAGTTCGGCCCTGCCGATGCCGCTGCCCGCCAGCTGCCCGTCGCTCTGGCGGGCTTCGACGATGCGGCGCACCATGGCCCGAGCTTCAGCTTCCGTGGTGCCCGGCGGCAGCGAGCGCAGGGCCGCCTCGCAGCCGTCGGCCAACATCAGGATCGCCGTCTCGCGGCTGCGGGGGATCGGCCCGCGATAGCGGAAGCGCTGCTCCTGGATCGAGGGATCCCGTTCGCGGGCCTGGTGCAGGAAGTAACCCATCTTCAGCATCCCCTGGTGTTCGGGGATGAAGTCCGCCAGCGGCCGGGGCAGCCGGTAGCGCCGGGCCAGCTTCAGGCCCTCATCGACATGGGCCTGCAGAATGGCGGCACTGGCCAGGGGATCGTCGAGGCGGTCATGGGGATTGCCCCCTGCTTCGTCCTGGTTCTCGATGAACCACTGGGGGCCGTGCAGCTTGCCGACGTCGTGATAAAGCGCGCCGGTGCGGATCAGGTCGACGTCGGCCTGGATCGCCCGCGCCCCCTCCTCCGCCAGGCCGCAGATCATCAGGGTGTGCTCGAAGGTGCCCGGTGCTTCCGTGGACAGTCGGCGCAGCAGGGGCCGCTCCAGGTCGGCGAGCTCCATCAGCCTGGCGCGGGTCAGCAGCCCGAAGAAGCTCTCGACCAGGGGCGCCAGGATCAGGCCGGCCATCAGCAGGGCCCCCACCATCAGGGCCTCGCTGAACAGATCATTGCCGCGCGGCCAGTGGCTCTGGGCGCCGGGGCCCCGGCCGAGCCAGCTGCCCAGCTGGATCACCACTCCCTGGCTGAGCATGGCCCCCAGGGGCAGGAGCACCGCCAGCTGCAGCAGCTGGGCCCGGTTGCGCTGGCGCCCGGCCAGCAGGGCCGCCAGCACCCCGACCAACACGGCGATCACCAGCCGGCATTCGAGCAGGCCATTGAGGGGATAGGGCCAGATCAGGCTGGCCACCGCCAGCCAGGCCAGGCCCGCCACCGTGCCCAGCCCCTGGGCCAGCAGCAGCGTGGGCGGTACCAGCAGGGCCAGGGGGCTGGCGTGGACCCCGAGCACCAGCTTGAAGCCCTGCACCGTCAGCAAGGTCGCGAGGGCCAGCAGGGCCTGGCGCGGTTCAAGGCTGGCCCGCCAGCGCCGCATCACCAGCAGCAAGACGCCGCAGGCGGCCAGGGCTTCGCTGAAGTGCCCCAGCCAGGGCAGGGGGCGGGGCCGGCGATTGATCAGGCCGAAATAATCGAGCACATCGAACGCCTGGGGGCTGATCAGCTCGCCCTGGCGGCTGATCAGATCGCCCCGGTGCACCGTGATCGTCGGCAGGCCGTGCTGGGTGACCAGCTCCTCGATGCGCCGCTGACTCAGGAAGGTGTCACTGCGCAGGTTGGTGCGTCCCTCCAGGCTCTGGGCAATCAGGCGGCTGCCCAGGCTGCGCCCCGGCACCGGTTGATCCTCGAGCTGCAGATTGGCGGCCTCCAGCAGGGGATCGTCGGCGATGGTGGCCACCACCCCCTGGCTGAGCATGCGCAACTGGGCCTGGCGCACCGCCCGCTCCCAGCTCACCAGGTCGGCCGGGCTGAGGCGCTGCAGCCATCGCCGCTCAGCGGCGGTGAGATTGAGCGGGTCGACCCGGGGTTGCTCGCTGGCCCGTTGCTGCTGCACCTGGGAGATGCTGCGATCGAGCTCGTCCTGCAGTTGCCGGCTGGCCCGTGGATCGACCACCTGCACCTGGGTGCGGGGCATCAACTGACTGCGCCGCTGCTCCAGGCCGGCGCTGTCCATCACCGTGGCGTCCCGGGGGGCCCGGACGGTGAAGGGGGCCGGTAGGCCGGGCCGCAGACTCGGTTCCACCAGCCAGGGCCAGCTGGTCAGCAGCGCCACCAGCAGGCAGGCGAGCGCCACGGCGACCATGCCGCCGGTGCGCCAGGCGACGATCGCCTGTCGGGGACGCTCCAGCCGCAACAGCCCGCGCCAGAGGGATCGAATCCACCGGAGCCCGTTGGCCATGGATCAGGACAGGGAGGAAAACGCTAGCGGTGGCCCTGCCATCAGGTTCCGCCCGGGCGGCATGCTGGTCTTGGACCGACCGATTCCTGAGCCCATGGCCACCCTGCTGGATGGACGGCGCCTGGCGGCCGCGATCGAGCAACGCCTCAGCGCCGTGATTACAGAGGGCCTGCAGCGGGCCGGCCGGCCGCCGGGCCTGGCGGTGCTGCGGGTCGGGGATGATCCGGCCAGCGGCGTGTATGTGGCGAACAAAGAAAAGGCCTGTGGTCGCGTCGGCATCCGCAATCTCGGCGCCCACCTGGCCGCGGCGACGCCGGCGGCGGCCGTTCTCGAGCAGATCCAGCGGCTCAATGGCGATCCCGAGGTGGATGGGATCCTGCTGCAGCTGCCCCTGCCCGCCGGCCTGGAGGAGGGGCCGCTGCTGGAGGCCATCGATCCCGACAAGGATGCCGATGGCCTGCATACCCTCAATCTGGGTCGGCTGCTCAAGGGGGAGCCCGGCCCACGCAGCTGCACCCCGGCGGGGGTGATGGCCCTGCTGAGCGCGGCGGGGGTGGAGCTGGATGGCAAGCGGGCCGTGGTCGTGGGCCGCAGCATCCTGGTGGGCCAGCCGATGGCCCTGATGCTGCAGGCGGCGAATGCCACCGTCAGCGTCGCCCATTCGCGCACCGCCGATCTGGCGGCGCTGACGCGCCAGGCCGAGGTGCTGGTGGTGGCCGCCGGTCAACCGCGCCTGATCGGCGCCGACCACGTGACGCCGGGGGCAGTGGTGGTGGATGTGGGCATCCATCGCCAGCCCGAGGGCGGCCTCTGCGGCGATGTGCGTTTTGAGGAGGTGGAGCCGGTCGCCAGTGCCATCTCACCGGTGCCCGGCGGCGTGGGGCCGATGACGGTGGCCATGCTGCTGGTGAACACGGTGCTGGCCTGGTGCCATCGCCACGGGGTGGATGGGTCTTCGCTGGAGGATCTGCTGGTCTGAAACCGGCCTGGTGTGACCAGCCGATGGCCGCCCGGCCAGGGCTTCCGGCCGTTCTATGCGTGGACCCCCCGTCATCGTGCCCGGAGTGCGTCGCCGGCCCACCCCTTCGGGCTACAGCCGCAGCGCCAGGGGGGAACCTGGAGCGCAGCTCGAGCCGCTGCCCTGTTAAGCCGGCGATCGCATCCGGGGGGCGGGCTGCGAGAATCCCCGTCGAGCGCCCAGTTCCCCATGACCGCGTCGGTGAGCACGGCCCAGAATCCGGCCCAGGACGCGGCCCCGGCCGAGGATGCGGCGCCTGCGCAACCCTTCGATTTCGCCGCCTACCTGGAGGCCTCGCGGCTGCGGGTGGAGGCGGCCCTCGATGGCTCCCTCGGCCCGGAGCGGCCTGAATCCCTGCGGGAGGCCATGCGCTACTCGCTGCTGGCCGGCGGCAAGCGGCTGCGGCCGATCCTCTGTCTAGCGGCCTGTGAGCTGGCTGGCGGAGACGGCGAGCTGGCCTTGCCCACGGCCGTGGCCCTGGAGATGGTCCACACCATGTCGCTGATCCATGACGATCTCCCCGCCATGGACAACGACGATCTGCGCCGCGGTCGGCCCACCAACCACAAGGTCTTCGGCGAGGCCAACGCCATCCTGGCCGGGGATGCCCTGCTGACCCGCGCCTTCGAGATGGTGGCCCTGCGCAGCCCCGGCCTGCCGGCCGAACGGTTGCTGGCCGTGATCGGCGAGCTGAGTCTGGCCTCGGGCGCTCCGGGACTGGTGGGCGGCCAGGTGGTGGATCTGGAGTGCGAGGGCAAGGCGGTGGATCTCGACACGCTCGAATACATCCACCTCCACAAGACCGGGGCCCTGCTGCGGGCCTGCGTGATCAGCGGCGCCCAGATCGCCGGTGCCTCCGAGGCGCTGCTGAGCGCCCTGGGCACCTACGCCCGCGGCATCGGCCTGGCCTTCCAGATCATCGATGACATCCTCGATCTGACCGCCAGCAGTGAGGTGCTCGGCAAGACGGCGGGCAAGGACCTCACCGCCGACAAGACCACTTACCCCAAGCTGCTCGGCCTCGAGGAGTCGCGTCGCCGCGCCGAGGCCCTGGTGGCTGAGGCCAAGGCGGCCCTGGCCCCCTGGAGTGAGGGTGAGGGCGAGGCCAAGGCCGCCCCTCTGCTTGCCTTGGCCGACTACATCACCAGCCGCGACCGATGACCCCTGCCATTCCCAGCGATTCGGGCCACCTGCTGCTAATGTTGCGCGATCTGCTGGATAACGGCGTGCTCTGGTGGGGGCTGGCCGCCTGCGGGCTGGCCCAGGTCTCCAAACTGTTTGTGGAACTGGCCCTGCACGGTCAGTGGCGGCCGGCGGTGCTGTTCGAAACCGGGGGCATGCCCTCGAGCCATTCGGCGCTGATGACCGGAACTGCCGCCGGTATCGGCTGGAGTCAGGGCTTCCAGGACCCCCTCTTCGCCCTGGCGGCGGCGCTCTGTTTCGTGGTTCTGTACGACGCCAGCGGTGTGCGCCTGGCCGCCGGCCTGACCGCAGCCCGGGTCAACACCCTGGCTGGCAGCAACGAGATCACCGGTTCGATCTGGGACCAACAGCTCAAGGAAAATCTCGGCCACACCAAGCTGGAGGTGCTCGCCGGCAGTCTCATGGGCCCCCTCGTGGCCCTGCCAGGCCTGGCCCTGGTCGGCTCGCCGGTGCATCTGGTCCAGGTACTCAGCCACCAGCTGCCTTCCACTCTGGCTGTGTCCTTGGGGTGAGGTCGTCGCCGTCGCCGGGCCTGGCCCTCACCCCCGATCAGCAGGCGGCTGCCGCTGCCTTTGCCAGCTGGCTGGAGGCACCCGCTGATGGCACTCCCTTCGTGCTCAGCGGTTACGCCGGCACCGGCAAGACCTTCCTGTCCACCAGGCTGCTGCAGCAGGTGGAGGCCAGCGGCCTCTGCTGGACCGTGGTGGCCCCCACCCATAAGGCTGTGGGTGTCCTGCGGCGCCATCTGGAGCTGGTGGGCCTGCAACCCACCTGGTATCCCTCCACCATCCACCGGTTGCTGCGGCTGAAGCTGAAGCGCCAGGGGGATCTGGAGCGCTGTGAGGAGACCGAGCAGACGGCGATGGCACTGGAGCACCTCGGTCTGGTGCTGATCGATGAGGCGTCGATGGTGGACAGCGCCCTGCTGGAGATCGCCCTGCGCTGCGGCCATCCCTTCCGCACCCGTCTGGTGTTCGTCGGCGATCCGGCCCAGCTGCCGCCGGTGGGGGAATCCGTGAGTCCGGTGTTCGCCCTGGGCCGGGCCTGTCTGGCGGATCTGCGCCAGGTGGTGCGCCATCGGGGGCCGGTGCTGCGCCTGGCCACGGGGTTGCGCCAGGGGGACCTGCCCTGTCGACAGCCGCCGGCCCTGGCGCCGCTGCGCAGCGACGCCGGTATGGTCTGCGCCCTCGATCGCTCCGAGTGGCTGTTGGCGGCCCAGGCGGCCCTGCGGCGCAGCTGCGAAACCGACAATCCCGACCTGGCCCGGATTCTCTGTTACACCAATCGCTCGCTTGAGCAGCTGGTGCCGATCGCCCGCCGGGCCCTGCACGGGGAGATGGCCGACCAGTTGCCGGTCCTGCCCGGTGAGGTGCTGATCACCCGTGCGGCGGTGATGGCTCCGGCCTGCCGCGAGGGGGCGGAGGCCGCCGAGGAGCCCGACATGGTGCTGGGTTCCAACCGGGAGCTGGTGGTGCGCGATGTCAAACCGGAGCGCTGTGACCTCGCCGAGTTCGGGATTGGGTTCGACCGTCTCGATGGACTGGGCGCCCCCGTGATCGACACCCTCTGCGCCAGCGTCGAGGCGGGCGAGACCCAGCTCAGCCTGAGGCTGCTGCCGCCGTTGGGCAGTGCGGCCCGCTCCAGCCTGGAGACGGTGCTGCAGGGGCTGAGGCAACAGGCCCGCGAGGCCGGCAAGAAGAACGGCCGCGCCCTCTGGCGCCGCTATTTTCTGCTGCGCGATGCCTTCGCTTCCCTGGGGCCGGCCGCGGTGCTGACGGTGCATCGCAGCCAGGGCAGCACCTTCGGCGAGGTGTTCGTCGCTGGCGATGTGTTCTGGCCCAGGGACGACACCCTGCGCCGCCAGCTGGTGTACGTGGCCGTCAGTCGGGCCAGCCAGGCGGTCACGCTGATGGCGGGTCCCGGTACGGAGCGGGAGATCCAGCTCTGGGAACGCTGGCTGCGCGATCCGGATCCGCAGGTCGACGGGCTGCCCCTGGCCTGAGTCGCCCGGCTGAATCCCATGGGCCCGAAATGCCAAGGGAAACACCAGGGGCACGCCTTGGAAGCCGATGTTGTCGAAATCCTGGATTCAGGGCTTAAACATAAAAATTAATGGGCTCTATGTGCCCATCAGCTAGGCTAAAAAATCGCTTGTTGTCGCTCAAGGGCACCGGGCGGCGCGATCGCGAAATCTTGGTCCCGTGGCTGTTTCTCACTTGCCGTGGATGGGTGGCCTTCCTGTCTGAGGGTGACAGGTCTGGGCGGGAGACCCTGATCACCACAGTGATTGCCCACCTGATTCACGCCTTGATTATTGGTCAGGTTAAGATAGGTCAGTTTACTGGTCTTGCAGGAAAGTGTTTGTTCCTGCGGGCTTGGGTCCTGAAATTGTTGATGTGACTGTTGACACCGTTGTGCTGGGCCAGGCACCTGCTGCTGCCGGGGCAGGGCGCCGAGCGGGCGAGGATCTCACTGCCTGGGTCCTGAAGCCGCCGGTTCCTCTGGACGAGGCGAACGTTGCGCTGGCTCAGATTTCGACCCTCCAGCCTCAGCGGGATCCCCTTGCGGTGAATGATGCCGGCGCCCGTTCTTCAGACGGCGATGCCGCACTCGGCTGGTGGCTGGTTCTGGGGTTGGGCCTGGGGCTGCTGGTCTACTGGGGCCGCAGTAGGTCTTGGACCAGGTTTCGGGGGCGGAAGCCTTACGGCGGTGATCGCGCTGATGGGTTGCTGCCGCCGCAAGCACTTCGGCCCCGTACTCCCCACGCTCGTCTGCACGATGCCGCCTATCTCGAGCGCATGCTCGAAGCCGAACGTCTCAGTGCTGGCCAGGGCGATGACTCGCTGCCCAGCCCCTGAGGTCTCTCCGCTCGAAGGGCTGACGCAGCTGGCGCCTGCCTGCCGGAGCGAAGGCATGGGGCGCAGCGAACTCGGCCCGTCGATTCGCCCAGACCTTCTCGCTGGCGATCGCTCGGTCCGATTCGAGGACGCCGGCAACACAGCTTGTCCAGGGGATCCTCCTGAGGCCGATGCTGGCTGTGGCACGGGAGGGCACAGGGCATTGCGCTGAGCATGGATCAGCCCTGAGAGGCTGCTGCTGGCTTCAGCTGAGCCTCAATCCTTCCACCCCCTGCCAGCCGAAGTAGACCGCCAGCCCCACACTCGCCACCCCGACGATCGGGTCGGCGTTGGCGAACAGCCATTGCTTGCCCCCCTGCAGAGCTGGCTGCACCCGCTGCTGCCCCAGCAGCAGCACCGCCAGAAAAGGCACCAGCAGCAGCAGCGCGGTGGCCAGGCTGAACAGACCGCCGGCCAGCAGCTCCTGCCCCTGGTCCAGCCCTGCCGCCAGCAGCTCGCCGCTGGCCTTGGCATAGAGGAAGACATCGTCCGGGCTGATCACCTGAACGAGGGCGCTCAGGCCGAGCAGGGGCAGCAGCGGCATGGCGCCGAAGCGATCCAGCTGGCCGGCCCAGGCCGGCGCTCCCGCCCCTTCCCTGCGGTCCAGCAGCTGTTTCATTCCCACCCCGAGCAGCACCCCGGCCGCCAGCAGATCCAGGCCGGTGCGATGGGAGGTGCCCTTGTCCATGCTGAGCAGCAGACCATGGCCCACGGTCAGCAGCAGCACCACTTCCAGCACCGACATCACCAGCCAGCCGGCCACGAACCAGCCCCCCCGCCGCAGGGGATCACGGCCCACCAGCAGCAACAGCAACAGAGCGATGTGCAGGGGGCTGAAGCCGATCGCCAGGGCGAAACCGAGCAGCTCGCTCCAGAGGGTGGCAAGGTTCAGGGCCGGATCGCAGCGCAGCTCCCATTCTGAGGGGGCAGCCAACGCCTCGGGGAAGTTCTCCCTTGAACACCCACCCACTCGCTCGGGCTGGGTGCTGGGGGGTGATCTCCATCTCCGGCGGTCGTGGTCAGCCTGGTGCGGCCGGGGTTGAGCCTTCAGCCGCCGCGGTCGGACCCAAGCAGGGGCCCGCCTGGGTGCACGCTTGTCCAGGGGTTTCCAGGACAGCGGTTCACTCAGCGGGAATGGGGCCTGATCCCTGTCCTCGATGGGCTGTCAGCGGACCGGAACGTTCCAGCGCAGCAAGACCCGCTGCTCCCGTTCGTAGCCCAGCACGCCGATGCCGCTGGTACCGAGCACCAGCAGGCGTCCGCCCCGGGCCCCGAGGCCGAGCCAGGTGGCGGCCAGGCTGCGCAGCAGATGGCCATGGGCGAACAGGGCGATCCGGCAGGGAATGTCGCCCGGCGCCGCCGCACAGACCGCCCCCGGCATCTCCATGGGCGGCAGACCAGGTGGCTGGTCAGCCAGCTCAAGAACCCGGGCGATCACCCGCTCACAGCGCCTCTGCACAGCCGTCTCGTCCTCTCCGGCCGGGCAGCCATGGCTCCAGATCGTCCAGTCGCTCTGGCTGCGGCGAATCTCAGCGGTGGTGATGCCCTCGTAGGCGCCGTAGTTCCACTCCCGCAGATCGTTCCAGACCTGGGCCCCCTCAGCCAGTCCCGCCAGCTCGCAGCTGCGGCGGGCCCGCTGCAACGGGCTGGTGGCCACGGCCCTGAACACCAGCCCCCGCAATCGTGGTGCCAGGGCCCTGGCCTCGGCCTCACCTTCGGCCAGCAGGGGCAGATCGGTGTAGCCGGTGTGACGGCCGTTGCGGGACCATGCGGTGGCGCCATGGCGCAGCAGCCACAGCTCCAGTCCGCCCCTCGGCCTGGGGTCAGCGGCGGATATCAAACCAGTCCGTGCCGGTGGGGGGGACGCGGCTGCTGGCCACACTGCTCACCTGGGCGCCCCGGGGACCCTTCTCGCACCACAGCTGCAGTTCGCTGAGCACCAACGGGATGCCCTCGGCTTCCACCTCCACCGAGCCATCGGCCAGGTTGCGCACCCAGCCACTGAGGCCCAGCTCGTTGGCGCGCTTGAGGCAGCCGGCCCGATAGCCCACTCCCTGCACCAGGCCACGCACGCTCAGCCGCCAGCGTTCACTGGGAGGGCTGGGCCGCTGTTCGCTGGGTTGCAGAAAGCGCCGTTCGGCGGCTGCAGCCCGAAGTGCCCGGCTGCGGCGGCCAGCCTCCGGGGAATCCCCGGGCACCCAGCCCAGTGGAGATGTAGCCAGCTTGCGTGAATGTTCGCGCTCGTCCATCCTTCCGCCCTCCGTGGAGAACCCCAGCCTTCAAGCTGCCACAAGCTCGCCGCAGTTGCCAACGCCGGATCGGCCTCCAGTTGCCAACGGTGAAATTCGTGACCCATCAGCCGTTCGCCTCGGCGTACCAGCAAGCCATCGACGGAGGCTTCCGCTTCGCGGTATCCCAGGCTGAGGGGGCCGCGCCGCGCCGTCAGCGGCAGCACTCCCGCCATCGCATGGCTGCGGCCCTCGCCGTCGCTCAGCTGCTGGCCCAGCAGCAGCAAACCGCCACATTCGGCCACGATCGGCAGGCCGGCGCTGGCGGCCTTGGCCAGCTGGCTGAGGCTGCGCCGGCTGGCGGCCAGGGTCTCGGCGTGGAGTTCCGGGTAGCCGCCGGGCAGCAGCACCGCCCGGCAGCCCGGGGGCAGGGGATCGTCGGCCAGAGGGCTCCAGGGCCGGGGATCCAGGCCCACGGCCCGCAGTAATTCGGCGGCCTCCGGATAGCGGAAATGGAAGGCGGCATCACTGGCGATGGCCACCGGCAGGGGCTGAGCTGGGGCCTGCGGCGCTGGCTGGGATGCCAGGCCGGACAGCACCCAGCTGATCGGGTCGGTGGCCTGCTCTGCCGGCGCAGGCGCAGGCGCTTCCAGCAGGGGCCAGAGTCGTTCCAGATCCAGGTGTTCCTCGGCCAGCTGGGCCCAGAGGCGCTGCCGTTCGCCCAGGTCGTCCAGCTCCTGGGGGGGTAGCAGGCCGAGATGGCGCGAGGGCAGATCGAGGCTGGCGTGGTGGGGCAGCACGCCCAGCAGCGGCACCGCAATCGACTCCAGGGCCTCGGCCAGCAAGGCCCGATGGCGCTCGCTGCCCACCCGGTTGAGCACCACCCCAGCCAGGGTGACGGCCGGCGGGCCGTGGTCGCGGAAACCGCGCACGAGCGCGGCCAGGGAACCGGCCTGGCGGGAGGCCTCCACCACCAGCACCACGGGTAGATCCAGCAGGGCCGCCACCGCCGCCGAGCTGCCCTCGCTGCTGGGGCCCCGCCCGTCAAACAGGCCCATCACCCCCTCCACCAGCACCCGATCGGCCCGACTGCCGTGCCAGCGGTAGCAGCGCCGCACCCACTCGTCGCCGCAGAGCAGGGGGTCGAGATTGCGGCAGGGCCGCAGGGCCACCGCCGCCAGCAGCTGGGGATCGAGGTAGTCGGGCCCGACCTTGAACGGCTGGATGCTCTGGCCCCTGTGGCGGGCGCTGGCCGTCAGGCAGAGGCTCAGCAGGGTTTTGCCGCTGCCGCTGCAGGGGGCGGCGATCAGGCAGCCCAAGGGCTCAGCGCGGCAGGATTGTGGCCGCCAGCGGCGCCGCCGAAGCCAGCAGCGGGTTGGTGGTGTCGTGGCCGCCGCCGAGCAGACGCGCCATTTCCATCTCCTCGTTTTCCTCGGGCAGGGGCACCACCTCCTCCACCAGCTCCATGGCCGCCATGCCGCCCGATTCGAGCCGCATGCAGCCCCCCGATTCCGAGCAGAGGATCACGCATAGGGGGGGGCGGTTGGCCGGTTCGCAGATCAGGCGCAGGCCCACGATCGCACCGGGGTGGGCCTTGGGAACGCCCACCGGCACCGGCATCTGCCGGAAGCGCACCGTGGTGCCATCGGTGCGCTGGAACTCGGCGCTGATGCTACTCGGTTCGTCGGCGGGGGAACTGTCAATCAGATGCCAGCCAAGCCGGTCGGCGATCCAGGCCGTCAGCAGCAGCCCCTTCACCGGGTGGTCCCCCTCGACGTCGATGTCGAGCTGAACCACATGGGCCAGCGCATCGCGGCGCGAGGGGGGGTCGAACACCATCGCCAGCGATTCGCGCCAGCTGCGCAGGCGCAGCCAGTTGAGATCGTTGACGGCCTGCCCCGCCTCGATCCGCTCCACCAGCACCTCCAGGCAGCGGGCCGGTCGGCCCAGGGAGGTGTCGATCACCAGCCGGCGCGGCGTCGGGGCCAGGGCCTCCAGCATCTCCGGCGGTTCATCGAGGCTGCTGTTCCACCAGACCCAGCAGGGCAGGTCATCGCCGACCAGGGTCTGGATCAGGGGCAGGCCCCGGTGCAGGGCCTCCATGCCGCCCCGCAGCACGATCGCGTCGCCACAGGCGGCGCCGCCCTCGTCCGGCAGCGGGCAATAGGCCGCCACCATGGTTTCCAGCTGTTGGCTGCCATCGAGGGTGGCGCTCAGGGTGATAAGCCGCCGGGGAGTGTGGACACTGATGGCGTTCGGCACGAACTGCCCGCGCAGATCCTGGGCCTCCTGCTGGCCTTCCAGCTGGCCGACCTTCCAGGCCAGGCGCGGATCCATCGGCGCGGTGCTGAAGGGGAGATCACAGTCAACGGTGATCAGGCGGGCCGCTTCGATCAGATCGTCTCGCTCCAGACCCCGGATCGGGCCTTCAATCCGGCCGATGCGCACCATCTGCTGCTCCAGCCAGGAGGGCTCCCAGATCAGCAGGGTGAAGGTGGCAGCCCCGGTGGATCCCTCCAGGCCGTGGTTCCAGAGACGGTCGAGATAGGGATAGACCTCTGCTGGAGGCACGTCCAGGGGGGCCTGCAGGGTCAGCTGGGTGGACATGACGAGTGAAGCGAGGAACGGAAAGGGCTGAACGGAGGGAAACGGGGGCCGCCGGGGCCGGGATCAGGGCCGGCGCCAGCCCAGGCCGTCATCACCCAGCAGGCTGTCGGCGGCGGCAGGGCCCCAGGTGCGGGCCTCGTAGGGGTGCACCGGCAGCTGCCAGGGGGACTCCTCGATCAGTTCCAGCAGGGGGGTGTAGAGGCGCCAGGCGGCTTCCACCTCATCGCTGCGGGTGTAGAGGGTGGGATCGCCGAGCATGGCGTCGGCCAGCAGGCGCACATAGCCCTCGTCGGAAGGTTCTCCGAAGGAATCGTCGTAGGAGAAGCCCATGTCGACGGGCCGGCTGCGCATGCCGGAGCCGGGAGCCTTGACCTCGAATTTGATCTCGGCCCCCTCATCGGGCTGGATGCGCAGGATCAGCTGGTTGGGCGTCGGCGAGCCACCAGCGGCGTCAAACAGGTGCACCGGCGCCTCGCGGAAGGTGAGCACGACCTCCGAGAGCCGCTTCGGCAGGCGCTTGCCGGTGCGCAAATAGAACGGCACGCCCTGCCAGCGCCAGTTGTTGATGAACAGCTTCATCGCCACATAGGTCTCCGTGGTGCTGTTGGCGTTGACGCCGGGCTCCTGCCGATAGCCGCTCAGGGGCCTGGCGCGGGAGCCGCCGCTGCTGTACTGGCCCCGCACACAGCATTTCCAGGGCTCGGCCTGATTGGCCAGGCGGGCCGCCTGCAGCACCTTGGCCTTCTCGTTGCGGATCGCCTCGGCGTCAAAGCGACCGGGCGGTTCCATGGCGGTCAGAGCCAGAATCTGGGTCAGATGGTTTTGCACCATGTCCCGCAGGGCGCCGGAACTCTCGTAATAGCCGGCCCGGTCCTCGACCCCCACCGTTTCAGCCGCCGTGATCTGGACATTGGCGATGTAGTTGCGATTCCAGATCGGCTCGAAGATGGTGTTGGCGAAGCGCATCACCAGGATGTTCTGGACCGTTTCCTTGCCCAGGTAGTGGTCGATGCGGAAGACCTGGCTCTCCTTGGCGCAGGCCTGGACCACCTTGTTGAGCTGCTGGGCGCTGCCGTAGTCCCGGCCGAAGGGCTTTTCGATCACCACCCGGCTGCGCTCGGCGTCGGCCAGCAGGCCGGCCGCAGCCAGGGCGCGGCAGCCACTGCCGTAGAACTCCGGCGACACCGACAGATAGAAGGTGCGGTTGCCGCGGGTGGCCCGCAGCCGGTCGATGCCTTCGAGACGCTGGCCCAGCCGCACCAGATGATCGTTCTGCTGCAGATCCACCGGCTCATAGAACAGGCCCTGGGAGAACTGCTCCCAGGCGCTGGGGTGGTCAGCGATCTCGCCGGCGAGGGCCTCCCCCATCCTGGAGCGAAACTCCTCGTCGCTCCAGGGCCGGCGAGCGCAACCGAGCACGGCGAACTCACTGGGCAGGCGCCGCTGCCGGAACAGCTCGAACAGGGCCGGCACCAGCTTGCGATGGGTCAGATCGCCGCTGGCACCGAAGATGACGATGCACTGGGGCGTGATCACCCGCTCCTGGCGCAGACCCACCCGCAGCGGATTGGTGAGCAGCGTGGTCATGGGGCAAAGGGGGACCGAGTTCCCTCTGGTTTAACGGCTGGGGCCGCTCTTGGCCTGCTCCAGCCCAGTCGCGGCGCGGCTCTGTGAGCGTTCGCCCACCCGCTTGGGGCGGCTGTGACCAATAAAAAGGGCCCGCCAAGGCGGACCCGATCCAGGCCAGAAGCGGCGCCGGGGCGCTCAGTAGGTTTCGACGTGCCAGCGCTCGGCTTTCTTGAGCTGGGGACGAAGCTCGGCCCAATTCAGCCCTTTGGCGGCGGCGGCGGCACTCATCGCTTCGTCGATGCCGGGCTCCATGCCCCGCAGACCGCACATGTAGACGTGGGTCTTGGGGTTCTCGATCCAGGAGAAGATCTCCTCGGCGTTCTCCAGCACCCGATCCTGGATGTACATGCGGCCGCCCTTGGCGTTCTCCTGTTCACGGCTGATCGCCTTGGTGTAGCGGAAGTTCTCGGGGAAGTCAGCCAGGTACTGCTGCAGGTCCTCCTCATAGAGCAGGTTGGCGGTCTTGGGGGCGCCCATGAACAGCCAGGCCTTGCCGCGGAACTGGTATTCGGGGTTCTGGGCCCGCTCGCCGTGGTCGAACATGCGCCGCAGGTAGGCCCGCATCGGCGCGATGCCGGTGCCGGTGGCCAGCATGATGACGTTGGAGTCCTCGTCGGGGGGCAACAACATCTCTTTGCCGACGGGGCCGGTGATCTTCACCTTGGCGCCGGGCTCGATGTCGCACAGGAAGGTCGAGCAGATGCCGTTGATGGTCTCGCCGTCCTTCTCGTATTGCAACTGCCGCACGCACAGGGAGACCGTGTGGTCACCGAGATCGTCGCCGTGGCGGGTGCTGGCGATCGAGTACAGGCGGAGCTTGTTGGGTTTGCCATTGGCGTCGGTGCCGTCGGGAATGATGCCGATCGACTGGCCTTCGACGTAGTGCAGCAGGGGATCGCCGCCGCTGAGGTCGAAGGTGATGTGGTTGACCCGGCCGATGGCGCCGTCGCTCAGCAGGCTGTAGTTGCCGGTGACGGTGCCGATGAAGGGATCCTTCGGCTTGTAGAGATTGACCGGAACGGCGGCGTGACTCACAGCTGCTTTGGCGGACGGTTGGGGGGCGGGTTCGGGCTTGGCTTCAGGGGCGGCTTCAACGGCTGTAGCCGGGGCCACCTCAATCCGGGAACTGGTGTCTCCGGAGTCGATCACCCTGATCCGACCACCCCGGAGCGCGATTGTCTGCATCAGGGATTGCAGTTGGCCAAAGGGCACGGTGAGCTGCCGCTCGGCCCGGCGCTGACGACCTACTCCAAAACTCTCGACCCCCACCGTGAACATGCGGCTGTCGGAGACGGTGGCCTTGCCAGTGGAAACACGCATCGGGAAGCCGCCCTCTATAAAAGCGCGCCGATCATAGGGACCACGCCCGCCGTACCCGTCCGCCTGCTGGCGACGCTCCAGCAACGGAGCCGGTCAAATGGGGCTAAGTTGTGATCCTGCACACGTCTTCAAGGTGTCCTTGGGCGCCTGTTCGGTGCGGTTCCTGACGAGCTCCGAATGGTCCTGGCGCAACTCCTTGCCACCGATCGTCCCGCCGGGGATCCATTGATGCCGAGCACTGACAGCTGTTCTCTGGACACGATCCAGCAGGAGATGGAGCGCCTGCCCCTCGGTGCCCGCCGGCTGGCTGTGCAGCTGCGGATGGCCCTCGATCCCCAGTGGATCTGGCAGGTGCTCACCGATTACGAGAATCTCGATCGCTTCATTCCTAACCTGGCCAGCTCCCGCCAGCTCTGGCGTCGCTCCAACCGAGTCGCCGTTGAACAGGTCGGCACCCAGCAGTTCTGCGGCCTGCGCTTCAGCGCCAGGGTGAAGCTGGAACTGGAGGAGGACCTGGAGCAGGGACGGTTGAACTTCCGCATGCTCGATGGTGATTTCCGCTGCTTCGAGGGGGCCTGGGTGGTCGGCTTCGATGACACCAGCAGCTGGCTCCTCTACGACCTCACCGTCCAGGGCAAGCCCGGCATGCCGATCGGTCTGATCGAGCAGCGTCTCAAGGACGACCTGGCCAACAACCTGCGCGGCGTGCAGAAAGAAGCGATGCGTCGTGCCGCCCACGCCTGACCGAATCGGAAGCTTGCCGCGGATGGCTGCTGATCACCCCTCAGGCAGGGTCGTCGTGCCGCTTCCGGAGTCTGCCCTCAGGCAAAGGCTCGCCTGGGCGGCTGGGGCTGCAGCTCAGCAGTCCTGAAAGACTTGATTCAGCGCAGGACTGGTTCAGACGCTATCTCGGCGCTGGGCGACCCAACCATTGGGGCAGCAGTCCACATCTGCCTCTCCACAGGTTGGTGTTCGAGACCTTGCTGGAGCCAACGCAACGGCGACGGAATGACCTCCTGTGGCTGCCTGGCTGCCCCGAAGCTGCGCCTGTCTGAATCGGGTGACCCAAGGGCCTCGGAAATGGTCGCCGAGCGATCGGTCGGCCTGTGCTGGTGGGGCTGATCCGCTCACCTGCCAGACCGGGCCGCATACCGCTGGGCGAGGTGCCGGAATGGGTCCAGAAACCACGGAAGCGTCGGGCTGATGGGCTGATCCAGATCAGGCCAAAGAAGAAGCGTGACCTCCGGTTTGCCCTAACAAATCGCTCACCCACATCGTTGACAACAAAGCCAATCGAAGTAAAAGATTGGCTTTTGATATACCCCCAAGGGGATTCGAACCCCTGTCGCCTCCGTGAAAGGGAGGTGTCCTAGGCCTCTAGACGATGGGGGCGAGGCCACAGCTGCAAATCCACAGAGCAAAGCTCAGGACTGTTCCGGGTGGACCGGTTTCGCTGATGGAATGGACCGTACGGGGCGAAGGGACCGTTCGTCAAGGAGGCGTTTCCAGGAGCTGGATCGGACTCAGGCTTCTTCGTCCGGCTGGTGCTCGGCCGGTGAAATCTGGCCGCGCCAGATCGGCACGGTGAAGTGGAAGCAGGCCCCCTCTCCCGGTTCTGACACCACCCAGATGCGGCCGCCATGCACGTCGGCGATCCGCCGGCAGACCGACAGGCCGACGCCGTAGCCCGAAGTGGTGCCGGAGGTCTGGGGCAGCCGTACCCGGTCCAGGAAAATGCGCTCCTGCTCCTCGATCGGGATGCCCGGGCCGCTGTCGCAGATGCTGGCCTGCACCCACTGGCTGGTGCGGTGCAGCAGTCGCAGGCTGACCCTGCCCCCTTCCGGGGTGAACTTGAGGGCGTTCTCCAGCAGATTGAGCAGCACCTGGCGCATGCGCCGCTGATCGGCGTAGACATCGGGCAGGTCTCCCGGGATGTCGGTCACCAGTTCGAGGTCCCGGCCCACCCAGAGCTTCTCGAGCTCCAGGATCGATTCGGCCACCACCTGGCCGAGGGAAAGGCGCTGGGGATTGAACAGGGCCTCCCAGCGGGTCGTGCCCACCTCGAGCAGATCACGGGAGAGCTCCTGGATGTCATCGAGGCGGCGTTTGAGCACATCGCGGAAGCGGGGCTCATCGATCTGGCCGAGAGTGTGACTCTGAAGCGCCAGCTTGGCGGCGGTCAGCGGGGTGCGCAGTTCGTGGGCGACCATGCGCAGCAGCCGCTCCTGGACCCCCAGTCGCTCGATCAGGGTCTCGTTCTCCTGACGCAGCACCAGCAGCTGGTCCTCCAGCTGGACCTCCCGCTGGGTGCGACTGCCGTCCTGTTCGGCGGGGCGCAGGCTTAACCCCAGACTGCTGACTACCTCCATCTGCTGCCAACGGGGTAGCCAATTGCGCAGCTGCATCCCCAGAGTGTTGCCGGCAAACACCTGTTTGGGCAGCGGTGCCAGTTTGATCAGGGCTGGCGTGGCCACCAGGCGATGCAGCTCCAGCAGCTCCGGGTGCACGGCGGGATCGGCCACCTCCAGGGAGACTTCAAAGCTGCTTTCCTCGGCGCGCAGGGCCTGCATCAAGCCGCGCAGGTCGGCGCTGGCCAGATGCTGCTTGGTGGCCACCAGGAGCAACTGCAGGGTCTGGCGCGGTCCGCTCTCGGCTCCGACGGGGTCGAGTCGGGGCTGCAGGGGCTTGGGCAGGCCCTTCGGGGATGGTGATTCCTCCGCTGATGGCAAGCGGATCCCTGCGACGACGACCCCAACCTTATGGGTTTCGGTGCTTTTGGGCCGGGATCCCGCCAATCGCCAGTGTCCTGGCTAGTACTGAGTTGCCGATCCACCTGCCCACGGCTCCCCTTCCGGACCCCCAACTCCACCCATGCTGTCCGGCCCCTTCCCCTCCCCGTCCCCGAGTCGCATCAAGCTGGACAGCAACCTGCGCCGCTGGTTCTCGCGCAATCTGGGCCTTTGGCGTTCGCGCCGTCTGTATTTCTTTCCCGACGAGGAGCCGATCCGGGTCGACATGTTTCTGCGGGTCGAGAGCTTCAGCGAGCCGATCGAGGGGGATGCGGCCTATCGCTTCAGCTGGTGGCCCGAGCAGGAGTACGACTTTTTCGATCGCAACCCCCGCTTTTCTCGGGAGGGGACGATGGAGGCCTATCTCTGTGGCCATCAGCTGCGGCGCAGTCAGAGCCATCTGTTTGCGTTTCCCAGTAAAAGCCAGATCCGCCAGGTGGATGAACACGAACTGGTGTTCGAAACCCACCACCAGGAGTGGAATGTGCTGGAACACATCCGCCTCGTCGACCAGGACCGCTACCGCTCCCGCTCGATCTATTCCTGGCGCAATGGCGAGCTGGAACTGGCCGAGGTGCACCACGAAATCCGGACCGAGGGGCCCGGCGCGCCGCTGCAGGAACCGTCCTGAAAGCGGCCGCCAGGGTGAGCGCAGCTGCCGCCCATGCGACAGCATGGACTGGTCCGGATCCCACCTTGCTCTTGGCTTCCCTGTTTCGCCGCACCAGGGTCCTCCTGGCGGCACCCCTGCTGGTCATGCCCCTGCTTCTGGCTCCCGCCGCGGCGCTGGCGGCCCCGGCCACTCCCGCGGAGATGAATCTCTACACCCGCATCGCCGCCGTCAATGCCTGCATTTCCCGTTCGGCCGGCGTCGACTTTGACAAGGCGGTGGGCATCGCCGGTGAAACAATTGCCCAGCTGATCCTCGGTCAGCATCAGGGCCTGATCCAGCAGGTCGGCACCAAGCCGCTCACCCTCGAGGAGCTGCGCAAGGGTTCGATCAACTCCGCCGTGATCGGCGCCTACGAGATCTGCCCCAAGCAGGTTCCGCCTGAGGTGGCCAAAAAGGTTCAGGACGCCCTGAGCAAAAAGCCGGCTCAACCGGCTCCCGCACCCAAGTAGCTCTTCTCCATGGCCGTCGTCCGTCTCTCTGACTATCGGCCGGCGGCCTATCTGCTGGAGCGCACCGATCTGACGGTGCGCCTCCACGCGGACCATGCCCAGGTGTCGGCCCGGCTGGCGTTCTGCCCCAATCCCGACGCCACCGGTCCCGATGGCCGGCTTGCTCTTGGGCCTCTTGAGCTCAGAGGGGTGGAGCTGGAGCTGCTGGCCCTCTCTCTGGATGGAGTCCCGTTGTCGGCGGAGGCTTTCAGCCTCACCGCAGACGGATTGGTGGTGCACCGGCCTCCGGAGGGGCCGTTCCTGTTCAGCAGCGAGGTGCGGATCGATCCGTACAGCAACACCACCTTGGAGGGTCTCTATGCCAGTGGTGGCATGGTGACCACCCAGTGCGAAGCCGAAGGCTTCCGGCGCATCACCTTTCACCCCGATCGCCCCGATCTGCTCAGTCGCTTCCGCGTGCGCCTCGAGGCCGATCGCCAGGCGTTTCCGGTGTTGCTCTGCAATGGCAACTGCCTGGAAACCGGCGAACTGGAGCCCGAAGGTGAAGCCGGGGCTCAGCCACAGCGCCATTACGCGATCTGGGACGACCCTTTCCCCAAGCCCTCCTATCTGTTCGCCCTGGTGGCGGGCCGGCTGGAGGAGGTGCGTGACACCTTCACCACGACCAGCGGCCGGGTCGTGAAACTGCGGATTCACGTTGAGCCGGGCGATCAGGCTTACACGGCCCATGCCATGGCCTCACTCAAGCGCAGCATGGCCTGGGATGAGAAGGTCTACGGGCTGGAATACGACCTGGATGAGTTCAATATCGTCGCCGTGCGTCATTTCAATATGGGCGCAATGGAGAACAAGAGTCTCAATATCTTCAACTCCAAGCTGGTGCTCGCCGATGCCGCCACCGCCACCGATGGCGAACTGGAGCGCATTGAGAGCGTGATCGCCCATGAATATTTTCATAACTGGACCGGTAATCGCATCACCTGCCGCGACTGGTTCCAGTTGTCACTCAAGGAGGGGCTGACCGTCTTCCGCGATCAGTGTTTCAGCTCCGATCTGCATGGCCAGTCGCTGAATCGCATCGAGAATGTGGCGATGCTGCGCAACACCCAGTTTCGCGAGGATTCCGGTCCCACGGCCCATCCCGTGCAGCCGGATCAGTACCAGGCCATTGATAATTTTTATACCACCACTATTTATGAGAAGGGATCTGAGCTGATCCGCATGCTCCATACCCTGCTGGGTGAGGAGACCTTCTTCCGCGGCATGGCGCTCTACGTCAAGCGCCATGACGGCACGGCCGCCACCTGCGATGAGTTCCTGGCGGCGATGCGGGAGGCGGCTGAAGCCAGCTGGGCGGCCCAAGGCCTCGATGGCCGGTTGGCACCACCCCCCTTCGACTTTGCTGAGTTCCGCCGCTGGTATCACCAGGCCGGCACGCCGGTGCTGCAGGTGCAGCGTCACTGGGACGGCGAAGCCGGAGCCCTGGAGTTGACCATCCACCAGCACACCCCTGCCACCCCTGGCCAGAACGACAAACAGCCCCTGGTGATCCCTCTGGCCCTGGGCCTGGTGGGCCAGGCCGGCGAGCCCCTGCCCCTGCGCCTGGCCGATGGGTTTGGAGGCCAGCACCACCTGCCTTTGATGCCCGCCGCCTGGGGCGCCGGCACCCGCCTGCTGGTGCTGGAGCGGGCCGAACATCACCTGCGTTTTGAGGGCCTGCCCCCCCATCCCCATCCGCCGGCCCTGTCGCTGCTGCGCCATTTCTCGGCACCGGTGAAGCTGGAGATGGGGCGGCCCACCAGCGAGCTGGTGCACCTGTTCGCCTGCGACAGCGATCCCTTCGCCCGCTGGGATGCGGGCCAGATCCTGTTGCGCCAGGCGGTGCTGGCCAGGGTGACGACGGCCCCCGCACAGATTCGCAACGATGCCGCTGCTGATCCCGGTGCAGAGGGCGAAAGGGCTGGCCTGGGCGGTGCTCCGCTGCCGCCGGCCATCGCGTCCCGACCGCCCGATCCCCACCGCGAGCAGCTCGATGAGCAGCTGATCGAGGCCTGCAGCCGCATCCTCGCCGACCCCGGCCTGTCGGAGGCCAGTCGTTGTGCCCTGATGGCCCTGCCCGGTCTGGCGGAGCTCGAGGAGGCGATCACCGAGCCCGATCCGCCGGCCCTGTTCCAGGCCCTGCGCAGCCTGAAACGCCGGTTGGGCGAGGCTCTGGCCCAGCCGCTGCAGGCGGCCCTGGAGCGCTGCACGCCCCAGTGGCCGCTGGCCTGGCCCGAGGGCAACGGCGATCGGATGCTCACCGGCCTGATCTGGACCTGGCGGGTGGCGGCAGGCGATCCGGCGGCGATCGCCTCGGCTCGGGCCGCAGTCGATGGCGGTTCGATGACTCTGGCCCGGGCGGGTCTGCGGGCTCTGCACAACCAGCCCAGCCCCGCCCGAGCCGAGGCGATGGCGGCGTTCTATGCCCGCTGGCAGGACAAGCCGGTGATTCTCGATTCCTGGTTCGCGCTGGAGGCCGCCGCCCCCTTCGATGACGGTCTGGAGCGGGTGGCCCAGCTGCTGGAGCATCCGCGTTTTGATCCCAATGCCCCCAACTCGGTGCGAGCCGTTCTCGGGGGGCTGGCCGGCAACCCGATGGTGTTCCATGCCGCCGACGGCCGCGGCTATCGCTTCATGGCCGAGCAGATCACCTGGCTCGATGGCCGCAATCCGATCACGGCCTCGCGGCTGGTCAAGGTGTTCAGCCGCTGGCGCAGCTACGGCCCCGAACGGCGGCAGGCCATGCACGGGGCCCTGGAGCAGCTGGCGGCTGGCCGGCTTTCGACCAACACCCGGGAGGTGGTTGAGCAGTGCCTGGGCCAGATGCCGCCGGACAGCTGATTGGGGGCGCGGACCACGCGGATCGCGCCGTGCTGTGTCTTCGCGGATTCGGCTCGGCTGGGGATTGGACTGGTGTCATTCCGATCGGGCCAGCTGCCGGGAGCTGCTCAAGGCCGATGACAGCGGCATCGCCGCCCGGCCCTGTGATCAGCGATCGACTCAGGGCAGCGGTGGTGGCGCTTGCAGCAGCCCGGGCACGGTCCGGAGCGGCAGTTTGAAGTCTCTGCTGCCTCTGCCAGGGCCGAAGGTCTGGGAGTGGAGCGACTGAAAGGCCTGGAGTCGGTAGCCGCCGCCCTCGGGGCCGGCGTACTGACCCCAGAGCCCCTCCCAGAAAAAGTAGATCACCCCATGGCCCCGGTCGGCCGCCAGCCGCACCTTGTCGCTGATGGTGGTCATGTCCGCGGTGCGACCGCCGAAGCCGGCCAGGATGCCGATCTCGACGGGCATACCCCAGCTGCGAGCCTTGAGCAGGGCGGGCTGGTTCAGATCCTTGGCAAATCCCTTGACCGAATAGGCGTAGTTCTGGACCACCAGATCGTCGACCAGCTCGCCCAGGGCCCACAGCTCCCAATCTTGCAGCCACTGGTTGTAGGCGAAACGGAAGGGGCCGGGCGACAGGCTGATCACGGTGCGTTTGGAGCCGGCGGCCTGTTGCAGGCCGCCCCGCAGTTCCCGCAGCAGTTCGGTGAGTCGCTGGCGCCGCCAGCGCATCCAGGAGCGGTCCGTGAAGTTGTCAGGGGGCTCGCGACCGGTCTGGCTGCGATAGAGATTGCGGGTGTAGTCGTCGTAGCCCAGCTCCACCGGCCAGGCGAAGTGGTCATCGAGCTGGATGCCATCGACGCCGCAGCGCTGCACGATCTCGGTGATCAGACCGATGAACCGGGCCCGCACCCCCGGATGGGCCGGGTTCAACCAGACCCGCAGATCCTTCAGCGGCGAGCTCTGCAGGTTGGCACCATGCAGGGCGTAGAGGCTGCTGCCATCGGCGCGGCGCAACACCCACTCCGGATGCAGCCGGACCACTTCGGCATCGGCCGGCTCCATCAGGCCGTACTCGAACCAGGGGATCACCTGCATGCCGCGGCGATGGGCCGACCGCGTCAGTCGGCAGATCGGATCAAGTTCGGGGTTCACCGTCGCCAGCGCCGGTTCCAGCGGTGCGTGGCGGCTGCGGTGGAAGGTGGTGCCGCGGCTCCAGACGTTGGGATAGAGGGTGTTGAACCCCGTCTGCGCGAGCTGTTGCACCGCGATCTCGATTCGTCTCGGGTCGTAATAGAGCGGGCTGGGGCTGTTGGTCAGCCAGACCCCCACCCGGTGCCCGAGCGGCTGTGGCAGGCGATTGAGGCCTCCCGGTGGCAGAGCCTGGGCTGGCAGGGCTCCGGCCCAGTTCAGGGCTCCCGTCAGCAGCAGGGTGAGGCAGACGGGCAGGTGGCGCTTGAAGTGGGCCCGGCGCTTCAGCCGGGCCAGCGCTGTCGTCGAGGGGTTCTCAGTCGTGGCGGGACGGGAACGGGCCATGACAGGGATGCTTGGGAATCGAGGTCCTGGAATGCGCTGCGTTGTCGCTCTGGGAGGGCCGGATCCACAGCTGGATCGCCGGCGCCGGGCTGAACCTGAATGCTGCCGGCGCCAGCGGCACTCCAGAGTGCCTCAGCCTGGCAGCCTTCCCAAGGGGGACATGCCAACAGGCAATTCCAAGGAGGGAT
This sequence comes from Cyanobium sp., assembly GCA_049282435.1. GTDB lineage: Bacteria > Cyanobacteriota > Cyanobacteriia > PCC-6307 > Cyanobiaceae > Cyanobium. Next base: position 5,871 of record JBAPUA010000162.1, on the reverse strand, counting down.
AGGTGGGGGAGGGGGGATGCGGTGGGCGGCAGCCCGGGGGTCAGCGGAACATCGAGCTGACCGAGCTCTCCTCGTGAATGCGCCAGATCGCCTCGCCGAGCATGTTGGCGACCGAGAGCACCTGCAGCTGCGGAAAATGACGATCCGGTCCGATCGGAATGCTGTTGGTCACCACCACCTCCTCGAACAGGCCCGGTTCGGAGAGGCGCTCGCTGGCCGGTGGCGAGAACACCGCATGGGTGGCACAGCAGAGCACCCGGGCGGCACCCCGCTGGCGCAGTAGACGGGCGCCGGCGCAGATGGTGCCGCCGGTATCGATCATGTCGTCGATCAACACGGCGGTCTTGCCGGCCACATCGCCGATCACGGTCAGGCTTTCGGCCACGTTGTGACCGGAGCGCCGCTTGTCGATGATCGCCAGGGGGGCGTCATTCATCTGTTTGGCGAAGGCCCGCGCCCGCGCCACGCCGCCCACATCGGGAGAGACCACCACCACCTCGCCGAGGTTGCGGGTGCGCAGGTAATCGACCAGCACCGGCGAGCCGTAGATGTGATCGCAGGGGATGTCGAAGTAACCCTGGATCTGGGAGGAGTGCAGGTCCATCGCCAGCACCCGATCGACCCCGGATTTGACCAGCAGATTGGCCACTAGCTTGGCGGTGATCGATTCGCGGCCGGCGGTCTTGCGATCGGCGCGGGCATAGCCGTAGTAGGGGACCACGGCCGTGATCTGCCGGGCGGAGGCCCGCCGGCAGGCATCGACCATGATCACCAGCTCCATCAGGTGGTCGTTGACCGGCGCACAGGTGGGCTGAATCAGGAAGACGTCACAGCCGCGGATTGACTCTTGGATCTGGATGTAGAGCTCGCCGTCAGCAAAGCGCTTGATCACCCGGGGACCATCGGGGACACCCAGATAGGCGCCGATTTCCCGGGCCAGATCGGGATTGGAGTTGCCACTGAACAACCGCAGCCGGCGACTGTCCTGGCTGGCATGGGACGAAACCCCGCTCGGCTCCACCCGTTGGGTGAGGGCCGTGGTCGAGAAACTGGTCACGGGGCGACGAGCGGTCCTGCGCAGCTCCGATGGTAGAAGCGTGGCGGCCCCCTAGGCAGGACCAGCGATGACCGTTTTGAATTCCAGGCTCCAGCAGCGGCCGGATCCGGGCGCGGCCGGTTCGCCGGAACGGGCTCTGGTGCTGGTGGGGTTCGGCCTCGCCGGGGCCCCTGCACCCGGGGGATTGCCGCCGCTACCAGCGGTGGCGCAACGCCTGGGCGCCTTGCTGGAGCTGCCGATCCATCGCCTCAGCCCGCTGCACGATCCCAACGCCGCCCTGACTGCCCTCGGCAGGGCCTGCGCCGCCGGGACGCCGACAGGGGTGGCTCACCAGACTCAGGGCCTGGCCTGTGGTCCTGGCGGGCTGGGGTTGGTGGAGATCGATCCAGGGTTGCCCCTGCCAGCCGGGGGCAGCTGGGTTGAGGCCCTGGGTGCCTGGCGCCAGCCCTGCCTGCTGGTGATTGCGGCCGGCCAGCTCCCGTGTGGCTGGCCGGCCGCCGGCACGGCGCTGCTGCAGCGCTGGGGGGTGCCGTTGCTGGGATTGTTGCAGTGGGGTGGTGCCTGGGACAGGCCGGCGCGGCGCCGCGATGGTCTGCCCTGGCTGGGAGTGCTCGCCGAGCCCGGGGATCCGGCGATGGCTGGCGAGGATGCCGCCGGGTTCGAGGCGGCCCTGTTGCCGGTGCTGGCGCGGCGCTGGCTGCAGCTGGATCTGGGTTGATGGCCTGCAGCCGATCGGCAGTCTTGCCGCCAGCCGGGGCACAGGCGCCCTGCCGATCCGGCTGGGCCGCCAGCCTCAGTTGTCGCTCCAGGGCGGCCGGGCACTGATGCTGAGCTGGCGAAGCTTGCCGTGGCTGGCCTTGGCGGGATCCAGGGGCAGCGTCACGAAGCTGATCGGACGGGCACTGTTGAGGCCAGCCGCCAGCAGGCTCAGGGTTTCCTTGGGGCTGAGGTTGGTGTCGACCTTGCCCTGCAGCATCTGCAGCAGATAGGGGAGCTTGGCCAACTGCTCGGGTTGGCGCAGCCGGTCCTGCAGGGCACTCACCACCAGCTCCTGGTCGCTGCGGCGGCCCGATTCAGCCAGCCATTTGTCCTGGAAGCGCACCAGCTGCTCAACCTGAGCACCACCGAGCTGCTGCAGGCCGCCCTGCAGATCGATCTTCAGGTTTTGAGCCTTGTCCTGGTAGCGCATCGTGCGCGGCGGATCGATCTCCAGCCCCCCCAGACCGTTGATCAGATCTCGCAGAGCGCCGCGGGGCAACACCAGGTAGCGGTCGGGGCGAGGTGGTTGCAGGCCGGTGAGTTCGCGCACGGCATCGCTGGTCAGGGCCACCCCGCCGCGGCGGTAGAGCTCGCCCAGGGCCACCGGCTGGCGGCTGCCGGGCAGCTTCACCGCCAGTTCCCTGGGCAGATTGAGCACCTGCAGCGGCCCGCTGGGATCGACCCGGATCAGCAGCAGGGCGTCGGCATTGGCCGGTCCGGCCGGGGCTGCCCCGTTGCTGGCATCGCCCAGGTGCTCGGCGTCGCTGCCGATGACCAACAGGGTGATCGGCCGCCGCGGTTTTTCCGCCAGGGTGCCGGGGGTGAGTTCGCTCTTCGGCTGGAGAGCCCGATCCTGCCGATGCCAGATCCCGTCCAGGGCCGTGGCCCCCACGATCGCCCCGATCGCCAGCAGGGCGCCGCTGACCAGCTGGGCCGCCGTCAGCACGGGCCATGGCCGCTTCGGCCGACGCTGTTGCGTTCCGCTCCGACCTCCGCGATCGCCCTTGCGGGCGCCCCTCGGGTCGGGCTGACCCTGACCAGAGGGCTTGGGGGACTGGGAGGATGGACGATCCCGGCGAGGAGGCATCGGGCCGGTGTAAAGGCGGATTTACAGCCCACTCTCGCCCACATGCGGTCCGACCTCGCTGCGATCCTGCCCCGACGGGAAGGGTGACCGATAGCTTGAGCTGCAGCAACCAGCCCTGAGTCGCTTGACCGCCGCCCAGCCCGCGAGCCCAGCCAACTCCGCCCCGGAGGAGCCGACCCCGCTCAGGCGCGATGCCGGCGCCCGCGGTGCCCCCCATGACCGGGCCCGGCCGTTGGCGCCAGGCAGCGTCTATCCGGCCAAGGATCTCTGCAGTCAGTGCGGCCTGTGTGACAGCCGCTGGGTGGCCTATGTGCGGGGCGCCTGCGCCTTTCTGGAACAGCGGTTCGAGGCGATGGAGCAACGGGCCCACGGCCGCAGTCGCAACCTCGACAGCGAGGATGAGCTCTATTTCGGCGTGCAGCAGCGCATGCTGTCGGCCCGCCTGCAAGCGCCGATTGCCGGTGCCCAGTGGACCGGCATCGTCTCGCGCATCGGCGTGCGGGCTCTGGAAACGGGACTGGTGGATGCCGTGCTCTGCGTCCAGCAGAGCGAGTCCGATCGCTTCACGCCGGTGCCGGTGCTGGCGCGGACCCCCGAGCAGGTGCTGGCCGCCCGGGTCAACAAACCCACCCTCAGCCCCAACCTCAAGGTGCTTGAACAGTTGCCCGGCAGTGGCATCCGCCGCCTGCTGGCGATCGGTGTGGGTTGCCAGATCCAGGCCCTGCGGGCAGTGCAGGACAGCCTGCCGCTGGACAAGCTGTATGTGCTTGGACTGCCCTGTGTGGATAACGTCTCCCGCAAGGGCCTGCAGACTTTTCTCGAGAGTGCCAGTGAATCACCGGCCACGGTGGTGCACTACGAGTTCATGCAGGATTTCCGCATCCACTTCCGCCATCAGGACGGTCACCAGGAGACCGTGCCCTTCTTCGGCCTCGACACACCGACCCTCAAGGATGTGTTCGCTCCCAGCTGTCTGAGCTGCTTTGATTACACCAACGCTGGTGCCGATCTGGTGGTCGGCTACATGGGAGCCAGCTTCGGTCGCCAGTGGGTCACGGTGCGCAACGACAGCGGCGCCGAGCTGCTGGCCCTGGTGGAAGAAGAACTGGATGTGGCACCGGTGACCAGCGGCGGTGACCGGCGCCAGGCGGTGCAGCAGGGTATCGACGCCTATGACAAGGCCCTGCGCCTGCCGATGTGGCTGGCGGAGATCGTCGGTTGGCTGGTGCAGCGGGTGGGACCCAAGGGCCTGGAATACGGTCGCTTCTCAATCGATTCCCACTTCACCCGCAACGCCCTGTGGGTGCGCCGCCATCACCCCAGCATGGCCGAGCGCCACATCCCCGCCTTTGCCCGCCGGATCATCAGCCGTTATCGGCTGCCCGCCTCGTGAGCAGCCCCAACCGCAGCTGCGGAGTCCTGCTCCACGCCACCTCCCTGCCCGGCACGGCGGCGTGCGGCACTTTCGGCGCCGCTGCCCGGGACTGGATCGACCTGCTGCTGCGTCAGGGCGTGGGGGTGTGGCAGCTGCTGCCCCTGGCCCCCACCGATGGCACGGGTTCCCCCTACAGCTCCCCCAGCGGCTCGGCCCTCAATCCCTGGCTGATCGACGCCGATGACCTGCTGGCCGTCGGCCTGATCAGCAGCGCCGACCATGCGGCTCTGCCTGGCGGCGGCCACGATCGCCTGGACCCCGGCACCGCCTCCGACCGGGCCGCGGCGGTGGCGGTGGCCCTGGGCCGTCACTGGAGCGAGCAGCCCCAGGACCGTCAGCGGGTGTTCGCCGCCTGGCGGCAGTCCCAGGCCTTCTGGCTGGAGGATCACTGCCACTTCATGGTGCTGCGGCGGCGGCATCAGGGCAGGCCCTGGTGGGAGTGGCCGGACTCCCTGGCCCAGCGCCAGGGTCCCGCCCTGCGCCTGCTGGTGGCTGAACACGGCCCTGAGCTGCTCGAAGAGGCGCTGTTGCAATGGCAGCTGCGCCATCAGTGGGCCCAGCTGCAGCAGCGGGCCCGCGCCGGGGGCCTGCGGCTGGTCGGGGATCTGCCCTTCTACGTGGCCCATGACAGCGTTGATGTCTGGTGCCGCCGCAATCTTTTTTCCCTCGGGCTGGACGGCCAGCTGCTCCAGCAGAGCGGTGTGCCTCCCGATTACTTCGCCGCCACCGGCCAGCTCTGGGGCACGCCTGTCTATCGCTGGTGGCGCCATCGGCTGAGCGGTTTCCGCTGGTGGCTGAAGCGGCTCGAGCTGCAGCTCGAGCTGTTTGATCTGCTGCGCCTGGATCATTTCCGCGCTCTCGATTCCTACTGGAGCGTGCCCGGCGCCGATGCCACGGCCGAGCATGGCCATTGGCAGCCTTCGCCCGGCAAGGCGCTGCTGGCCAAGCTGCAGCGTCACTGCCGGCGGCAGGGACGGTTGCTGCCCGACGGCCGTCTGCCCCTGATCGCCGAGGACCTGGGCGTGATCACACCCGAGGTGGAGGCTCTGAGGGATCGGTTTCTGCTGCCCGGCATGAAGATCCTGCAGTTCGCCTTCGATGGCAACGACGACAACGCCTACCTGCCTGCCAACTACGAAGGCGACCGCTGGGTCGTGTACACCGGCACCCATGACAACGCCACCACCGAGGGCTGGTGGCAGAGCCTTGATGGCGACAGCCGGGCTCGCATCGGCAAGCTGGTGGGCCAGGCGGTGACCTCCCCCAGCTGGCAGTTGCTGGAGCTGGCCCTGGCCTCCAGCGCCGAGCTGGCAGTGGTGCCTCTGCAGGACCTGCTGCATCTGGACGATCGGGCGCGCTTCAATACCCCCGGCACGGTGCAGGGCAACTGGAGCTGGCGGCTGCAGGGCCCGATCTCGGAGCTGGAAGGCGCACTGCATGGCTACGGGGCCATGGCGGCTCGCTACGGCCGCGGCGTCGGGTAGCGATAGCTGCCGGCCGACCCCTGCCCCCTGGTGGGGGGCAGGGGTCGGC
>JBAPUA010000161.1:0-10707 GCA_049282435.1 Cyanobium sp. | reverse complement strand
GGCTAGGAGGGCGCCCGCTGAGGCCGCCAGCGCCTAGCCTGAAGCCGCCGCCCAGTCCGCCATGGCCGACACGCCCGCCTCCCCTTCGCCGGCCGCCCCTCTGGAGACAGCCAGTGCTCCGGCAGCCAGTGCCCCGGCAGCCAGCGCTCCGGCAGCCAGTGCCGCGCCCGCCTTTAAAAAAGGTGCCCTGGTGCGCGTTGGCCGCGCCGCCTATGGCAACAGCCTGGAGGCCGGTGCCAGCGATCCTGAACCGCCCGCCTACATCTTCGAGGGACCGGGCGAAATCCTGGCGATCAAAGGTGCCCATGCCCAGCTGCGCTGGCGCCGGCCCGTGCCGGACGTCTGGCTGCGGCTCGACCAGCTGGAGCCCTACCCGGCCGGCTGACGCGGATCGCTTCGCACCTCAGAGCTCCAGCCGGCGCCGCTCGGCCTGCAGCAGGCTGCGACGACGCTTGGCCTCGCGCAACATTTCGCGGCCGTCGTGCAGATAGCTGTCGACATAGCCCATGGTGTAGAGCTCCAGCTCGCCAAGGGCATCCTGCACCTGGCTGAGGCAGTGGTACAGGCTGAGGCCAAACCCCTGGGCGCTGCGCGGGCAGGCCAGGGAGCGATAGAGGCTCACCACCTTCTCAAGCCGCGCCTGGCTCTGCTCCAGATACGCGCAGAACGCCTCCATCAAGCGATCGTCATAGGGATCGGCGGACAGGGCCCGCAGCTGGGCCGGGAAGGGGTTGATCACCTGGGCGAGCAGGCGATCGATCGGCCCATAGACCAGCTGCAGCCACTCCAGCAGTTGCTCGTCCCTGGCCGCACCGCGCTGCCGGCGCGGGGGCGCCGCCGCAGGCCCCCCGGCGGCCGGGACGGGCACCGTTGCCGCCAGGCCGCAGACGTTGTCGTAGCGCTGGCGCTTCGGACCATCGCGCAACACGTCCCAGGCGGCGTTGAGTTCCAGGATCCGCTGGTCATCACCACCGGCGTCGGGATGGTGGAGCTTCACCAGGGCCCGATAGGCGGCCTTGATCTGGGCGGCCGTCGCCAACGGCGACACGCCGAGCACGGCGTAGTGATCAACCGGCTGGGGAGCGAGGCGGGTGCGCTGGCCTGACACGGGAACTTCAATCGTTCGCGGCCATCATCGGCCAATCGCGGCCACCACTGCGTTGGTTCTGCCAACAAAAAGCCCCCCGCAAGCGGGGGGCTGAAAGCTCCGGAGACCCAGGTGTGAGGAGCGGGTCGAAGCGGATTCCGATCGGTTGATCAGAACTTGAATTGGGTCTGCACCAGACCACCGAAGACGTTGTTGGTCTCGCCGTTGGCGGTGTACTGACCGTTGGGACGGCTCAGATAGAACAGCGCCGGGGTGATGCTGATGTTGTTGGTGACCTGGAACCTGTAGAAGGCCTCCAGGGCGTAGTTGCCGTCGTTGGGAGCGCCGCAACCGTTGTCTTGGCAATCAGAGTTTTTCAGGCCGGTGACAAACGTGGGCTGGCCCACGGCGATCCCGGCGGCGTTGCCCTTGACGAAGGCATCGGCCCACTGGAGGCCCACCTGCCAGGACTGGCTCTGGTTGATGTTGTCCTTGTTGCCGTAGCTGGGATCGACGCGGTAATCAGCCTGAGTAATGGAGCTGATGCCCCAGCCGACGCTGATCGAGGGAATCAAGCTGCCGCCCTTAGCCGGTTGCCAGGCGGCAGTGAGGGCGAAGTTGTTGGAGTACGCGGCACCACCATCGTTCAGGGCATTGCCGGCCGTCCAGGAGCAATCAAGGCTCTGGCGGGCGAACTGGGTGCCGCGACGGGTCATGTTCTCGGCGCACTGCCCGTAACGCCAGGCAGCGGTAAGGGCCCACTGCTTGGAGGCCAGACCGATCTGGGTGGTGAAGCTGCCGCCGCTGGAATCGGTCATGATGCCGCCGACGTTGGGATCGCCCACATCACCCCGAGGGGCGACGTAGCTGGTGGAGGCAGCGAAATAGGGTTTGCCCTTCTTCACCGACTGCTTCCACATCAGGCCGGCGGCGGCGCCGGTGGCCTTGTTGTAGGTGGCCGGTGCGCCATGCAGGGTGAAGACGTCGAGGATCTGGCTCCGATAGAAGGAGGGCTCGACCGCCAAGAATTCGGTGTTACGAGCTTTGGCACCGAGCAGAGCGGTGAACTCCTTCCCGATCGGGAAGCGGTAGTAGAGACGATCGATGGCGACGAGATCGTTGCCATTGGCACCGAGACCGTTGCTACCGGAGTTGGCGGAGAAGGCCCGATCCAGGGCCATCAGGTTATAGGGATTGCCGCTGAAGGCGCTGCTGAAGAAATTGCCGGCGCGCAGACGGGTATAGAGCAGATCCTTGCCAGTGAAGCTCGTGTTGAGGTTCAGGCGGACGTCATAGTTGAACGTCGTGGCGCCCCAGTTCTTGGAGTTGGTTTTGGCATACTTGGTCGAGTTAGTATTAGCCGGGGTTATGTCATTGCCTTTTTTATCAACCTTAAAACCCGAACCGTTGGCTGTGCTGTTGAAGTCCTGGCTACCACCGAAGGAGGGGGCGCCCAGAACGAAGACCGTATCACCCTGAAGCTTGGTGGTGGTAGAGAACTGGGTGGCTTCGAGCTCACCCACCTTGGCCTCAAGGCGATCAACGCGACCGCGCAGCAGGGCGAGCTCCTCCTGGAACTCCTCCATCAGCTTCTTGAGCTCGTCGGTCACCTCGGTGACGCGATCGAGACAGGCATTGAGCAGGGCGGCCGCTTCATAGCGGGTCATCGCCTGGCCGCCCTTGAAGGTGCCATTGGGATAGCCGGCGACGCAGCCGTACTGCTCCACCAGGTTGGTCAGGGCCTGATAAGCCCAGTCGGTGGGCTGGACATCGGAAAACTGGCTGACGCTGGTCACCTGGGCGGCGCTGGCCGTAGGGGCGTAGCGGTTGACATCGCTCAGATTCAGCTCGGACGCGGAGGCGGCCACGGGGGCGACCAGGCCAAGCGCCACGGGAGCCAGCAGCAAACGCTGGAACGGTTTCATTGGATCCTCACACCAATAAGAGGAAACTTCCCTAAGGAAGCAGCACGAAGATAATCGATAGATGCAGCAGATGGGCGCCGTATCGACACCCGGCAATGTATCGCTGGCGACAGGGCCCGCCGACAGTTGGGACGGTGAGAAGAGTGGCCATCATGCTCTCAAGTGACCCCAACATTGGCAGCATCAAGTGCCTGCGGACAGGCGGGAATGAGCCGGGCAGGCCCCTACACGGACCAACACAATCCCGCCGCTTCAGAGAAGGGAACCAGCCCTGGAATACTGACGCTGAGGCGGACCGACTTCCCATCAGCCCGTAACCACAGCCGCCGATCGCCTGCTCCCAGCGAGCAACATCATGTCAAGGAAGCACAAGCTCCATGGACAAAAAACCCGGCTGCCGAAGCAGCCGGGCCAGAAAAGAAGCTGGCCGCCGGAGCGGCCGGGCCACAATCAGAACTTGAAGGTGGTCTTGACAATGCCACCGAAGTTGCTGAAGGTGCCGCCATCGGTGAGGGCAGTATCGCTCTTCTGAAGCTGACCCAGGGGGGTGCTCAGATAGTAGATGGCGGGGGTCACGCTGATGTTGTCGGTGACCTGGAACTTGTACCACCACTCCCAGGCGTAGTTGCCGTCGTTGGGGGTTCCGTCGCAGAAGTCGCCACAGGAGGTGATGAAGGTGGCCTGGCCGACGGCCATGCCCAGGGCGTTGCCCTTGATGAAGGCATCAGCCCACTGCAGGCCCACGTACCAGGACTGGCTGGCCAAGCCATCGAAGTTGGCGGCGTTGTTGTTCTCGTTGTAGGAGTTCAGACCCCAGCCAGCGCTGATGGAGGGGAACCAACCGCTGTTGGAAGGCTGCCAGTAGCCGCTGACGCCAACCGAGTTGACGGTCTCGAAGGGGGCGAAACTGGTGCCACCCAGAACGGTCAGGGGGGTGCCGGAGGCAGGACCCACGCCATTGCTGTAGTTATAAGCAGCAGCCAGGCCCCAGTTCTTGCCGGCGTAGCCAGCTTGAACGGTGCCGGTCTCCTGGGAGCCGCTGGTGCCGATGCCACCCTGGCTGGGGTTGCCCACGTCACCGTTGGCGGACACGTAGTTGGCACTGATGCTCCAGTTGCCGCTCTTCCACCACAGACCCGCACCTGCGCCCAGGGTCAGGTTGTAGGCACCGGGGGCACCGGCGTAGGTGAAAACGTCAAGAACGGTGTCAGCGGGGTACACGCTGGGCCACATGGCCAGCATGTCGTCCTGACGAACACGGCCACCAATGGTGGCAGTGAAGTTGGAGCCAATCGGGAACTGGTAGAAGAGGCGGTTGATGGCAACCACGTCACCGCAGTCAACACCGGTGCCGCAATTCTCCTGGAAGGCGATTTCCAGGGCATTCATGCCGAGGGTGGCGCCGTTGGCACCCACCACGGCGCCGCCGCCGAAGGCGGAATCAGCGAAGTTGCCGGCCCGCAGGGTGGTGCGCAGCAGGTCCTTGCCGGTGAAGCTGGTATCGAAGTTCAGGCGAACGTCGTAGTTAAAGGAGGTGCCACCCTCTTGCGACTGGGCCAGTTCGCTGATCTTCTGGCCGCCCTTGACCCTGGCGTCGCCGCTGAAGCTGTTGGCGCCCAGAACGAAGGTGGCGATACCCTTCAGCTTGGTGGTGGTGGAGAACTGGTTAGCTTCCAGCTCACCCACTTTGGCTTCGAGGCCATCAACGCGGCCGCGCAGCACGGCGAGTTCCTTCTCGAACTCAGCCATCAGCTTCTTGAGCTCGTCGGTCACTTCGGTGACGCGGTCGAGACAGGCATTGAGCAGCGCAGCCGCTTCGTAGCGGGTCATGGCCTGGCCGCCTTTGAAGGTGCCGTTGGGGTAGCCGGCGACGCAGCCGTAGCGCTCAACCAGGTTGGAGAGAGCCTGGTAAGCCCAGTCGGTGGGCTTGACGTCGGAGAACTGGGTGACGCTGGTGACCTGATCCTGGGTGGAACCGGAGTACTGGTTCACGTCGGTCAGATTGAGCTCGGCAGCGCTCACGGCCATCGGGGCCAACAGGCCCAGAGCCGCAGGGGCGACCAGCAGTTGCTGGAAAAGTTTCATGGGAACCTCACACGTAATGGCGCAATGCGCCTGCCAAATGATCACGGAATGTGGCCACGCACACCAACTCCTGTGTGCCAGCTGCTCGAACGCACAGCGGTCCGGCCCCTCGGGCACACTGCGTCCTGAGGCCCCGCCTGGCCGCTGATTCCCCATGTCTGAACGCTCCGGCCAGCCCCTGAGGCCCGCCAACCCACACCAGCGAACGCTGATCTGGTGGTTGCTGCTGTTGGGGCTCTGGGTGGGAGCCACCGCGGCCGACCGGCTCTGGCTCGCCGCCGATGGACGCCTGCCCAGCTGGGATCAGGCCGACTATCTCAACAGCGCCCTTGACCATGGCCGCGCCCTCGGTCTGCTGCGCGGCGGCGGCTGGCAGGGCTGGGGCCATCTGCTCGATTTCTCCCCGAAGATCCCGCCGCTGGCCTCCCTGATCGATGGCAGCGTCATGGCCCTCAGCGGCGAGACCGCCGACCAGGCCAGCTGGAGCCTGGCCCTCTGGCACGGCCTGCTGCTGGCGGTCGTGGCCTGCTGGGGGCGGCAGCTGGGGGGGCGGGGCTTCGGCCTGCTGGCCGCCGCCCTGGTGGCCCTCGCTCCAGCCCTGACCGCCCTGCGGGTCGACTACACCCTCGACATTCCGCTCACCGCCAGCACCACCCTGGCTCTGTGGCTGCTCGGCCGCTGGCAGGCTCAGCCCCCCGCGGGTGGGCGCTGGCCCCAGGCCATTCTCGCCGCCCTGGCGGTGGCAGGGGCGCTGCTGGTCAAACAGAGTGCCCTGCTGCTGGTGGCCCTGCCCTGTGTGTGGGCTGCCCTCGCCAGCCTGGGCCAGCGCCGGCGGAGTCTCCAGGCGCTGGTGGCGCTGCTGATCGTGCTGACCCTGCTGCTGCCCTGGCTGCACCACAACTGGATCACCACCTTGAGCGGCACCAACCGGGCCGTGATCGAATCGGCCGCCGCCGAGGGCGATCCTCCGCCCCTGAGCCTCGCCTCCCTGCTCTGGTATCCGCGGCTGTGGCCCCAGCAGCTGGGCCTGCCGATCCTGGTGCCAGCCCTGGCGGGTGGCCTGCTGGGCCTCTGGCGGGGCCGCAGCCCACTCAGGGCCCGGCTGCGCCGCCCCCTGCAGCTCCTGCCGCCGGGCTGGGCCTGGCTGCTCGGCTGCACCCTGGCCGGCGCCCTGGCCACCACCCTCAGCCCCAACAAAGACCCCCGCTACATCGCGCCGGTGCTGCCGCTGCTGCTGCTGCTGCTGGCCCGGGGCTGGTGGCAGCTGGCGCTGGTGGTGCGGCGCCTGGGGGGGCCGGCCCTCAGCGCCGGCCTGCTGGGCGGCGGACTGCTGGCGGCGGCAGCCGCGACGGCCCAGGGAGCTCTGGCCTCGATCGAGCGGCCAGGACCGAGCCCGATCCCGGCAGCGATCGCCCGCCTGCGGGCCGGGGTGGGCGATGCCCCGACCACGCTGCTGGTGGTTCCAGGCAGCCCCGATCTCAATGAACAGACCGTCTCCTATTTCGGCCGACTCGGTGGCGGCCGCATCGAGGCCCGCCGCCTCGGCCGCCAGCGCCATGAACATCCCCTGGTGCTGGAACGCAGCAGCTGGATCCTGCTGGCCAGCGGCGACCAGGGCACCAACCGGCCACCGATGCGGGAGCTGAGCCTGAAAGTGCGTGGCGATGGCCGCTTCGAATCGGTGGGCAGCTGGCCCTGGAACCAGGGCCGCAGCGTTGAGTTATGGCGGCGCCGCGGCGGTGCGGCCCCACGCTTCGATTCCCAGTTCATCACCCTGGCCCGGGGAATGGAGCATGGGCCGGAGGGATTGGCGACCCTGTTCGCCCGCATCGGCCCGGAACACCAGCTCGATGGCCACTTTCTCTATCAACAGCGGGTGCGGACCTGGGCCCGGCAGCGCCTGCGACAGGATCCCAACGACGGCGATGCCCTCTGGAGCCTGGCGTTGCTGGCGACCCTGACCAACCGCCCCGGCGAAGCCGAACAGTGGTACACCAGGCTCGCTGAGCTGCAGCCGGCCAACCCCTGGCCGGCCGCCTATCGGGCCGTGGTGCAGATCGCTGACTGGCGCCCCGGCTCCGCCGTGGACGGGCTGGATCAGGCGCCGGCCGCGGTGCGGCAGCAGCCGGTGGTGGGCGCCTTGGCCGATCTCAGCGGTGTGTTGTCAGGTCGCCTGTGGCGGCTGGGTGCCCTGCGCCAGCATCTGCCCCCCGCCGTCGAGGAGGTGGTCAGGCGGGTGAAGGCCAGGTCCCATCAGCTCGGTCCCCACGGATAGGACCAGAACAGAGCCCCATCGGCAGCCCGCTGGGCCGAGCGTTCCGCGACAGCAATCGCTGTCCTGGCTCCGCCTCGAGGACCCTGGCGCCCATCAAGCCCGACTGGACGACCCTGACTGCGCCCTGCGTGCCAGGGCCTTCAGCCGGCAGCCCGGCCCGCCGGAAGCCTGACTGGCTGGCGCACCGAGCTGGCGCAGCGCATCACGGCGTGAGCGACGTCATCGGGGGCTGATCGGACAGCAACGATCTGGATCACCCCCTCAAACGGCCGCAATGGCGGCCGAGACACCGGAGCCAGCCTGAGGCGGCGCAGGCCAGGCGGTTGTCCAGCACCTCCCGCAAGCACGAATCTGGGGCGCTCAACGCCTCATCAGCTCTCCCCTGCGGTCCTCGTTCGCGTTCAGCCGACATGGCAGGAGCGGAGCGTGGCGATCTGGATCTCGTCTACCGGCCAACGGAAAGCCACGGATCCAGACCTCGGGGGTCAGCAGGGTCCTTGACCTGGCAAGTCCCCGACGCAGCCGACACCCCACATCGCCTGCGTTTTCAGACCATCAGCCACCGAAGCGGCGCGATGCTTTCAGGCTGCTCTGGCAGCTCGCCGGGCCAAGGAGAAAGGCTGACTGAGGAGCAGGCGCCACGACCAGGCCGATGGCGATCGCCCGGGCCAAAAGCCGATGGCAGAACAGGCGCCAGCAGGAGCGCCCGCACATTTACATTGTCGCGGATACGCCTATCCGAACGGATTCACGCCAGTGATTCCAGTGATCCGTCCCTGGAATCGCTGATCAAGGTGGAATGGCCATCGGCATTCATGTCTTGATTCATGTCTTGAAAGTGGTAGTCGCCATGCGCGCCCATCTCCTGAGCCGATGTTGATCCGCTCCGCGCCCTGGACCAGCCACCGCACCGTTGTCTTGGCAGCCGGCCTGTTTGCGGGGGTGGGACTGCTGCTACAGGGGTGGAGGCTGCAGTCGCTCACCGCCTCCTACGACCAGGGCATTTTCCTGCAGGTGCTGTGGAACGGGCTCCACGGACACCTGTTCGAAAGCACCCTCTCCTCCCAGCTCTCCACCAACGTGGTGCACGGCGGCCAGCTTCCCCAGCTGGGCTACCACCGCCTCGGCCAGCACTTCACGCCGACGCTGGCCCTGTGGATTCCCCTGGTGGGGATGCTGGGGGCCCTGGCGCTGCCGCTGGTGCAGGTGGGGCTGATGACGGCGGCGGGGCTGTTGCTGCACCGGCTGGCCCTGGAGCAGCTCAAACCCGCCACGGCCGCCACCCTCACCGTCGCCTTCTTCGGAGCCAATGCGGTCGTGGGTCCCACCTGGGGGAACTTCACCGATCTCTGCCAGCTGCCACTGCTGGTGGTTGCCCTGGTCCTCGGTCTGCGACAGCGGCGGCCCTGGCTGGTGGGAGTCAGCGCGTTGTTGATCCCGTTGATCCGCGAGGACACCGGCGTGCTGCTGGTGGGTGTGGGGCTGTGGCTGTGGTGGCGTGAAGCGAAGCGCTGGCCCCTGGCCCTGGGACTGATTCTCTATGGCAGCGGCTGGATCGTCCTGGTGACGAACGTGCTGATGCCGCTGTTCAGCGAGGACAACACCAGGCGCTTCATGATCGAGAACTTCGGTCAGTACGTACCGGGCACCAGCAGAGCCAGCAGCCTCGACGTGCTGCAAAGGGCCCTGCAGCAACCGGTGCTGCTGCTGCGCGAACTGGTGCATCCCCCCCTCGACACCCTGCGCTATCTGATCAGCCAGGGTCTGCCGCTGCTGTTCATTCCCCTGATCTCCGTCGACGCCTGGTTGTTGATGGGCCTGCCGCTGCTGGGGTTGCTCCTGGCCCAGGGCAACAACAACCCACTCTCGATCAACATCCGCTACGCCCTGCTGGTGGTTCCAGGCCTGTTCCTTGGGGCCCTGTGCTGGTGGGAACAGCGCCCCCAGCTGCAGACCTCGCGGCGCCTCAGACGCCTCTGGCAGGGCTGCATCGGCCTATCGCTGCTGTTTGCCCTGATGGCCAATCCCAACCGCAGCCTTTCCTTCGTGATTCCCGACAGCGTTCACCCCTGGGTCTACGCCAGCCCGGCGGCCCAGTGGCGCCATGGTCAACGGGCCCGCCAGGCCCTGGCCGTCATTCCCAGCCAGGCCAGCGTCAGTGCCTCCACGCATCTCGTTCCCCAGCTCGCCCAGCGGCAGGTGCTGGTGCGCTTCCCCAACTCCACGGCCTACCTCGACCGCGACGGGCTCGAACGGCCCGTGGACTGGGTGGCTGTGGACCTCAACTGGCTGGAGCGCAATGGCAAGGCCTTCGATCAGGACCGGGAGGCCCTGGAAGAGAGCGTCCAGTGGTTGCGCCAGCCGCAGCTGAACTACGCGCCGGTCCGCGTGCTGGATGGCGTGGTGGTGCTGCAACGGCATGCGCCGTCGCGGCCCGAGCCCGATCGACAACTGCAGGTCCTTCTGAGCCACCTGCAGGGAGCAGCGCAACAAAACGATGCCCCCGATCCCTGATGGGACCGGGGGCTCTCGCCGGGTCCGCTCTGGCGCGGAACCGTTCGATCAGGAGTTGATCAGCCGGAACAGAGCCCGGGCAGATCGGAGCCGTTTCAGCCGGCGTTCTCCGCGATCAGCAGACCCTGGGGTTGATGACTGTGATCCATGGACACCTCCGGTGAAATGAACGCCAGCCGGCGACGCCTACGGGCCTCACTCCAGGGAGTGCTGCCCACGTCACTGCTGACACAACTCGTCGAGATTAAGGGGAATCCGGCCTGGGGCGCGAGCGCCATCAAGGGATCCCCATCCCTCGCAGGCGGCGGCGATCTTGACTCGATTCAGGCCATGGAAGCCAGATCAGCGTCCAGGGTCCAATGCAGCGATACGGCTCCAAGCGAACGCAGGGACGGCAGCGAGCGGGTGCAGGGACTGGCCCGGCTCGGAGCGGACCGGATCAGAGAACGTGCGTCGACCAAGAGATAAAAAAAAGAGGACGCCATTGGCGTCCTCTTCAATGCTTGAGTCGAAAACTCTGGATCAGAGAGCGTTACCGCGGGGCAGAACCTCTTCAGGGAAGACGAAGTTTTCGTGCGGCTGGTCCGCAGGAGCCATCCAGGCGCGCAGACCCTCGTTCAGCAGAATGTTCTTGGTGTAGAACGTCTCGAACTCAGGGTCTTCGGCCGCCCGGATTTCCTGGGACACGAAGTCATAGGCGCGCAGGTTGAGCGCCAGGCCGATGATGCCGATGCTGCTGGTCCACAGACCCATCACCGGCACAAACAGCATGAAGAAGTGCAGCCAGCGCTTGTTGGAGAAGGCGATCCCGAAGATCTGGC
>JBAPUA010000160.1:0-3435 GCA_049282435.1 Cyanobium sp. | reverse complement strand
CCGACACATCTCAGCTGCGAGATTCACGCGACAGCCAGCTGTGGAGTGTGACGGTTGGTTGATCGTGATCGCGTTGGCAGCTCAACCTTTGAGAACCAGGCCTGGGCCTGCTTTTGGCGGGCCCTGAGGCCGGTGATGCAGGGCTCCAGCTCCTGGAGGGGAATCGGCAGCCAGGCCATCAATCTGCTCGTGGCGTTCGAGGCCAGCATGTGCAGGGCACCCAGACCGAGGCGCAGAAAGCTCTTGCCGCGCTTCCAGTGCGGATCCACCTGCCGCCTGAGTCCAGCCAGGCTGAGGCCATAACCCTGGAGACTGCCTGCCAGCACAGCGATCGCGACCACCAGCAGCAGCCGATTGATCCGCTCGGGATCCCGCAAGCCGCTGTCCTCCAGCTGAAACACACCTGATTTCTGATCACGGAACAACTGTTCGCAGCAGAAGCGCCGGCCGTAGCTCCACACCAGATCCAGAGCAGGTTCAGCGTTGCTGATCAGGTACCAGGGCTCCTCCACCGCCAGGCCGGTGGGATGGGCCAACACCAGGTTGGCGCTGTGGCTGCCATCAGCCCAGAGCCGGATGCCACGGAAACCACGACATTGCCCGCGGCGCAAGCGCAACCGGCGAACCTGGCAACCGAGAGGCGCTGCGGTGCCGTGGATCTCGGTGTCGCCTGGCAGGCGCATCACATAGCTCCAGCGGTCCCTGCCGTGGAACCAGCTCAAGAGTTCAGCACAGGGGAAAGCGCGATCGGCCAGCAGCGTGATCGCCCCGAACCCAGCCCGAAGTCGATCGGCTTTCTCCAGCAGGCCGATGGAGACCGCTGCGCTGACGCTGGCACTGGGGTGTTCGAGCGTCTGCCAGAGCAGCGGAATGGTCCGGCCATGGCAGACCACCGAGAGCACTACCACGCAGATGCGGTTCCAGAGCATGGTGGTATCAAGAGCCAGATGCAAGGTGTGGCCTGGGTTCTGCCAGCCCTGGATCGCCCAGAGAATCAACGGGCTGTTAAGGCGTTCAGGATCGATCCGGCTGTTGTTCAGCCAGCGCTGGCAACGCCGCTGCCAGCTGGAAGCCAGGCAGTTCCCCAATGGCAGCCGGGTCTTCCAGTGATCGAAACAGACCGTCTGACTCAGGAGCAACCCGGCCACCATCCAACCCAGGAGCACCAGATGACGCTGGTCACGGGCCGGGCAGTGTTGACGAATAAAGGCGATCAGTTCAGCATGCAGCCGGGTGTGGGAATCCACGAGGGATTGGCTTGGTGTAGGAACCCCAAGCTCTCACGGCTCCCTGCCCACCCAATGGACTGAGACCCGTTCTGTTGCAAGGGGTCTAGGACTTGTGTCGGTCAGCCAGGAAGCCGCCAGCTCAAGTGACGACGAAACAGCCCCGTTCCCTCGTCACATGCCGGTGATGCAGTAGCCCGCATCCACGTAGATCACCTGGCCGGTGATGCCGCTGGCCAGGGGGCTGGCCAGGAAGGCGGCGGTGCTGCCCACCTCCTCCTGGGTGACGGTGCGGCGCAGGGGGGCCTTGGCCTCAACGTTGTGGATCATGTCGAGGATGCCGCCGATGGCGCTGCTGGCCAGGGTGCGGATCGGACCGGCGCTGATCGCGTTGACGCGCACGTTGTGGTCGGGGCCCAGTTCGGCGGCCAGGTAGCGCACCGAGGCCTCCAGGGCCGCCTTGGCCACGCCCATGACGTTGTAGTTGGGGATGGCGCGCTCGGCGCCCAGGTAGCTGAGGGTGATGACGCTGCCGCCCGGGTTGAACAGGGGCTTGGCGTAGCGGCACAGGGGCGCCAGCGAGTAGGCACTCACCTCCAGGGCACGCGCGAAGCCCTCGGGGCTGATCGCCGAGTAATCGCCGATCAGCTCCTCCTTGCCGGCGAAGGCCAGGCAGTGCACCAGCACATCGATCGAGCCCCACTGCTCGGCCACGCGGGCGAACACCGCCTCGATCTGGGCCGGATCCTGCACGTTCAGCGGCTCGAACAGGCTGGGGGCCAGGGGGGCGGTGAGATCGCGCACCTTGCCCTCGAAGCGGCCCTTCTCATCGGGCAGATAGGTGACCCCCAGCTCGCAGCCGGCCGCATGTAGCTGCTGGGCGATGCCCCAGGCGATCGACTTGTTGTTGGCGATGCCGGTGACGAGGGCCTTCTTGCCGCGCAGATCGAGGAGCATGTCGGGAGGCCTGGCGCGCAGCCAGTGGTGCGATCGGGCGATTCTCTCGCAGCACCCGACGGCCTTCAGGTGTGGCGTTCTGAGCGCTGGCCACCGGAGTTGCTGCAGGCTCGATCCGGCGTTGTCCGGCGGGGGACCCGCGCCCTCTGCCTGAGCATGGGGGGATCTGGACGGTGGAGATGACGTCAACGCAGGACCCGGGCGCTGGGCCCGCCTTCCGCGGCGGTCGCCGCGCTGCCGAGGAACGCCTGGCCGCCATCGATCCGGCCCGCTATGGCGCCAGCCGCAACCAGCTCGACGGTGCCGTCACCCGCCTGTCCCCCTACATCCGCCACGGGGTGCTCTCCCTGGCGGAGGTGCGGGATGCGGTGTTCGCGCGGCTGGAGGGGCTCGGGGACGGCTCGGTGCAGGGGGAGCTGTTCGCCGGCTCCGCCGCCGGCCGCCGCTGGAGCCCGCTCCAGCGCCGTGCCGGCGAGAAGCTGATCAATGAGCTGGGCTGGCGCGATTACTGGCAGCGGCTGTGGATCCAGCTGGGCGACGGCATCTGGGATGACCGCGAGCCGCTGAAGACCGGCCACGCCGCCGGCAGCTACGCGCCGGAGCTGCCGGCAGATCTGATCGCCGCCTGCACCGGCCTGGCCTGCATCGATGGCTTCGCGGCGGAGCTGATGGAGACGGGCTGGCTGCACAACCATGCCCGCATGTGGCTCGCGGCCTATGTGGTCCATTGGCGACGGGTCCGCTGGCAGGCCGGTGCCCGCTGGTTCCTGCGCCACCTGCTCGACGGCGATGCGGCCAGCAACAACCTCAGCTGGCAGTGGGTGGCCAGCAGCTTCAGCCACAAGCCCTACATCTTCAATCGCGCCAACCTGGAGCGCTTCAGCGGTGGCCGTTTCTGCGCCGGCTGCCCGGCCGCGGCGCGGGGCGGGGCGGATCAGCCGGGGGGGTGCCCGTTCGAGGCCAGCTACGAGGCGCTGCAGGCGCGGCTGTTCCGGCCGGAATCTCCCCAGCCGCCCCACGGCAAGGCCGCAGTGCCGGCGCTGGCCCCCGCGGCCCCGGTCCCGGATCGGGCGTCTTCAGGGCCGGGTCCAGCGGCGGCCTCGCTGCGGCGGCCGCTGCTGTGGGTGCATGACGAGGCGCTGGGGCCCGCCAACCCGGCCCTGCGGGCCCATGCCGGCGCCCCGGCCCTGTTCGTGTTCGACGCCGAGTTGCTCGCCGGCCGCACCGCCAGCACGGGCGGTCACCTGGACGG
>JBAPUA010000159.1:0-36250 GCA_049282435.1 Cyanobium sp. | reverse complement strand
AGGCATCACCCCCGGCGCCGGGGGCGGGGGCGGGGGCGGGGCAAATTTGACACTATTGGCTTCGTATGTCCCAGTGAATGTGGTTACGTCCCAATTCTGACCACCAACATTCACAACCACGGCCTGGGCCTGGCCGGTGGCAAGTATCCCCATCCCCAATGCAGCACCAAGAGCTGCCTTGGATGGTAACAACCAACGGGGGTGGCGAGAAATGGAAGCGCTACTCCTAGTACAGGACGATGTGTTCAAGGACGGTGTTGTAATCATCCGACAACGACGAATTGACGTAGGCCTTTGCTTCGTCGCGACGAAGAAGGAAAGACTTTTTATACAGTTCTTGCATAAAGTCGCTGGTGACGCGTTGTCAGGCACGGAGAATAAGGTTGGAGTCTAAAAATGTTAGCATAGCCATTGAGCTTCCAACCTAGAGACACTCTGGAAAACCCAGGGCCGCTGCGCAAAATACCCCTGTAAGCGCAGGTGCGGACGGTTCATGGGCAGCAAGCAGCTCGGTTTCGGTGATTACGAGTCCGAGTGGCCATATGTCTAGGGAAGCGTCGCGCACTACCCGATACGCCCGAGGGGAGAGTGGACGACCTGATCGAGACGGCCAAGGCTCACATCAGAGCAAAGGTTGAGCACCCATTTCGGGTGATCTAGACGAAGTCGGCCGGAGGCCATAGCGCCAGTTCGACTTGCAGAAAACCCGACTACGGGGCATGCTCAAGAACCGCTGCAAAGTCAATGTGCTGGCAGCCCTCTCCAACCTGTTTATGGTGCGTCATGAGCTGCTATGCAGGACATGATCAGAGGATCGGTGTGCCCAATTGGACCATGCAGCAACCCATGGAAGCGCGATTCAGCCTAAAAATAGGCGGAAACAGGCTAAACAATCGCCGATCGGCATCGAAGCCGTTCAACCCAAACAAATAGGGCCTGGAAGAGCTCTGCTCGCGCTTGTTGCCCAGAGCTTCCCTAGGCCTCCGCGCGCAACAGCACATAGACACCAGGATCGTGGTTTGCCAATGCAACCTCAAGGCTTGGAACGAGAGGTAGCAAGTAAGCCCATTCGTTTGAAGGTGCATCCAACACGAAAACCGAAACCAGAAGAGATGTCGTGTTCTACTGATAAGAAAAGATTCTTGTCTACCCTTGCCAAGCAGACGCAACACTTGTGGCGGTTGCCTCAGCTCAACCCGGCCAGCCGCAGTCGTGAAAGAGCTAAATGCTCCTCACCAGCCGTACTTGCTCCCACTTCGCGGCAGCCATCCAGAACCTTGGCAGGGCGATCACTGACGCTGATTAACCCCCTCGTGGTGCGTCGACACCGGCCACTACGGCCTTGCCATTTTCCCAGATGACGGCGTAATGCCCAAGACACCTCTTCTTGTCGAGGGTCTTGGCCACAGACTATTGCAGGGCTTCCAGCAACTGGCGACCCACTGCAGATGGGGTGTTGCTGGTGGTTGTGGTGGTGGTCATGGCTTGGCCTCAAGCAGGAGTCGTTGGTACCAGTCCGGATGGACCACTGTTCGCAGAGCAGGTGCGGCAGGCTGGTGGGGAGCGGCGCAGGATGTCGGCTCGGGGGATGTCATGGCCGCCGTGGGCTACGCGTTCCGCTACCCGCAGGGCGGACATCTCGGCACTGGGCAAGGCCAGCTAGATCAGTTCCACTCGCCAGCCCTTGTGGCGCAGCTGCGCGATCAACCGCAGGTAGGACCGGCCAGCGAGGCTGGTTTCGAAAGCGAAGCTTTCGCATGCCTCGATACGGGTGTCCCATTCGCGGAGAACGATTCGGCTGGCGCCCAGCAATCACCGCTCGGGCGCGAGAGGTGCGAGGCCGGCGGCAATCAGGTCGGCATTGATGAAATGGGTGCAGCCAGCCACCCGAGGCAGGAACTCCAGGGCGAAGGTTGTTTTGCCGGCACCATTGGGACCGGCGATGATCCAGCAGGTGGGAGGCACGCGGGCATCGTCTGCAATGCTTGACTTCATCAGACGTCCCTCGACTGCCGGTTTCGCAGGGAAGAAACAACAACACCGGCGAACGCTAAAACGTCTCCGGCCCGTCCGGCTCGCCCAGCTGGGTGAGGGCCAGCTGGCGCATGGCCTCCCCCCCGGCCCCGCAGCTGGCCGCACCGAGCACCACCAGTACGGCCCCGAGCAGCGGGATCGGCTTGATCGGCTCGCCGGGCGTGTGGGCCGCCCGGTGCACCAGCACCATCAGCACGGTGGCCGCTAGGGCCGCCAGGGCCGAGGAGAACAGGATGCGGCGACGATCCACCCGCAGCTGGCGGCGGGGCTTGAAGCCAGGCGGTGGCGGCAGGGGCATGGCGAAGGCGATGGTGGCGGCTGCGGCGTGGGCCTCACTCAGCGGGCCCATCGGCCGGTAAAGCTTCAGTCTGGGCACTGGCGGGGAACCAGGAGGCCTCCAGCTGCTTCATCAGCACATAAAACGACGGCACTACAAACAGGCTCAGGGCAGTAGCCACCAGCAGGCCGCCGAAGATCACGGCCCCCAGGGAGCGCTGGCTCAGGGCCCCGGCACCATTGGCCACCAGCAGCGGGAAGAAGCCCGCCAGGGCCGCCATGGCGGTCATCAGGATCGGCCGCAGCCGGGAGCTGGCGGCACCGATCGCCGCCTCGCTGGCGGTGAGGCCCCGCTCCATGCGCTGGTTAGCTAGATCCACGATCAGGATGCCATTCTTGGCCGCCAGCCCGATCAACGTCACCAGCCCCACCTGGGCATACACGTTGTTCACCTGGCCCCGCAGCACCAAGAAGCCCAGGGCCCCGAGCATGGCCAGGGGCACGGTCATCAGGATCACCAATGGATCGATGTAGCTGCCGTACTGGGCCGACAGCACCAGATACACCACCACAATCCCCAGGGCAAACACCAGGGCCGCCAGGGCGCCGGCCTGCACCTCCGAGCGGGTGAGTGACGACCAGTCGGAGCCGATGTTGCTGAATCCCATCTGGCGGAAGCTGGCCATCAGGCTGTCGATCGCCTGGCCGCTGCTGCGGCCCAGGTTCTCCACCCCCTGGATCAGCACGGTGCGGTAAAGGTTGAAGTGGCTGATGATCGGCGGCGCACTATCCAGACGGGCCTCCACCACATTGGACAGGGGGATCAACTGGCCGGTCCGGTCGGGCACGTAGAGGTTGTTCAGGGACTGCACCATGTCGCGGCTGGCGCCATCGGCCTGCACATACACCTGCCGGTATTGCTGCTGTTCGTAGGTCTGGTTCACGAAGCTGCCGCCGGTGAGGGTGCCGAGCACCTGCATCGCCTTGCTGTAATCGATGTTCAGCGAAGCCATCCGATCGCGATCCACATCCAGGCGCCACACCGGCGCATCACTCACGAACTGGCTGTAAAGGTTATAAAAATTGCCGGTGGCCTTGGCGCTGCCGATCAATTTGGTGGCCATCTGGCCCAGATCGGTGGGGCTATAGCCGCCATTGCTGAGATCATTAAATTGAAAAGAAAGGCCCCCCTGGGCGCTGAAGCCCGGCACCGCCGCTGGCGACTGGGCCATCACCAGAGCACCTGGAATCTCGTGGAATTGCTTGTTGAGCCTGGCGATGATCTCCTTGGCCGACTGCCCCTTACCGCCCCGGTCATCGATGGGCTTCAGCCCGAAGAAGAACAGGCCCTGGTTCAGCGCCCCGCCGTTGAAGCCGGCACCACCCACAATCTCGCCGGAGATGATCTCCTCCTCCTTGGCCAAAATCGCCTGGGCCTTGGCCGCCACCTCCATCGTGGCCTCAATCGACGCCTGGGGTGGCAGCTGGATGATGCCCAGGCCATAGCCCTGGTCTTCGGTGGGCACAAAGCCCGTGGGGATGGCGGCAAAGGCCACACCAGTGAGAACCACCCCGGCGATCAGGAAGAGGGCCACCACCCGCCGCAGCCGGATCACCTGCTCCAGGGCGCGGCCGTAGGCGCGGGAGAGCCGCTCGAAGCCAGCATTAAAGGCGGCGAAGATCGGCATCAGGAAGGAGGCCACCACCGCCCCAAGCAGCCCCAACAGCAGGGCCATGACCCACCCGCCAGCCATGGCGCCGTAAAGGCCACCGAACAGGCCGCCGATCAGGGTCCAGATCCGCCCCCGCGGCTCGGTCTTGCCGCCGCCCAGCAGCAACGCCGACTGCAAGGGCTTACCGCTGATCGCATTGAAGGTGGAAACAATGATCGAAAACACGATCGTGAGGGCAAACTGGCGGTAGATCACGCCGGTGGCCCCAGGGAAGAAGGTGACGGGCACAAACACCGCCAGCAACACCAGGGCCGTGGCCAGAATCGCGCCGGTGAGTTCCTTCATCGCATTGGAGGCCGCCTGGAAGGGCCGATCTCCCTCCTCAATCCGGGCCGACACCGCCTCCACCACCACAATCGCGTCGTCCACCACCAGGCCGGTGGCCAGGATGATCCCCAGCAGGGTGAGTTCGTTGATCGAAAAACCAAAGGCCTTCACGAAGATCAGGGCCCCGAGCAGGGCGATCGGCAGGGCCAGGGCCGGCACCGCGGTGGCCTTCCAGTCCTGCAGAAACAGAAAAATGATCAACAGCACCAGCACCACCGCATCCCGCAGGGCATCGAGGGCGCCGGCGATGGAGGCATTGATAAAATCGGTCTGGTCGAACACCTTCTCCAGCACAACCCCCGGTGGCAGGGTGCTGCGGAACTGGCTCAACACCGCATCCACCGCCTTGGCGGTGCTAATCGCATTGCTGCCCGGCAGCTGGATCACACCGAAGCCCACACAGGGATAACCGGTGCGGGCATTGATCGCCGCCTGGTTGAAGTTCTGGAAGGCGTACTCGGCCCGGCCCACATCGCCAACGCGGATCAGACCCCCATCAGGCCCCTTGCCGATCACCACATCCTCAAACTCCTGCACGGTCTTGAGGTTGCCGTTCACCAGGATCGGAAACGTAGTGCGGTTGCTCGGCATGGAAGGCGGCCCGCCAATGCTGCCGGCAATCACCACCTGGTTCTGGGATTTGAGCTGCTCCAACACCGTGTCAACCCCGAGGTTGAAGCGGGCCAACTTGAGGGGATCCACCCACACACGAAACGCCGGATCACTGGCCCCGAACACGTTGACCTGGCCCACCCCCTGCGCACGGGTGATGGGATAGATCAGGTTGAGCTGCAGCAAGCCATTGAGATAATTGCGATCAAACTGTCCCTGGCTTGAGGTGAGGTTATAAACCAACAGATAGCTGCTAGCCGTCTGCTGCACCGTCACCCCCTGGGCATTCACCTGGGGTGGCAGCTGGGGGGTGGCGGTCTGCACACGGTTGAGCACATTCACCTGATCAATATCAGGATCG
This sequence comes from Cyanobium sp., assembly GCA_049282435.1. Classification (GTDB taxonomy): domain Bacteria; phylum Cyanobacteriota; class Cyanobacteriia; order PCC-6307; family Cyanobiaceae; genus Cyanobium. Next base: position 30,907 of record JBAPUA010000159.1, on the reverse strand, counting down.
GTGCCCGCCTTGAAATAGACGTTGATCTGGCTATTACCCTCGCCGGTGCTATTGGAGCTGATGTAATCCATCCCCGGCGCGCCATTGATCTGCGCCTCCAGCGGCCCGGTCACCGCGCTTTCCACGGTGAGGGCATCGGCGCCGGGCAGGTTGGCGCTCACCTGCACCGTGGGCGGCGCGATGTTGGGTAGGTTCTCGATCGGCAGCAGCGGCAGGCAGATCAGGCCGGCCATCAGGATCAGGATGCTGCACACCGTGCTGAGCACGGGGCGGCGAATGAAGGTATCGGAAAGACTCATGGGGCCTGCATGGCCCCGGGAGTTGGCGCCGCGGCCCTAGGGGCAGCGGGAGGGGGGGCCCCGGCGGCGGCGGGACTTGGCGGCATGCCGGCCGCCGGCTGCAACATTGAGGTGGCCGGCTGCACCGACAGGCCGCTGCGTAGCTGGGCCAGGTTGCCCACCACCACGGTGTCGGCAGCGGTGAGACCCTCCTTCACAGGAAAGACGCCGTTCTGGAGAGTGCCGAGGGTCACCGGCACCTGGATCGCCACCGGCAGGTTGGGCAGGGGCTCAGGCTCGATCGCCCGGCCAAGCCTCCGTTTGGCCTCCTCCACGCTCACGGCCAGGAACACGAAGGGCTTGCCGGCCTGGAGCAGCACCGCCTGCTGCGGGATCGCCAGCACCTGCTGCTGCGCGAACACCAGGGTGGCGTTCACGCGCTCGTTGTTGCGCAGCCTGCCCTCGGGATTGTTGAACACGGCCTTCACCAGCAGGGTCTGGCGATCCTTGTCGAGGGCGGGGGCCACGAAGATGACCCGGCCCATCGCCTTGGGCTGCCGCGGATCCGCTCCCTTGAGAATCACCGGCAGGCCGGGCCGCACCCGATCGCTGAGTTCGCCGGGCACATCGATCCGCACCCAGAGCCGGCTGTTGTCGATCACGCTGGTGACCACCTCACCGGGCTTGATCACATCGCCCAGCTTGAAGTTGAGGTTGCCCACGAAGCCCGGGATCGGCGCCAGCACGTTCTTGTAGGCCAGCGTGGCAAGCGAGGCGTTGAGCTTGTCACGGCTCTGAATCGCCTGGGTCACGTAGTAGTCGCGGTCCTTGGTTGAGACGGCGCCCTGCTGGTTGAGGAAGATGTAGCGCTCGGCGTTGAAGCGGTTCTTGCGGGCCTCGGCCGCGTCGGCATTCACCGTGGCGCGCTGCTGCACCTGGTCGAGGGTGAACAACAACTGACCCGGTTTCACCGGCTGGCCCTCATACACGGGCATGGCGGTGATGCGACCGGCGATCTCCGAGGAGAGGCGCACCTCGCGGATCGCCTCAAGGGTGCTCTGGTAATCGGCCGAATCGAGGGTGTTGAAGGTCCGTGGATTCACCAGCTGCACGGTGGGCGGTTGCTGAGCCTTGGGGGGCTCGCCACCGCAGGCGCCCAGCAGGCCCAGCAGGGAAAGGGAAAGCAGACCAAGCCGCGGCCGTCGTGCGAAAACTGCAGATCGGGGCTGAGAAGCCGGCCGGCGCACAGGCTTTTGAAAACGTACCGCAGGCAAGTTACCGGAAATCCCCGCTGTGCCCCTGCTGGCCAGAGCAATCCCAGGATTCTTCAACGAACCTGTACTGGCAGCCCATGGCGCAGGCTCAGGAGATTGGCGGTGATCACCGGCTCCCCCCCGCTCAGCCCCGCGAGCACGGGGTAACGGTTGCGCTGCAGCGGCCCCAGCCGCACCGGTGTCTGCAGAGCAAAACGAGTGCCGGCGGGCATCCTGGCGGCGGCGGCGAGATCGGCCCGGCCGGGGCGCTGCCGCAGGCGCGCCAGGCTGCCCACCCCATAGACAAAACTCTGCCCCGAGATCTGGGTGACGGCGCTGAACGGCACCGAGGGCAGGCGACGCACATCGAGGATGAGCCGCGTGCGCAGGCGCAGACCGTTGCGCAGCCGTTGGCCGTGGTTGTCGAATTCGGCCTTGGCCAGCAGCGACTGACTGCCGATGACCACCCCCGGATCGATCGAACGCAGCGGCGCCTCAGCCAGCGGTCGGCTGCTGGCCGGGTCGATCAGGATCACCCTCTGGCCGAGCCGCAGCCGCGGTGCATAGAGCGCCGGCACTTCCACCCGGGCCAACAACCGATCATTGCGGATCAGGCTTGTGAACGGCGCACCGGCCTGAATCACATCCCCCTGTTTCACCGACAGATCACCGATGATGCCGTCGATCGGGGCCCGCAGATCCCGGAAGCCCAGATCGGCGCGGCGGGCAATCAGCTCCTGCTGGCTTGAGATGTAGCGCTGGCGGAACTCATCGCGCTGGAAGGCACTGGCGGCCCCCTGTCTGACCAGGTAGTCGTAACGCTGGTCGTTGAGACGATTGGTTTCGACCTCCGCCTGCAGCTTTGCCACCTCGGCCCGGCCCTGGGTCTGATCGAGCACCAGCAGCAGCTGCCCCCGCCGTACCCGGTCCCCCTGCTGAATCAGCAGGCGCTGGATGCGGCCCGTGGCCTGGGCCGCCAAGTCCACCTCGCCGATCGACTCGAGCGTGCTCATCGTGTCGACGCTGTCGCTGAAGGAGCTGAGCTCCACCGGTGCCACCGGCACCGGCAGGATCCGCGGCGGCGGTGGCTTGTCCGCCTGGCAGCCCGTGATCAGCAGGCCGAGCAGAGCACTGCAGGCAGCTCCGGTCCCAGATCCCCGCAGGACGGCTCCGATCGCCGTGGCAGGGGGCCCTTGCCGGAAAGCTCTGGACGCTGGAGCGAGCAATCGCAAGGGAACGCCACGGCCTGTGGGCCCGATGATGACATCCGCGGTCGGTGTCCTGGCGTGCCGTCCCCGGGCAGTGTCTGGCGCGCGTGGTCGCGTCGCACCCCGGACGGCCATCCGGGTGACACCGGTCGATGCGAAGAGCTTGGGAGGAGTTGGGCCGGGGCAGGGCCCCATGGGTCAACGATTCGCCCAGCCCCTGGGCACCAGGCTCCCCGGACCGGCCCTGGGCACCAGGCTCCCCGGACCGGCCCAGGGGACCGGCCCAGGGGTCCGGCCCCGATGATGGTCCAAGCCCCATTCCCCTTCTGAGCGCCAGCGCCTGCCCGTGAGCGATCTGTTCAGCCACCGCCGCGAGCAGACCCTGAGCCGGATTGCGCCCCTGGCGGATCGGCTGCGGCCCCGCAGCCTCGACGACTTTGTCGGCCAGGCGGCGATCCTCGGCCCCGGCCGCCTGCTGCGGCGCGCGATCGCCGCCGATCGGGTCGGCAACCTGATCCTGCACGGCCCACCGGGTACGGGCAAAACCACCCTGGCGCGGATCATCGCCGGCAACACCCGCGCCTCGTTCCGCAGCCTCAACGCCGTGCTGGCGGGGGTCAAGGACCTGCGCAGCGAGGTGGACGCCGCCCGCGAGCGCCTAGAGCACCATGGCCTGCGCACGATCCTGTTCATCGATGAGGTGCACCGCTTCAATGCGGCCCAGCAGGATGCGCTGCTGCCCTGGGTGGAGAACGGCACGCTCACCCTGATCGGCGCCACCACTGAAAACCCCTATTTCGAGGTCAACAAGGCGCTGGTCAGCCGGGCCCGCCTGTTCCGGCTACAACCGCTGGAAGCCGCAGACCTACGCCGATTGATCGATCGGGCCCTGAGCGATCCCGAGCACGGCTACGGCCTCCGCCAGGTGCGGATCATCCCGGAGGCCGCCGACCATCTGCTGAACGTGGCCGGCGGCGATGCCCGCAGCCTGCTCAACGCGCTGGAACTGGCCGTGGAGACCACTCCCGCCGATGCGGCCGGCCAGATCGTCATCGACCTGGCGATCGCCGAGGAATCGATCCAGCAGCGGGCCGTGCTCTACGACAAGCAGGGGGACGCCCACTTCGACACGATCAGCGCCTTCATCAAATCGATCCGCGGCTCCGATCCGGATGCCACCCTGTTCTGGCTGGCCCGGATGCTGGAGGCGGGGGAGAACCCACGCTTCATCCTGCGGCGGCTGCTGATCTCCGCCGGTGAGGACATCGGCCTGGCCGATCCCCAGGCGATGGTGGTGGTCGAAGCCTGTGCGGCGGCCTTCGACCGGGTCGGACTGCCCGAAGGGCTGTATCCCCTGGCCCATGCCGCCCTCTACCTGGCGGGCAGCGACAAGAGCAACAGCAGCCTGGGGCTCTTCGATGCGATCAAGGCCGTCCGCGAAGCCCAGAAGCAACAGGTGCCCGCCCACCTGCGGGATGCCAGCCGCGATGGCAAGGCCTTCGGCGATGGCGTCGGCTATCGCTATCCCCACGCCTACGCCGAGCACTGGGTGGCCCAGCAATATCTGCCCAGCGCCCTGCAGGGGGAGGTGTTCTGGCAGCCCGGCCCCCTGGGCTGGGAAGGGGCCCTGCGCCAGCGCCTGCAACAGCGCCGGGCCGCCCAGCTGGCCGCCGCGGCCGAAACCGAAAACGACCAGCCCGAGCTGCTGAGCAGCAGTCCCGACGACCCGGTGCTGGCCCGCTGGCTGCAGCGCCAGGCTGCGGCGGAAGGGGAACGGCTGGACCGCCTGCGCCAGCGCTTCTGGCAGGACGCCCCGATCCGGCGCCTGGACCGGGTGCTGGTGCTGGAAGCCCGCTCGCTGCTCTGGGCCCTGGACCCCCTGCAGGCCGCCAGCGAAGGCGACGTGGTGATCACTCTGGCCGCCAGCGCCGACCAGGAGCGGCTCCAGGCCCAGCTCCAGCTGCTGGACCCGCTGCGCCGACCCCGATTGCTGATGCTGCCTGCCGAGCAACCCTCGGCCCTGGCCATGGGATTGGAGGCCAACTGGCAGTTCGACTGGCTGGCCGCCCGCCAACCCTGGCGCCGCTGCGACGACGCCCAGCTGGAGAGTGCGCTCGAGAGCCTCAACGGCCTGGCGGCCCCGGCGGCCCGCGCCAGGCTGCTGTTCAGTGAGCCGCTGCTCGGGCCGGTGGGCAGCCTGCTGGCCCATGACAGCGACCTGGCGGCGCCGGCGGACCTGGCCGACGCCCTGATCCAGGCCCAGATCCTGGAGCGGGACTGGCTGAAGGCCCAGGGACCAGGGCCGGTGCCGGTGCAGACCCTGCTGGAGCAACGGGGTTGGCTGGTGGAGTGTCAGAGCTGGCAGGAGGGACTCGGCCTGCCCCTCGACGCGACCCTGCTGCGGCGCTGGTTCGATGCAGGGGCCGACTACCGGCAACTGCTGAGCCGCCAGCTGGGGGACGCGGTCATCGACAAGCTGGGGGCCCTATTCAGCCGGTACCAGAGGATCCGGCTTCCCCAACCCCTGCGCCACAGCCTGCTGCGGGGCCGGCGACCTGGCTGAGCCGAGCGGGGAGACAGGGAGCGCGGCACAGGTACGTCGGTGCGGAGCGGGGAGCCGCCTGGGATGGCCGGCCAGAAGCGGCAGATCACCGGCGGATCCGCGACGCCCGCCGGGGCAGTCCCCCAGAGAGGAGGGCACTCCATGAAAAAGCCCCGGCCAGGCCGGGGCTGAATCCCTGTCGCAGCTGCGGACAGAGCATCCAGGACTTGCCCTGGATCACCAGAGACCGCGGATCGGCTCGGCGTAGGGAGCCGGAGCCGGGGCGGGAGCAGGAGCTGGACGCTCCGCCACCACGGCGACGACCTGGTTGGCCTGGATGCAGGCGGGCAGAAACACGTACCAGGAGAGCAGGGACGTGCACTGGGCGGTTCCAGGCTGACAACGGCCCTCGGCACAGATGTTCTGCGCACCGGTGTAGGTGTTGCAGAAATCAGCCAGACGGAAGTCGGTGGGCAGGGCACGCATGATGCCGGCCGAGGAGATGCTGCCATCAGCGGCATCAGTCAGAATGGCACCACGCAGGGCCTGAACCGCGTAGGTGTTCATGCTCCAGTAGGGGAAGTAGCTGGCGGTGGCGTTCTTGAGAAACTTCACACCGGCGTCTGAATACAGAAACTTGGAGACGCCGACCAGATTGACGGAATAGGCCTTGGTCATGCCGGTGCGCACCTCATCGGAGGTCCAGCCGGAGCGGTGCAAGCCACCTTCAAGGCCCCGATCGGTGATCGAACCGGTCTCAAAGAAGGTGTCGAAAGCTTCCTGATTGGTGGACCAGACGGCGCCACCGGTGTTCCAGCGAACCGGCAGGTTGTTATGAACGGCGGCGGAAACAGGCAGAGCCGTGGCGGTCAACGCCGTTCCAACGGCAAGACCAGCAATAAGACGTTTGATCACGAGACTGATGACAGGGGACTCACCTTCGATGATACCCATGGCAGCAGAATTGACTACATAAGATTGTCTTCGCATTTGCATAGGATCTCCGCGTCCCACGCCGCCAACGTGACAGCAGGCGCAGCGAAGCAGCTGTCTCCTAAACTCGCAGCCCTCGATGCGACCCCCCATGGCCCTTCAGATCGGCGATCAGGCTCCGGATTTCAGCCTGCCGGATCAGAACGGTGACCTCGTCAGCCTCTCGGCGCTGCGGGGCCAGCGGGTGGTGATTTACTTCTATCCCAAGGACGACACGCCCGGCTGCACCAAGGAGGCCTGCAACTTCCGGGACCGCTGGAGCGCCTTTGAGAGCCAGGGGATCCGGGTGCTGGGCATCAGCAAGGACGGGGCCAGCAGCCACAACAAGTTCATCGGCAAATACGAGCTGCCCTTCACCCTGCTCAGCGACGTTGAACCCTGCCCCGTCGCCACGGCCTACGAGAGCTACGGCCTGAAGAAATTCATGGGCAAGGAATACATGGGCATGATGCGCCACACCTATGTCATCGATGCCGAGGGAAAACTCGAGGTGATCTACACCAAAGTCAAGGCCGAAACCATGGCCGACCAGATCCTCACGGACCTGGGGCTGACCTGAGTCTGGAGTTGCTTGAGAGTCCGCCGAACCGCACAGCCCAGGGTTCGGCTCCTCCGACGGAAGCGGGTCTGCCCAGCGCGGCAGCGACCAGTCTTTGGCCTCTCCGGCCGGGGCTGGGCTCGCTCTGGCCGGCTCCCGCTCAGAGTGGTTGCAGCTGCACCAGGGCCTCCAGCGCCAGATCGGGCTGCAGATCCACCGCAATATCGTGGGCGCTCAGCAGCACCTGCAAGCGGGGGAGCAGCAGGGCCCCATCACCGCCGCTGAGCACCAGCCGGCAGCCTGGATCGAGCTCCTGAGCCTGCAGCGCCGCATCGGCCACGGCGGCGGCCAGACCCCGCAACACGCCCGTGGCCATGGCCCCGCGGGTGTCCAGAGGCCACTCGCTCCCGGGTCCCTGAGCCGATCCAGGCGGCTCCGCCAGGGGCAATAGCCCAAGCTGCGGCAGAGCGGCAGTCCCCTCCGCCATGGCCTTCAGCTGCAGGCTGACCCCCGCCAGCAGCCGTCCCCCCGCGAAGCGACCCGAGCTGTGCACCCGGGTGAGACTGAGCACGGTGCCGGCATCGGCCACCAGCACCGCCTGGCCATGCCGGCGCCAGGCAAGCCAGCCGGCCAGGGCCCGATCCAGCCCCAGCCAGGGGGGCAGCTCCACCAGCGGCACCCGCTCAAGCCCCAGCCGCCGCTGCGGCGGCAGGGGCAGCGATGGCGGCACCGGCCCCACCGCCGCCCAACCGACCAGGTCGTCCACCAACCCAGGTTCCAGAGTGCCGGCCGGCGGCGGACCGTGCTCCACCCGGAGCGCCTCGCCTGCGGCCACAGCCCAGTGCCAGCGGCTGTTTCCAATCAGCAGCCAGCGGGGCGAGCCGGCCTGCACGTCAGATGCCCTCGCCCATCAACCCCGGCAGATGGATGCCACACTCCTGCTTGATGCCGCCGAAACGGGTGGCACGACCCGAGATGTCGCCATCGTCTGGGGCACTGGAATGCCAGTCGCCCACGGTGGAATAGCCCTGATCGAACAGGGGATGCTGGGGCAACCCATGGTCCTGCATGTAATAAAAGACATCGCGGCTGGTCCAGGCCAGCAGAGGCCGCAGGGACCAGGCCCCCCGCACCGGATCCAGCGCAGTCATGCTGCGGCGATGGTCGGTCTGATGACCGCGCACGCCACTGGCCCAGCAACGCACCTGCAGATCCTGCAGGGCCTGATCCAGAGGCTCCACCTTGCGAAAGCGGTTGTAGAGCTCCAGGTCCTCGAGCTTGCCGGATTCCCAGAGACGGCCATGGAGGGCCTCCATCCGGGCCGGACTCATCGCCGACTGGACCACCCGCAGGTCCATGCTGAGCAGGGCGCACAGCTGCTCGGCGTAGTGATAAGTCTCCGGGGGGTGGTAGCCGGTATCCACCCAGATCACCGGCACCCGCCAACCGGGTGCCACTTCGCCCAGCTCGCTGACCATGTGCAGCAGCACCGCCGACTGGATGCCGAAGCTGGTGGTGAGCGCCAGTCCCTCCGCGAAGGTGTCAGCAGCCCAACGCAGCCGGGACGGGGCATCCAGCGTCTCCAGCAGCGCCCGGGCCACCTCCAGATCCAGGGGACGCCCCTGCCGATCGGGGGGAAGCGCCTCCGGGGCAGGCCGAGCCACTGAAGCCCTCGGCGGCGTCAAACTGGGGGAGGGGTTTCCCGTGGCCGGAAGGGCAGGCATCAGACCATCATCACCCTTGAGGGCAACGCTGGGTAGGGTTCCCCCATGGAGAGTGACAGCTATCGGGGCACTGACGGCAACGCCGCCGGAGCTCCCATCGTGATCGTCGGTGGGGGCTTCGCGGGCCTTTATACCGCCCTGGCCCTGGCCGAGACCCGCCGCCATCCGCCGATCCTGCTGATCGAGCCGCAGGAACGCTTCCTGTTTCTGCCCCTGCTCTACGAGCTGCTCAGCGGCGAACTGCGACGCTGGGAGATCGCTCCCCGCTACGACGCCCTGCTGGCGGGCAAAGGGGTGGGCTGGCTGCAGGACCGGGTCGAGCGGATCGATACCAGCCAGGGGCTGGTGCAGACCGCCGGTGGTCACAGCCTGGCCTATCGCCGCCTGGTGATCGCCTCAGGGGGCTGCCCTGAGTTCTTCGGCGTGCCGGGCGCCGACATTCACAGCCTCGGCTTCCGCACCCTGGACGACGTGGAGCGCCTGCAGAACCTGCTGGAGAAACTGCGCCGCTCCGCCCGGCCGCTGCAGCGCCTGGCCGTGGTCGGGGCAGGCCCCACCGGCGTCGAGCTGGCCTGCAAACTTGCGGACCTGGCCCAGGGCTGCGCGGTCATCGAGCTGATCGAGCAGGGCCCGACCCTGCTGCCCCAGGCCCGCTCCTTCAGTCGCGAGCAAGCGGAAAAGGCCCTGCGCCAACGGGATGTGCGCTTGCGCACCCACACCGCCGTCTCCCGGGTCGATGCCGATCGACTGCACCTCTGCTGCCGGAGCCCGCATATCGAGGCAGGAGCCAACCCACCCGCCGAGGAACTGCTGCCGATCGACGGGGTGATCTGGACCGCTGGACTCGCATTCCGGCCGCCGCTGATCACACCGGAACCCCAGCGCGATCGTCGCGGCCGGCTCCGCTGCGAAGGCAATCTCAGCCTGGTCGGTCAGCCGTCCATCTTCGTGGCCGGTGACCTGGCTCACCTGGAGGGCCCCGAGGGTCACCCCCTGCCGGGCAACGCCCAGGTGGCTTTCCAGCAGGCTCCCTTGCTGGCCGCGAACCTGCTGCATTCCCTGGCGGATGAGCCGCTGGAAACCTTCCAGTGGAGAGATCTGGGCGAGATGCTGTCACTCGGTCGGGCCGACGCCTGCCTGACCGCCGCCGGACTCACCCTGGCGGGGCCGGCGGCCTTCCGGCTGCGCCAGCTGGCCTATCTCAGCCGCATGCCCGGGCTCAGCCACACCCTGCGGGTGGCGGCTGGCTGGCTGGCCGACTGGAAACCATGACGCCAGACCCATCCTCCCCTGGACCGTTGCCAGCAGGCCAGTGGCCCAGGCCCCGAGCCCTGCTCCTCGATGCGATGGGCACCCTGATCGGACTGCGCAGCTCCATCGGCAGCACCTACGCCAGCCTGGCGGCGAACCATGGGCTGCAGGTGGAGGCCGAGGCCATCGACCGAGCGTTCCCCGCCGTCTACCGAGCCGCCCCCGCGCTGGCCTTCCCCGGCCTGGAAGGACAGGAACTGGAACGAGCCGAACGTCAGTGGTGGGCCCAGCGCATCGACGCGGTGCTGGTCGCCGCCGGGGCCAGCCCTGGCCCGCCGGCCCTGCACCGCAACCTCTTCGACCGCTTCAGCGACCCCGACCTCTGGCGGGTCTATGACGACGTGCCGGCCCAGCTTGAGCTCTGGTGGGACCAGGGGCTGCGGCTGGCGGTGGTCAGCAACTTCGACCAGCGCCTCCATGGCCTGCTGAGCGGCCTGGGACTGAGCCGCTGGATCGAACAGGTGGTGATCTCGAGCCGGGCCGGGGCGGCCAAGCCCTCGGCCCGACCCTTCCAGCAGGCTCTACAGGCCCTGGATCTGTCGGCCGATCAGGCCTGGCACATCGGTGACAGCCCCGAGGATGCGACCGGCGCCGCGGCGGCGGGGATCCGCTGCCTGATCGTGCAACGCTCTTGAGACAGGGCGTCCTGGCGGGCCGCACGGCTGGGCTGCGCCCTGCGGAGAAGCGGCGACTGGAGCGCCTCTGCCATCGCCGCCATCCCGCCGATGCCACCGCCGATCTGCTCACCCTGCAGCGTCTGGCGGCCGAATCCCACGGTCTGGAGCTACCGCTCAGCCTGGTGGTGGACGGTCGGGGCCTGTGCCGGCTGCTGTGGGTGGGAGATCTGGAGCAGTCGGGGCGGCTGATCGAGAAGCTGCCCGGATCCGAACGTCGCCAGGGCCATGAGCTGCGGCTGATCACCTGCCGGCGCGGCAGCCGCTCGGCGCCGCTGCTGCCCGGCCCCCAGGAGGCGGTGGTGGCGCTCGATCTGGCCCCCTGCCTGTGGCTGCGCTATGCCGATCAACCCGGCGCCGGCGGCCAGTGGCAGGCGCTGCTGCTCACCCCCGGCGACGGGGACAATCCCTGGCACGAGGAGGCCCAGGGCGATCTGGCCGACCTCTGCCTCCAGGATCCGGCCAGCCTGGTGCCGGAGCCAGCCGCCACCCAGAGCAGCAGCGGCGCCACCCAGGGGCCGGAACGGGTGCTGCTGCTCTGCCAGGTGGGCGGCGACCCCCAGCTCGCCCGGCGCGAGGTCGCCGAACTGGAAGGCCTGGTGCGCAGTGCCGGTGGCGTGCCGGTGGGAATCGTCGAACAGAAGCGCCGCAGCGGCGAGAGCCACCTGACCATCTGGGGCGAGGGCAAGCTGCAGGAGGCGGCCCTGGAAGCTCGCCGGCTGCACGCCGATCTGGTGGTCACCGACCGGGAACTGACGCCGGTGCAGGCCCGCAACCTGGAGCGGCTGCTGGATCTGCCGGTCAGTGATCGCAGTGAACTGATCCTTGACATTTTTGCCCAGCGGGCCGCCAGTGGGGCGGGCCGGCTGCAGGTGGAGCTGGCCCAGTTGCGCTATCGCCTGCCCAGACTCAGCGGCCGCGGCCTCAGCCTGTCGCGGCAGGGAGGCGGCATCGGCACCCGCGGGCCCGGCGAAACCCAGCTGGAGAAGGATCGGCGGGCCATCAGCCGGCGGGTCGAACGGCTGCAGCGGGAGGTGCAGCATCTCGGGGAGCACCGGGCCCGCCTGCGCCAGACCCGCACGGGCCTGCGGCGCCTGGCCCTGGTGGGCTATACCAATGCCGGCAAGAGCTCCCTGCTCAATGCCCTGACCCGGGTGCCGGCCGCCGATGCGGTGCTGGCGGAGAACAAGCTGTTCGCCACCCTGGATCCCACGACCCGCCGCCTGACCCTGATCGACGCCGATGGCAGCGCCGATCAGCCCCTTTTGATCACCGACACGGTGGGCTTCATCCGGGCCCTGCCGGCCCAGTTGATGGAGGCGTTCCGCTCCACGATCGAAGAGGCCCTCGACGCCGATGGTCTGCTGCTGGTGGTCGACCTGGCCGATCCCGCCTGGCCGGAGCAGCTGCGCACGGTGCGCTCGATCCTGGAAGGGCTCGGCTCCCAGGTGCCGCGACTGGTGATCGGCAATCAGATCGACCGCTGCCCGGCCAGCGAACTGGAACGGGCCCGGGCCCTGGAGCCCGGCATGCTGTTCGTCTCGGCGACCGCCGACCTGGGGCTGCAGAACCTGCGGGAGCGGCTGCGCCACTGGCCCAGCGGGCCATGCCACAGCCCAGAAGAGGCTGTGCCAACATCAAGCAGCTGATTCCCTCCCTGGTCAATGGTGCTGCAGCTCGGCGATACCGTCCCCGATTTCACCCAGGACTCCCAACTCGGTCCGATCAATCTCTACGACTTCGGCGAAAGCAGCTGGGTGGTGCTGTTCTCCCACCCCGCCGACTACACACCGGTCTGCACCACCGAACTGGGCGAGGTGGCCCGCCTGCGCCCCGAATGGGAGAAGCGCAATGTCAAGACCATCGCCCTCAGCGTTGATACGGCGGAAAGCCACAAGGGCTGGATCGGCGACATCAACGAAACCCAGCACACCACGGTCGACTACCCGATCCTGGCGGACGCCGACAAGAAGGTCAGCGACCTCTACGGCATGATCCACCCCAACTCGCTCAACAATCTGACGGTGCGCTCGGTGTTCATCATCGATCCCGCCAAGAAGCTGCGCCTGCAGATCACCTACCCCGCCAGCACCGGCCGCAACTTTGAGGAGATTCTGCGGGTGATCGACTCCCTGCAGCTGACCGATCACCACCAGGTGGCCACACCGGTGAATTGGAAGTACGGCGAAGACTGCGTCGTCGTGCCCTCGATTCCCACCGAAGAAGCCCGCACCAAGTTCCCCAAGGGTGTGACCGAGATCCGCCCCTATCTGCGCATGACCCCCCAGCCCAACGCCTGAGCCCCGTCGGGCCCTGGGCCCCGGCCCTGCGGCCCGACATCGACCCGTTGCTGATCCGGCGATGACCAATTGGTGGCACTGGCAGGCCGGAGCTGACCGGATTGCCAACAGCTTCTGCGTGATCGGTGTGGGCCGCTTTGGCAGCGCCGTCTGTCGTGAACTGCTTGCTGCCGGCGCCGAAGTGCTGGCCATCGACATCAACCAGCGCGCCGTTGATGCGCTGCGGCAGCAGGATCCGGCAATCGAAGCGCGGGTGGTGGACTGCACCGATGAAGAGGCGTTGCGGGCTGCCGGCGCCCTGGATGTCGGCACGGTGGTGGTGGCGATCAGCGAACCGATCGAAGCCAGCATCACCGCCACCCTGATCGTCCGCGACAGCGAGGGCAGTCACGTGCGTCAGGTGATCTCCCGGGCCACCAGTGATCTGCACGAGAAGATGCTGCGCCGCGTCGGGGCCGATCGGGTTGTTTTCCCCTCGAAGATGCAGGGCAGTCGCCTCGGCCTGGAGCTGGTGCGCCCCAACCTGCTAGAGCGACTGCGACTCGACGATCACAACAGCATCGAGGAAATCAGGGTTCCCGCCAGCTTCGCGGGCCTGTCGCTGCGGGATCTCAATCTGCGCAAGACCTTCAATGTCAGCGTTCTGGCCGCCGGACCGGTGAACCGGCTGACCGTGAACCCACCGGCCTCCCAGGTGCTGCAGGAGAACGAACTGCTTGTGGTCATGGGCAGCTCCGAGGCTCTTGAGGCCCTTCCCTCGCGATGAGGCGATGAAAGTTCTGGGCCTGATGAGTGGCACCAGCGCCGATGGGATCGATGCGGTCCTGGCCGACTTCCGCGGCCGGCCCTCTCGCCCCCGCTGGCGCATCCTGGCCAGTGCAGCGACCCCCTATTCGGAGCCGCTGCGGCACCAGCTGCTGGCCGCCGGCCAGGGCGAGTCCCTGCCGGCCCGGGGGTGGCTGGACCTGGCCGAAGCGGTCACCGACGCCCAGGTGGAGGCGGCCCGGGCCTGCGATCCCGCCGGCCAGGCCGAACTGGTGGGCTGCCATGGCCAGACGGTCTGGCATCGCCCCCCCGAGCCCGGACGGATCGGCGCCAGCTGGCAGCTGCTGCTGGGGCCCAGGCTGGCCCAGCGGCTGCAGCAGCCGGTGATCTTCGACTTCCGCAGTGCCGACCTGGCCCTCGCTGGCCAGGGGGCCCCGCTGGTGCCAGCCGCCGATGCAGCCCTGCTGGGCGGCATCGGCGGCTGGCGCGCCCTGCTCAACCTCGGCGGCATTGCCAATCTGACGCTGCTGCCCCCCGCTTCCGGGCCGGATCGCCACCGGGATGTGCTCGGCTGGGACTGCGGCCCCGCCAACACCCTGCTGGATCTGGCGGCCCAACAGTTCAGCGATGGCGAGCTGAACTTCGACGCAGGCGGCGCCTGGGCGGGCCAGGGGCAGGTGCTGGAGCCCCTGATCCAGCGCTGGTTGCAGGAGTCCTATTTCCGTCAGCAGCCACCGAAATCGACCGGCCGCGAGCTGTTCGGCCGCCCCGACCTCGAGCGGCGCCTGGCCGAGATCCAGGCCCTGGCCGCGCCAACCAGGGCCGCCGATGCCCTCGCCACCCTCACCGCCTTCAGCGCCGCGGTGGTGGCCCAAGACCTGGCCCGGGGTCCGCGCCCCCTGGAGCTGCTGGTGGCCGGAGGTGGGGCCCGCAATCACACCCTGATGACCCAGCTGGTGCGGCGCTGCCGCGGCATGGCGGTCAGGCCCCTGGCCGAACTGGGCATCGCCGAGGAGCAGCGCGAAGCCCTGGCCTTCGCGCTGCTGGCCTGGTGGCATCACCGCCGCCATAAGGGATCCCTGCCCTCGGTGACCGGTGCGCCGCGGGCCAGCCTGCTGGGGGTGCGGGCGGCCGTTCCTGGCTGAGGCCGTACGACTATCGCCAGAGTTCGGGGCGGGCCATGCTTCAGGCTGAAGAACCGGGACTGCAGCGCCTACCGCAGCGCCGGCCAGCCGACCCCGTGGGCATCGTCGCGTCCTGTCCAGGCGAACCGACTCGACCCCAGCCTGCTGTTTGCTGGGATGTCCCCGGGCTGAATGGGGGGATCACCCGAGACGAACGCCTCCGATCACTGATCCCGGCTGTGTTCCACTCACCCTGCCGGCCGCCGCAGCCGCAGCCGCCTCGGAGCACCCCGCAACCGCCGCGGGGAATCGCGCTGCTGCTGTTCGAGAACCTGGCGGAAGCGATCGGTCCTGCCGGAGCGCTCCTCCCGATCGGCCTGCTTGCGCTCTATTCGCTCCACCCCTTGCTGGATCAGCACCTTCGCCATGTTGCTGACGGTGCGGGATTCGGAATCCGCCAGCACTGACAGGCGATCGCAAAGCTCTTCGGGCAGGACCACCTGAATGCGAGGCGACTTCGGACGTCCACTCGATGAGGTCTGACGGGTGGGCACGGCGCCGGAAATTTGCTCGGCTACTGACGAGTGTACAGAGTTAGTCAAGGGTAGTATCCAGAAGTATAGTTGTGGCCCATGGGGATGCCAGTGGGCCTTCGGGACGCTCCTGCTCGATCCCGATGACCCACATTCCCTCTTTCTCGCCATTCCATCTCCTCTCCGGCTGCTAGGCCGGTCCGAAACCATGGCCCGCTCCCCCCAGACCCAGGCCCAGGCTGCAACCCGTGACTCCAGCGCCAAACCCCAGGACAACCGCCGTCGCACGGCCGAAGACAGCGACGTGCTGGTCTCAGCGGTGATCAGCACCTACCTGCTCACCCACCTGCACCATGTTCTGCAGCGAGCTGAATACGGGGCCCAGCAGGAAGGCCGGCAGGCCCTGGCAGCCAATTACGCCCAGCTGCGCAAGGTGCTCTGCCTGGATGCCCGCAGCGTGGAGGACGCCTCCGCCAACGACACCGACGAAACCACCCGGCCCTCCGCCGCCTGAGCCTCCATCCCCCTGGCCGGCGGCAGCGTCTTTTTATAAGGTCAGGGGAGTCGATCTGCCGCGATGACCAGCTCCAACGCCGCCGAGCTCTACAGGCGCATCAGCGCCGATGGCGATCTCACTCAGGCCCTGTTCCGGCAGGCGCTGCAGGATCCCAGTGGCGCCCTGGAACGGATCGTCGAGATCGGCGCCGCCGAGGGCTTGCCGGTGAGCGCCGAAGAGGTTCGCGCCCACCTGGTCAACACGGACGACAGCGCCAGCCGTCAGTGGCTGATCAAAGCCCGCGGCGGGCTGTGAGGCCGGTTGGAGCAGGGAGTGGCGCCGTTCCTGGCGAGCGCCCGGGGCCCCACCCTGGGCCCAGCTGAAGAACAGCCAGTAGCTGACGATCGCCAGACCTGCCGCCACGACGAGTGCGGCCACCTGTTCGAGGCGCTTGATCATTCCTGATCCATGCCGATGGCGTGCTGCAACGACCAGCTTGCAGTCTGCCGGACCCTGCCGACAGAGGATGATGAAGTCATTCTGGCCTTCTCACTCCCGTGCTGCGCCTCGAACGCATCGGCAAGATCTATCCCACCGGAGAGGTGCTGCGCGATGTCACCTGGGAGGTCAAGTCGGGTGACCGCATCGGTCTGGTCGGGGTCAACGGCGCCGGCAAATCCACCCAGATGCGGATCATCGCCGGCCTGGAGGAGCCCAGCAGCGGCCAGGTGGTGAAACAGGGGGCACCCAGGATCGTCTATCTGCAGCAGGAGTTCGACGTCGATCCCCGCCGCACGGTGCGGGCCGAGCTGTTCCAGGCCTTCGGCGAGGCGGCCGAGGTGCTCAACCGCCAACAACAGGTGGAGGAGGCCATGGGCAGCGAACGGGCCGCCGCCGATGCCGATCATCTCGACGCCCTGATCCAGGAGCTCGGCAACCTGCAGACCCGCTTTGAAGCCCTGCACGGCTACGAACTCGATGCCCGCATCGATCGGCTGCTGCCCACCCTGGGCTTCACGATCGCCGGAGCGGAGCAACTGGTGGCCGACTACTCCGGCGGCTGGCAGATGCGCATCGCCCTCGGCAAGATTCTGCTGCAGGAGCCGGATCTGCTGCTGCTTGACGAACCCACCAACCACCTGGATGTCGAGACGATCCAGTGGCTGGAGGATTACCTGCGCGGCCAGACCGTCCCCCTGGTGGTGATCAGCCACGACCGGGCCTTCCTCGATCGCGTCTGCAACCAGATCGTCGAGACGGAACGGGGCATCTCCCGCACCTACCTCGGCAACTACAGCCAGCACCTGGAGCAGAAGATCCTGGAGCGCGAGGCCGGCCAGGCCGCCTTTGAGCGCCAGCAGAAGGAACTCAGTGCCCAGCAGGCCTACATCGACCGCTTCCGGGCCAGCGCCACCCGCAGCACCCAGGCCAAGAGCCGCGAGAAGCTGCTGGACAAGGTCGAGAGAATCGAGGCGCCGGTGGACAGCGTCGGCGGACCCCGTTTTCAGTTCCCACCGGCTCCCCGCTGCGGGCGGCAGGTGGCGGTGATCGACAACCTCACCCACAGCTACGGCGACAAGATCCTGTTCCTGGGCTGCCAGCTGGAGGTGGAGCGGGGCGATCGCATCGCCTTTGTCGGGCCCAATGGCGCCGGCAAATCGACCCTGCTGCGTCTGGTGATGGGCATGGAGTCACCCGATGAGGGCACGGCGGGCCTGGGGGAGCACAACGTCATTGCCGGCTACTTCGAGCAAAACCAGGCCGAAGCCCTCGACCTGAGCAAGACCGTGATCGACACCCTGTTCGAGGCGGTGCCGGACTGGACCCAGACCCAGGTGCGCTCGCTGCTGGGCAGCTTCTGCTTCAGCAACGACGCCGTCTTCAAGGAGGTGGGCAAGCTCTCGGGGGGCGAAAAGGCCCGTTTGGCCCTGGCCCTGATGCTGCTGACCCCCTGCAATCTGCTGGTGCTTGACGAGCCCACCAACCACCTCGACATCCCGGCAAAACAGATGCTGGAGGACGCCCTGATGGAGTATGAGGGGGCCGCCCTGATCGTCTCCCACGACCGCTACTTCATCGGCCGGGTGGCCAACAAGATCGTCGAACTGGGCGACGGCGAGTTGGTGTTGTACCGGGGCGACTACGCCTACTACCTCGAGAAGAAACGCGAAGAATCGGACGCGGCGAACCAGGATGAGGCGCGCCGGGAACAGGAGCGCAAACGGGAGGCCAACCGGCTCAAACAGCAGGCCAAGGAAGAGGCCCGCAAGGCTCAGTCCCGCAAGACCAAGGCCGGCAAGGCCTAGCAGGGGGCTGGCGCCCACCCTCAGCCGGGACGACTGGAAACCTGGCTCAGATCGCCCAGCGGCTCGGCACCACGCCAGCGCTGACGGCACCTGCCACGACGCCGGACAGCCCCTGACTGGCCAGCGGAACCAGGATTGCGGGCATCAGCTGACATCCGGCAGGCACAAGAGCCCTGCCGCGCCTTGATTTGCTGACGCGATCCATAAGGCTGTTGCTTTCGATACGTGGCCCCTTGAAACACTTTGTAGCTTTGGGACGGTTCATCGACCACGTTCCATCGCGTTTCCCGTCATGTCCGAACCTCTCGCCCTCAGCCTTGGCCAGAAATTCGAACTCGAGCGCATGACCCGGGCCATTGATGCCACGGTCGATGCCCAGGCCCTGAGGGGTCTGGCCAAGCAACTGCTCCAGGCCTGGCACAGCCAGAAGGCCGCCACCCAGTGGGTGATGCGACAACAACTCGGGGGAGCACCTCGCTTCAGCGGTGAACTGGCCCTCGATCCCGCCGCCCTCGATGCCCTGATGCCCGACCAGAGCCTGCGGAGCCCCGATATTCTCTGAATCGATCCCGGCCCCGGTCAGCAACTCCTGGCAGGGCCCGCCGTTCGAACGTCAACGGGAGCGTGGCAACACCAGATCCAGGGGCACCACCTCAAACTGCCGCTGCACCCCGGCTCGTTCGACCTCGATCCGCAGGGGAATGCCGACGCCGGCTGCCTCCACCACACTGATCACATCGGTGGGAGAGCGCACCGGCCTGCCGGCCATCGCCACGATCACATCCCCCTGCCGGAGCCCCCCCCGCTCCGCGGGACCACCGCTCTGAATGCTGACGATCAGGGCCCCTGCGGCGGCGGCTCCCTGGCTGGTGCGCACCATGTCAAGGCCAACACCGATCATCGGATGGCTGACCTTGCCGCTGGCCACCAGCTGCTGGGCGATGGCTCGGGCACGGTTGATCGGGATCGCAAAACCGAGGCCGGCCCCCGGACCCGAACGCACCAGGGTGTTGATGCCCACCACTTCACCGTCGGCATTGAGCAGTGGCCCGCCCGAGTTGCCGGGGTTGATCGCGGCATCGGTCTGGATCAGATCGAAGCGCTTGTCGGTGATCCCGAGCTTGCCCGCATTGCGATTGAGGCTGCTGACAATCCCCAGGGTGACCGTGTGATCGAGGCCGAAGGGGTTGCCCACGGCAATCGCCCAGTCCCCCACCTGCAGACCATCGGAGTTGCCCAGGGGCGCGACGGGCCAGGAACCTCCCCCCGCCAGTCGCACCACCGCGAGATCGGTGATCGGATCGATGCCGACCACCTTGCCCTCCAGTCGTTGGCCATTCTGGAAGCCCACCATGACCCGATCGCTGCGATCGACCACATGGGCATTGGTGAGTATTAGTCCATCCGACTGGAAGACAAAGCCGCTGCCCTGGCCCCGCACGGTGCGCTGGGCGGGCGGGGAGGGCATCTGGGGCAGTCCGAAGAACTGGCGGAAGAGGGGATCACTGAGCAGTCCCCGGGGGACGCCGCCAGCGCCGGCCTGAGTCGCCACCGTGCGCTCGGTGTCGATCGTGACCACCGCCGGCCCGGACCGGCGCACGGCCGCGGCCACGAACGACTGGCGGCCCAGAGCGACGGCGGCCGGACTGGCCAAGGACTGGGCCCGCACCACCGGCACCAGGGCGGGGGGCGACACCACCAGGGCCGCCGCCGCCAGGCCGACGACGCCGCGGGAGAGGGCGCGGATGGGGGACATCGGAGTGATGGAGACGGAAAACGAACCGTAGTCAGCACGGGACACCCCGGGGAAGGGGAGGCAAACCGACCAGACCGGGGCGGACCACCTATGCTTTGTAAAGTTTCTTATCGAGCCATGGACACCAGTCATCTGCTTCTGGCCTTCCTTGCGTTCGGAGCTGCCTGCACGACGCTGTGGGCCTGGATGCTGGCGTCCAGCTCCTCGCCTCAGGGGTGATGATGGACTGGATGCGGCCAGTTCATCTCGGACCTTCCGCCAGCCTGGCTCGTCCCTCGCCATGCCCACCTACGTCTCCCAACTGATTCCCCTGCTCTACGGAGCCTGTTTTTTGGCGCTCCTCTGGCAGGCCTTTCGCGTGATGGCCCAGGGATTCCAAGCCGTGCCCCGACCCGGCGACCTGGGATCGGCCTCCAGCCAGTCCATCGCCCCAGCCAGCCAGCCCTCAGTCGCGAGCGCCACGGATCGCACCGGCCGGCTCACCATTCATCCTGAGTTGCTGGATGCCGAAGGACAACTGACCCGCGAAGACCTGCTGACAGTCCGGTTCAGCGGAGACAATGAACAGCCGGTGCGTCCTGAGGACATCGGTTGATCGGCTGACCCGGGCGCACCATCGCTGAATAGGCTCAGCGCTACGAACACGCACTCCGTCGGAGGTTGATGGTGGATCAAAGGACCCGAATCGTGGCTGCGGTGCTCAACGCCCTCAAGCTGCCGCCCCGCTTCCGGCTGAAGCTGATCAAGGACGATCCGATCCGCCTGGAACTGAGTCTCACCCCCTCCTACGGTAAGGATCCAATTCTGGTGGGCATCGTCGAATCCCAGGATCTGGTGGCGCGACGAGACCGGGAAGGCCGCATTCCCCGGGATCTGCAGGGCACCTGGGACTGGACCGTGCGCCACGGCAAGGTCAGCACCGGCGGCTGGAACCCCTATCTCAAGGAAGCGCTGCAGACCATGTTCGAAACCGGCCTGCCTGCCATCGTCTACGAGGAGACCACCGGTGAGGCCTACCACCCGGTCGATGGCATTCGCCACGTCCGCTGAGTTGCGCCCCGGCCTGCCTTGAGCACCGAAAGCCTGCCGATCGAGGCCCAGCTCGGCGCGATCCGCACGGCTCTGACAATGCCGGGTTCGACCTTGCTGCTGCAGGCCCCCCCCGGGGCTGGCAAAACCACCCGGGTGCCCCTGACCCTGCTGCAGAGCCTGGGGCCCGAGGCGCGCATCGTGATGCTCGAACCGCGACGGCTGGCCGCCCGCCATGCCGCATCCCGCCTGGCCCTGGCCCTGGGGGAACCCCTGGGCGGCGTGGTCGGATACAGCGTTCGGCTCGAGAGCTGCACCTCAGCCGCCACCAGGCTGGAGGTGGTCACCCCGGGTCTGTTCCTGCGGCGACTGCAGGCCGATCCGGAGCTGACCGGAGTGGACTGCGTCATCGTCGACGAGTTCCATGAACGCGCCGCCGAGACCGATCTGGCCCTGGCCCTGCTGCGTCAGGCCAGGCTGCTGCTGCGCCCCGATCTGCGCCTGCTGCTGATGTCGGCCACCCTCGATCTGGCCCCCCTGGCGGAGCGGCTCGATGGGGCGGAAGTGATCGACAGCCCGGGGCGCAGCTGGCCCGTGGAGGTGCAACATCAGGCGCCCCGCCCGGACGAGCGGCTCGACCGTCAGGTCGTGCGGGCCCTGGAGAGCCACTGGCTGGATCAGCGCCACAAAGCCGAGACCGTGCTGGTCTTCCTGCCAGGACAGCGGGAACTGCTGGCGAGTCAGCGGGCGATCGGGGCGACGGACTGGGGCCAGGAGCCTGAGCTGGTGCTGCTGCATGGGCAGCTGAGCCTGGAGGCCCAGATGGAGGCGATGGCGCCGGCCCGCCGAGCCGCGGGCAAAATCGTGCTGGCGACCGCCATCGCCGAGAGCTCCCTGACGATCCCAGGCGTGCGGCAGGTGATCGACAGCGGCCTGAGCCGGCGCAACCGCTTCGATCCGGCCACGGGCATGGATGGCCTGATCACCGTTCCCGCCAGCCAGGCCAGCGCCGAACAGCGCCGCGGTCGGGCCGGTCGACTGGGCCCGGGCCGCTGCCTGCGGCTGTGGTCAGCGGCGGAGCAGCAACGCCGTCCCAGCCAGGACACGCCGGAACTGCTGGAGGTGGATCCCCTGCCGATCTGCCTGCAGCTGGCCGCCTGGGGGGCGGGGCTCGGACAAGACCTGGCCTGGATCGACCCGCCGTCTGAGGCGGGGCTGCAGGAAGCCCGGAGGCTGCTCCAGCACCTTGGCGGCCTTACGGCCGACGGCCGGATCAGCGCCCATGGCCTGGCCATGGCCCGCCTTGGTCTGCATCCACGCCTGGCCCACATGCTGCTGCTGGCCGAGGAGCGGGGCTGGCTGGATCTGGGTTGCAGCCTGGCGGTGCTGCTGAGCGAACGGGATCCGCTCGATCGTCGCGAGGTCGGCTGCGACCTGCTGCGACGTCTTGACTGGCTGTCCCACAGCCAAGGGGATGGACGCGAGCAGCAGCGCCGCCAGATGAACCAGCTCAAAGCCCAGCTGCGGCGTCAGCTGCGGTCGGGCGTCTCCAATTTCCCCCGGGACAGCGCGCCTGCCGTCCCGGCCGCGCCGTCGCCACAGAGCGTCGACGCCATCGCCGCCCGCCTGATCAGCTGGGCCTATCCCGAACGGGTGGCCCTGAACCGTGGCGGCGGCGATGGCCGGCTGCTGATGCGCGGCGGGCGGGGTGCCGTGCTCCATGCCGATGACCCCCTGGGCGGTTGCCGGGCCCTGGCGATTGCCGCTCTGGACGACCAGGGCCCGGAGGCGAGGGTGATGCTGGCGGTGCCCCTGGGCGATGGGCTGCTGACTGAGCTGGCGGAGAGCGAAGGGGAATGGCTGCGACAGGCTGTCTGGGATCGCAGGGCCCGGCGGGTGCGCTGCGAGCAGCTGTTGTGCCTGGGAGCGCTGGTGCTGGAGCGCCAACCCTGGCCCGAAGCCGAGGAACAGGCGATTCAGCAAGCCCTGCTGGGGGGCCTGCAGCAGCTGGGCCTGGAGGCCCTGCCCTGGTGCGAGCACAGCCGGGAGCTGCGCCAGCGGCTGGAGCTGGCCCACCGACTGCTGGGGCCGCCCTGGCTCGATCGCTCCCCCGAACATCTGCACGCCACCCTGGAACACTGGCTCGCGCCCTATCTGCAAGGCCGCCGCAGTGCCGAGGAGTTGCAGGGGCTGAACCTGAGCGAAGCCCTCTGGGGAGACCTGGACTGGCAGCGACGCCAGGAGCTGGAGATCCTGCTGCCGACGACCCTGCAGGTGCCTTCGGGACGGTTCCTGCCGATCCGCTACGGCAGCGAGGGGCCGCTCCTGTCGGTGAAGTTGCAGGAGATGTTCGGCTGCCAGGACACTCCCCGGCTGCTGCAGGGCCGGCTGCCCCTGACCCTGGAACTGCTCTCACCCGCCGGACGACCGGCGGCGATCACGCAGGATCTGGGCCGCTTCTGGGACAGCGGCTACGGGGAAGTGCGGCGGGAACTGCGGGGGCGCTATCCGAAACATCCGTGGCCCGAAGACCCCCGCCAGGGCATCGCCACCCCTCTCACCAAGGCGGCTCTCTCCAGGGCGCAGCTGGCCGGGACAGCCCAGACGGCATCCGCCCCAGCAGCGGCGGGCAGGCGACCGGGACCTCAGTCCGGTCGCGCGCCCAGCCCAGCGCAACAGCCCTGATCACCCTCAGCCGGAGGCCTCCTCGGCGGCCGCTTCGTGCCCACGCCGCGACGAGCCACTGGGCGATCCCGCCGAGTCACGCGCGCCGCGGCCGGCAGTCCTTCCCCCCAGCAGGGACGAGAAGCCGAAATGATGCAGCCCTTCAACGATCCCCTGACAGCCTTCGGCCCGGGCCTGATAGGTCGCCGGCAGCCTGGGCAGCTGGGCCACCAGATCGGGCTCCGCATTAGCCACCATCACCGAAGCCAGGCCGGTTTCGAACATGGCGAGGTCGTTGAGGCTGTCGCCGGCCGTCAGCACCCGTTCCGGCGGCACCTCCAGCCAATCGAGCAGGGAGAGCAGGGTGCTGCCCTTGTTCACGCCGGCTGGCAGCACATCGAGATAGCGACCGCCGGAAACCAGGCAATCCACGCCATGGATCTCAAGCTCGCGCAGCAGGCTGCAATCGAGCGCCTCCACATCGACGCGGTAGGCGAGCCGGCGATCGGCGGTCTCCGGCTCGGAGGCCACACCGGGAATCAGCGCCAGCTGGGGCAGCAGCCGTTCCGGCAAACCGCGCCAGCGCGCCTCGATCGGATCGACCGCCAGGGGCAGGGGCTCCAGGCTCAGCCCGCAGGCGACGGTGCAACCCACATCACTGATGACCAGATGGGGGGCGGCGAGCCCCAGCTCGGGCTCGGCCGCCAGCACGCGAGCCACCGAGCGCAGATCTCGGCCCGTGCTGAACACGTGCAGAACGCGATGGCGCTCGAGCGCCAGCCAGCGATACAACCACCGGCGCCAGGGGGCTGGACCAGCCAGCAGGGTGCCATCGAGATCCGTGACCAGGACCAGCTCCGGATGGGCCGGCAGCTGGGCCGCTAGCTGGGCCTGCAATCGCTGCCGGGGGGAGCCGACAGGAGAGACATCCGGGACTTCAGCGACGCCGACCACCACTTCAGCGCCACCAAACGCCACCAAACGCCAATACCAGGAAGCGCGACGGCGCCCGCCGTCAACGGATCTCCAGGAAACGTTACAATCATCGGGCTCCTGCGCTTCTTTCCGTGACCAACGCTTCCCAGCCTCGCTTTGGTTTTGTAAACTTCGCCGAAACCTGGAATGGTCGCCTGGCCATGCTCGGCTTCGTGATCGGACTGGCCACTGAAGTCTTGACTGGTCAGGGGATTCTGGCCCAGATCGGCCTGGGCTGAAGTGCCCTCCGGGCGGGGCTGCGCCAGGTCCCGCCCGTTCCTTGCGGACGCTGAGATTCCGCTGGAGCTTGCTCACCAGGGGATTGGGCTGGTCGGCGTAGACCACCAGTGGACTCCAGAAAGCCGATCACTACCGGGATCTTCTACAGATTGCCAGCTCAACCAGCGAACGTCTGCCCCGGATATGGGACTGGAGTGACCTGCTCCGAACGTGCCCACTCCATCAACACCAGTTCAAGCGCAACATTGCTCAGATCGATCCGGTCACATCGCCGGGATGGGTCATGCCCACTCGGTGCCACGACAGCCGCAACAAGCCAGAAGTCACTCACCATCAGAATTGTCCATAACTTCACTGATCACACTGATGATGTTGGCGACCACCGTCGCCGAGTGAACTTATTCGATTCAGACTGAGATCAAGTCGCCGTGAGTGACTCTATATTTTAAACAATGGTTTTCATCGGCATTCGAATCAATACCTTAAGTCTTG
The DNA here is from genome assembly GCA_049282435.1 of Cyanobium sp. Taxonomy (GTDB): domain Bacteria; phylum Cyanobacteriota; class Cyanobacteriia; order PCC-6307; family Cyanobiaceae; genus Cyanobium. The sequence goes on along the minus strand of JBAPUA010000159.1, from coordinate 5,706 downwards.
TTTTGCAGAAATTTAAATCGGCAAGCCAGGGAGACTTTCAAGATCCGGGCAACGGCCAATTGACATATGGCGCGCCCCCCGCAAGGGTTTTCAGGAAACAAAACCGTAAAAAATATGGTCTCCCTGGGCTTCCTTAGCCAATAGCTACCAGCTTCACGATTTCATCGGCATCCACATCACTGCAAAACAGTCCGCACCGACGCGAGAAATCCGGGCCTTCCAGCATGGTGAGCATCGTTTGCGGAATCACCAGAGACGCACTTCAAAACCAAGATTCAAGATATTCTTAACATTGTACCAATTCAAGATCCAGCTTCCGGGCAGAAATTCAGCGCAAGATCACACGCCATTATCCATGCTCTCCTGGAACGCAAGTTTCACCGAGTCAGGGCTCACAGCAGCACAATCCAGCCGGCAGGTCTGGAAACTCCGAACCAACTTGATCCGTCCGGATCCCCCCCACTGGGGGCCTTGTTAAGCAAAGAACTTGCGACCTGGAAACACAGAGCGATCATCGAGAGCGCGACTTCCAGTGGGCAAAGTTCCAACAACAACAGCGCATGTGCCAGCCATCAATCAGCGAGCAGTGCAACCTCCTGGCTCCCAGGGCTGATCCAAGGTCGCTACTGATGAGGTTGGTCCTTCCTGAGCGACACGCCTGGCCGTTGCCACAACTGGCTGCTCAGAGCCAGGGCCGAAGTCAGATCGCAACGCCACCTGGCAAACCGGAAACTTTGAAGCAGCCCTGCCCTGGCTCCTTTCAGGATCAGGCTGCGCTGGCCACCTTTGCGGCATGGAAAATCCGAGGAAAGATGAACACATCAATCGACCGAATCATGGACAAGCATCGAAACAAAGCCCCAGCAATCTGGAGAAAGAAGACAATTGCAGGCGACTGACTTCAGAACAATTACATTGCTACTGACCCATGGCACTCCTTTCTGCATCCAGCCGGGGACCCAGGCCGACCGCTCATCCCGGAATCGGAGCGCACTCGCCGCGGGGCCTGCTGCTGCATCCACAGAACATCCAGGCACAACAGGCCCGTAGGCTTGGACTCCGACCGCCTGGTCCGAGTGACCCGCCCCCTCCGCTTCTTCGCCGGCAACCGACGTGACGGAGCTCGATTGCTCAGCACGGCCCTGGTGATCACCGGCATCGGGCTGGTGCGCGTCGATCATCCGATCGGCCGCGGCATCGCCCTGGTGGCCGGCAGCCTCAGCCTGTACTGGTGGCTGCAGTATCGCCAGCTCAGCCAATGAGCGGGACCGCCCCGTGAGCACCTTCCAGCCCAACGGTGCCCTGCCCCGCTACGACGTCGCCCGACTGAACGAGGCGATCGGCAGCCTGCTGGAGCGTGGCTTTGCGCCCCGGTTTCTGGTCGATGCCACAGTCAGTCGCCCCCAGCTGAAGAAGGGCCATCTCTGGCTGACCCTCACCGATGGCCAGGCCTCGATCCCAGCGGTGATCTGGGCCTCCCAGCTTCAGAAACTCAGCTTCATCCCCGAGGAGGGCGATGGGGTGGTGGTGGTCGGCAGGCTCAACTTCTGGGCGGCCCAGGCTCGGCTGACAGTTCAGATCCTCGATCTGCGGCCCAGCCTGACAGCGGTACTGCGCCAGTTCGAGCAGGTGCGATCCGTGCTGGCACCGGAAGGCTTGTTCGATCCCGAACGCCGGCGTCCCCTGCCCGCCTGGCCCCGGCGCATCGCACTGCTGACCAGCGTGCCCAGTTCCGCCCTGGCCGACATGCTGCGCACCGCGAGGGAACGCTGGCCGGCGACCGGTCTGCTGGTGGTGCCCATCCCGGTTCAGGGGCCGGTGGAAGCGAAGATCCGAGAGGCGATTGAACGCCTGGGCGAACGGGCTACGACACTGGAATTGGACGCGATCGTGCTGGCCCGGGGCGGCGGCAGCCGCGAAGATCTGGCTGTCTTCGACGGCGAGGCGCTGGCCCGTTGCCTGGCCGCCTGTCCGCTGCCGGTGGTCTGCGGTCTCGGCCATGAGGACGACACGACGATCGCCGATCTGGTGGCGGACTACCGCGCCGCCACACCGACCGCCGCTGTGGTGGCCCTGCTACCGGATCGTCAGGCGGAACGCGTGGCCCTGGGCCAGCACCGGCGCCATCTGGGCCAGCTGCTGAACCTGCGCCTGCAGGCAGCGCGCCAGCACCTGGCCCGCGATCGCCAGAGGCTGGAAGCTCTGCATCCCAGCCAACTGCTCGAACAGCAGCGACAGTGGCTGCGGCAACAGCGGGCCCTGCTCCAGGCCCTCTCACCCCGCCATCTGCTGGAGCGGGGCTTCGCCCTGGTCCGGAATGAACGGGGGAAACTGCTGCGCTCAATCGAAGCGGTCGCCGCAGGCGAACGGATCACCGTCGAGCTGGCCGATGGGCTCCTGACCGCAGAAGTGCGCCAGCGACTGCTGACCCCGGCAGCCGCTGAACCGCAAGCGAAGAGGGGGCCGGCCTGATCATCCCGCCCTCCAAGCCTGACTCAGCCCACCAACGTCCAGGACCGCCTCCAAGCCCGACCCTTGCGAACCAATCCCGAACCCCCATGCCCTCACCAGCCAAGCGAGAGCGACCAGCCTCAAATGCCAAGGGCAAGCCAGCTCCAGAACCAGCGCAGGAGCAGGCTGACATCAGCGCCGAACTCAGCTATCGGGAGGCCCAGGCAGCCCTGGAACTCTGCCTGGCCCAGCTGCAGGCTACCGATCTTGACATCGAAGCGATGGCCGGCCTCTATGAGCGGGCGCAGAGCTATGCGAATCGCTGTGAAAGTCTGTTGGAGCAGGTCGAGCAGGACGTGATGCAATGGGATCCGGAACAGCCAGACACAGCACCGCGGCCCTACCAACCATGAACCCAGAGTTGAATCCCGATACCCGGTCGTCGCACCCCGCAGAATCGCATCCAGAGCCAATACCCGACGAAGGCCCTGGCATAACCACCCTCGCCTGGGCCTATCTGGTGCTGAGCATGGCCGGTGGGATCTTCCCCTGGCTCGCCAACTGGGATTTCATCCAAACCTACGGATCGGGTTTCGATCTGGGACAGTTCATCGCCCTGGCCAATGCCAATCCAGCCTCCCAGTTCCTCAGCAGGGATCTGGCCGTCGGCGCCACCGCAGTGACGATCTGGATGGTGATCGAAAGCCGACGGCTGAAGATGAGGGGGCTGGGCTGGGTTCTGCTGAGTTGCGTCACAATCGCCTTTGCCTTCGGAGCTCCGTTGTTTCTGCATCTGCGCGAACGACGCCTGACCGAACTACAGCGCCAGGGACTCTCCACCTGAAGCTGAGGCACCCCTGGCAGGCAATCGACCCAGGCCCCCGCAACACGGACCCCCAACAGCCAGTCACTGTTCACAGTGACAGCAGGACAATGTCGTCAAGCCATCCACGCCCCCAAGACCGGATCGTGGATGGATCGCACTCAAAAATCCAGAAATCCCAGAGTCTGACAACATCACGACCATCGTCTTTGCTGCAGCAGCAAACAAAACAGAATCTGGTCTGGATCACCCACTCGCGGCGTTGAAGCTACGGACGATCGGTAGGGGGTAGTACTTCCACCGCATCCACGGTAATCGTGACATTTCGGGCATCAATCGCCGGGGATGCCGCGGAATCCATGGAACTGCCTGGATCCACGGCGTACATCGTGCCGCAGGCTGGACAGACTTCACTAGCGAAACTGGAGACACCACAGGCCTCGCACGTATGCAGACGGCGCTTCAACACCTGCCAGGCAATCAAACCGGCTCCACCCAACAGCAAGGGCAGAACCACCAGCAGGAAGGTGAGGCCTTCAGCCAGGTCCAGAAGCAGCCTGCCGATGGCCCCTGGGGCCAGCAACAGCAGCCCGCCGACCACAATCCAGAACCAGGGAATGGAGCGTTGCATCAGCGTTGGAAGCGGGAGTCGTTCTCAAACCAGCGCTCCAGCGCTGCCAGACCTTCAATGCCGGCCCAACCAAGCAGCAGCAGCGCCAGCAACCAGGCACTGACAACGCCAACGGCAAACAGCAGAGGAACAAGGGCCAGGGTGGTGAAGCCGATGACCACCACAGCACCGACAGCCGTGCAGACAAGAGCCAGGCTGGCGACCAGAGGACGGATGCGGCCGGGGCGATCCTGACCGGAACCTAGAAAGGGCAGCATCTTGAGCATCGCTGCGGCTGAGACGTTCCCTCCATCCTGACCTGTCAGGGGCAGAGGTGCTCAGGGTGGCAGCGGTGTGGATCGCCCCCCCGGTACCGGGCCTGCCAGCACCACGCCAAGGCATTGGCCGTAGTACAGGATCACCCCCACCAACCAAACCCACAGGGTCAGCACCAACACCGCCCCGACCACGCCATAGGCCTGGAACCGCAGCCCCATGGCCACCAGGCTGCGACCCAGCAGCAGGTTGAGCAGGGTGAGAGCCGAGCCCACCAGCACGGACGGCAGCATCAAGGGTCGCAGACGAACGGGCCGGGACGGTAACAACCAGAGAAGAATCAACGCGCTGAGGCAACCGATACCCAAAGAGATCAGCACGTCCACGCCGCTGGAGACCGACATCAACCAATGGAAAGGCTGGGGTAAGGCCGCCATCGTCCACTGCCACAAAATCTTAAAACCAAAGAAACGCAAATTGCTGATCAGTTGGTCGGCCAGGATCAGCAAGGAGACCAACAGCAGCAGCACAAAGGCCTTGAGGCGCAACAACACAAACCTCCGCACAATCTCCTGCCAAGGCAGTCCATCCAAACCGAAAGGGCGATTCCACCAGAGCCGATCGGCCCCCCGTTGCAAGGTGAGATAGATGTTGTTGGCACTGAGCACGAGCAGCACCACACCCAGCACCCCAGCACCCAGGCCCTGACGGGTGAAGCGAGCCAGGGTCACCTCAAACATGGGCATGCTCGCTGGGGGTAGGACCTGGGCCACCAGCTGCTGAACCCTGGCCAGCAAATCCTGATTACGGCCCAGCACTCTTGAAAGGACCGACAGCACGATCAACAGCGCCGGGAAAAACGACTGCAATGTGTGGTAAGCGAAAGCAGCGCTCAGATCGACGCAATCGGCACGCAGCCAAAGGCGATAGGCCCACCAAAGGGGCCTGACCACTTTCCGGAATCCGGGACGGAGACTTAAACGACTCGCTTCTCGAATGATGGACCCCATCGCTAGGCATCTGCGCTGTGGCATGGGCTGCTGCTTCGATGGTCTGAACAGCACCCGTAACCCGGGCCTGTTTCAACCGAGCAGAAGCTCAAGACGTCTGGTTTGAAAAGGTTCGCACGGCAAGGGGGAACGAGCATGCTGTCGCTGAACAGCCGGAAGGGAAAGAGGGCACCCAGTCCTGCCACGCGAAGAAACGTGGTGGGACAAACAGCTCAAGAGCTGAAACATCCCAAACCGACAGCTTAGACATGACCGAATTCACCCAGAACCCACGGACATCTGGATAGCCGGGGTTCTGCACAGGACAAAGGACCGGCAATGATGAGCGGCTGCTCGTCAACGATCGTGCTGAGGTTGGTGGCTCCTGTGTCATGGCACTCGCGCCTGGGGAAGCCCCCACCATCTGAACTGCCAGATCGCAATCGCAGCCCAGCTCAGCTACAGAGCAAACAGCAGGTGACGCGTACCGACCCTGATGGATCCGCCCACACCAACAAGCCTTTGCTGATTCGAGTCACGCGCTGAACCGGCTGGCA
>JBAPUA010000158.1:0-7665 GCA_049282435.1 Cyanobium sp. | reverse complement strand
CCAGTGTCAAAGAGCTGATCGCCAAAATCGAGCAGTTTGTCGCGGCCTACAACAAAAATACCGCTCCATTCATCTGGACCGCCACAGCGGACTCGATCTTTGAAAAGCTACAAAGACTTTGCTCGCGCATCTCCGGGACGGCACACTAGGAGGCTGCTGAAATAGCTGAACAGCCCATGGGATGGCCTTGCCGCTCGCCGCAACCCGGGCTTCACAGGCTTTCTGGACAGCTGACAAGCTCCTGTCGAGGTATCCACAGCGGCTGCAACAGCCTCTCAGGGCACAGCCCTCCAATCCGCCTCAAAGGTGATGGCGCTGTTCAAAAGCTGCTGGCAGGCCACGGCCCGACGGCCACCGGAACGGGTCATCAGCACCCGGTTGGCCTCAGCGTCGCCGAAAACCGTCTCCTCGGCAGTTTCCAGTTCATCAAGCGCCACTCGGAGGCTGTTGACCGGATTGGCCGGTTGCCGCATCCAGCCGCTTTCAGGCCAGTGCCGGCTCCAGAGATCGAGCCGGTCCGCCACGGCCCGCAGCCCCGCCACCTCGGCCGCCAGCAGACGGGTCAGGCTCGCTCCCGCCATCGGGACCATCGGCAGCCGCAGCAGGGTGCGGTAACTGGCGATCAGGCTGCTGAGCAGCTGCTCCTGCAGATCCCAGAGCCGACCGAACCGCTCACCGAGTCCGTCATTGGCCAGTTCTGTTTCGGCATCAGGCCGTTGGCTCTGAAGCTGCAGCAGCATCGACAGCAGGGCATTGCGACGCTCAAGGCGATCGGCGGCGTCGCTCTCACGCTCCTGCTCCAGTTGCAGAGCTCGCTCCCGCAGGGCCTCAGCGAAGCCCAAATACAGCTGGCGCGAGAGCTGCTGACGCTGATCAAGGGCGCGACTGGGCCAGAACGCTGCCACCGCCAGCCAGGCCAGCAGCACGGCGATCAGGGTCACCAGCAGGCGATTGGGCAGCCAGGTGGGAAGCGCCTGGGCATGCACCGTCCAGCCCATGGCAACAACTAAACCTGCCACCTTGTAGCCGGAATGAAGCCCCAGGGAGCCGCCGAACAGCCGGGCGCAGGCCAGGGCCAGGCCCGCGCCGATCGGCAGGGGCAGGATATGGCCCATGGTTGGATAAAGAATCGCCACGATCACGGCCCCCAGCAGCGTGCCCTGCATGCGCTGGATTCCCAGGGTGCGGCTGACCCCCACCGTGCCTCCCAGGACCGCCCCCACCGCTAGGGGCCCATAGATGGGGTCTGGCAATCCCAGCGTGATCGTCAGTCCTCCTGCCAGGCCAGCGGTCAGCGCCAGTCGCAGGTCGGAGCGGGTCAACAGCGGGCGGGCGCTGGCGCTCATGGCAGGCTGCCCAATCCTTTGGCTCCTGCCGATGGCTGGGCATCGTTGCGGCTCGCCAAAGCGAGGCTGTGAAGGGTTCTTACCAGCCGCTGCAGTTCGTCGTCGACGGCCAGGAGCAGCAGGGGCGCCAGGCCCAGGTCTGTGGCCAAGCGCACCAGATTTTCACGTTTTGCCAGGGGGAACACCACGGGTTGTGGGTCTGGGGCCAGCATCTCCGGCAGCCTCTCCAGCCAGGGGGTATGGGCCTCGGCCAGAGCCCCCTGCGGCAGCATCCGGACGAGGCGCTGCAGCTGCAGGCTGTGGTGGTTGATCCGTTCCCAAAGCACCCCCCGCTGGCGCCAGTGCTGCCAATGGCCCTGGCCTTTGGGGGTGCTGCGTAGTTCGTCTGTGACAAGCCGGCTGAGCTGCTGGGCCAGTCGGCTGCCGGTGATGGCGACGGGTTCGGACATTGGCCCCTCATGGCTGGTCTTCAGCCACTGGCAGATCGCCACCAGTCGCTCCCGGGTGGTGGTCCGCAGCTGGCCATCGAGGCGGCGGATCTCCGCCAGTCGATCGACCGGCCAGATCAGGAAACTCACCACCAGCGTGGCCACGATGCCCACCAGGGTGTCGAAGGTCCGGCCGGTCACATAGATCCAGTCGAGCTTGGCGTAGGGGGCCACCAGAAACAACATCGTGCAGACCACCACCGCCAGGCTGCGGCTCGATTCCCAACCCAGAAACCTCAAAACAGCCATCACCAGTAGCAAGGCCACCGTCAGGCCGATCCAGCCATCGAGGAGGGTGTGCACCAGAAAACTGACCACTCCAGCGCTGATCGTGCCGAGCAGCCGGTCCCTGGAGGCGGCCAGCACCCGGGTGTCGGTCTCATCCATGCACACCACCACCGCCAGCAGCGGGTACCAGACGAACATCACCCGGTCGGTGGCGATCGCCAAGGCACCGGCCAGGGCTGCCGCCAGGCCGTATTTCGCCGTGGCGCGCAGGGCGGAGACCGAGATCACGGCGAATGGAACCTCCGAAGCTGCATCAGGGAGACGGCGCCTGGGCCTGGGGCAGCTCCAGGGTCACAGGCACAGTGGCATCCGGATTCCGGGGCACCGGCAGCAGCTCCCGCAGCAGCTGGGCGTAGGTGATGTTCACATCGATCGTGGCGTTCAGCCGGCGCACCAGGCTCTGCACCAGCCGGTCCTGGGTGAGCGAGAGGGTGATCTCATCGGAGAGACCGCTCTGATAGCGGAGTTTGGCGTCGCGGAAACCCTCGAGGCTGGCTGCCACCCCGCGCCGGGCCGAGGTCAGCTTGGCGAGGCTGGCCTCGTGGTTGAAGAAAGCCTGCTCCAGCCGCAGCCGGATGTCGTTGCGCCGGGCAGCGTAGATCTGGGCCTGGGCCTCTTCCTGACGGGCCAGGGCCCGGACCTCGGCGGCGGTGCTGCCGCCGTCGAACAGCAACCAGCGGAAGGTCAGAGCCACGGCCCAATCATAACCAGCGCTGTTGAGGCTGGGGATCACGGTGGTGCCGCAGCAGTCCCCCGTGATCGACCACTGGTTGGTCTGGTTGGTCAGACCGCTGCCGCGGGCCAGGAAACTGAGCCGGGGCAGCAGCTGGGCCGCCACTCGGTCCTGCTCCCGGGCCAGGGCCTCCCGGGTCGCCAGCACCGCCTCCAGCTCGGGATTGCCCTGGTAGGCGGCCAGCAAGCTGGCCTCCAGATCCAGGGGCCAGGCCGGTTGCAAGTTGATCGGGTCGCTGGCGCTGGGGGTGAGGTCGGGCGGCAGGTTGAGCAGCAGCGCCAGGCGCCGCCGGGCCACGGCCCGGTCGGCCAGGGCCTGGGTGAGCAGCTCCTGGGCCTCCGCCTCGATCGCCTGGCGCCGCAGCAGATCGAGGCGCGGCACCAGCCCGGCCTGCTTGAGTGCCAGCACATCCTGAAGAATCACCAGGTCGTTGCGCGTGTCGGCATCGCGGATGCGCACCAGCTGGTCGCTGCGCTGCAGGTTGTAGTAGGCCTCGCTGACGGTCAGCTGCAGCACCCGCAGGCTGTTGGCATAGCCGCTGCGGGCCTGGTGCAGCCGGGCCCGGGCCGCCCGCACCGCCGGTGTGCGCGCGAAGTCCACCAGGGCATAGCGCAGTTCCAAGCCTGCGGCGCCGCTGCGAACCCCCTGGTTGAGGTAGGCCTGGGCGCCTGTGGGCACATAGAAGGCGCCCCCGGGGGCAAAGGCGCCGCCGAAACCCAGCACGGGATTCCCCTCGGCCGCCGTGAAGCTGGTGCCCGCCTGGTCGTAGCCCAGTCCCGCCAGGGCCAGCAATCGGGGCCAGTAACTCCCCAGGGCCGCCTGGAGCTCGGCCAGGGAGCGCGCCACCTCCAGGCGTTGACTCTGCAGCTCCGGGTTCTGGGCGTAGGTCAGGGCCAGGGCCTGGGACAGGCTCAGGCCCTGGACGCTTCCGGCCCTGAGGTCGAGGGCGCTCGGCAGGGCCAGGGCCGGGATGGCGGTGCTGGGGCGTGGCGCGCCGCTGTCGGCGGGCCGGTTGGCTCGCAGCAGATTGGGGGTGAGGGGCACCGCCTCGGGGCTGTCCCGGGGCGGCGGCGCGGCCGAACTGGGCAGCATCTGATCGAGCAGCCGCAACTCCTGATCCAGGCGTGCCCAGGAACGCTCCAGCTGGCCGATGCCGGCCGCCGCTGCCGGCGCCACAAGACGTGTCGCCGGGCGGGTCTGGCCCTGGCCGGGGGCTGCGAGGGCCCCCAGCAGAGCGGAGCCGAGCAGCAGCCAGGGGAGGGCGGCGCGAACCCGCTGCCATCGGCCGTCCCTCGCCTCCCCTCGAGCTGGGACGGCAAAGCGTGGCGCCGCAGCCCCGGTCTGACCTCGGGCGGCGGCGGTGTTCCCTGGACGCATTCGCGGCCAGCTTCCTTGCCGCCCCGTTCGTCGCCGCGCTCCAGGTCCTGGCCGCTGCGGGTCGATCGGTCGCGCGCTGGTGACCGCAGGCGGCGTCACAGAGACAGCCGTGTTGCCGATCTGGGCCGTTACAGGGAACTCAGCTGGTTCTGGGATTGGACCTGATTCCGGCAGTACCGGTACTGGCAAGGACTCCGCTGGTGCCATTGAGGCTTCCGTTCCCGCTGCCACAGCTGCTGCCGCCAAACAGGCTGATGGCATGGACCAGATTGTCGGTGTGGACTCGGATCGGCCGGTGAAGGCGGATGTGGCCAGCGAATCAGCGGTGCCGATGCCCACGGTCTGCTCACTGGCGGCGGCTGTCTGCCTGGATGGGAAGAGCACTCCGCAACCACCGTTGATCTGCTGGCTCACCCCGGCTGGCGTCATCGGTTCAGCCCGCTCAGCATCGGCGCTGGGCGCCGCAAGCCGTTCGCGCCCCAACCCAGCTGTTCAACTGGTTGGTGGATGGCGCGCTCTGCCAGGCGGGCGGATGATGGACTCCGATTGGCCGCGGCTCTTCGATTCATGCAGCTCACCCCCGATCTCGAAGCGCTGCTGCGCATGGGTTTGGCGGTGCTCTGCGGTCTGGCTGTCGGGGTCAATCGCGCCCATCACGGCAGCACCCCCCATCCCAACCGCCTGAGGGTGCATGTGTTGGTGGGTCTCAGCGCCTGTCTGATGGTGCTGGCCGTCGGTCCCGATGCGGAGGCCCGCAGCCGGGCGATCCAGGGGGTCGCCACCGGCGTGGGCTTTCTGGGAGCCGGGGAGATCCTGGTGCCCTCCCGGCCCCGGAAGCACGCACCGCCGGAGGTGCGTGGTCTGAGCAGCGCCGCTTCGATCTGGTTCACCGCCTCCCTGGGGGTCACGGTGGCGGCGGCCAGTCCGCTGTTGGCCATGGTGGCCCTGGTGCTGGCCCTGGTGACTCTGTCGGACCGGCGCAATGGCAGCGAGACCGCTCCGGGTCCGGGGCCAGGGGGCTCCGCTGCCGGCGCCGGCCAGGGTCAGCCGGGGCAGCCGGGCTCCCTGTTCAGCCTGCCCCTGAGAGCCGGCAGGCAGAGATCCCCGGTTGCTGGAGCCAGCGGCTCCGATCCCGAGCAGCAGCTGTCGGTGGAGGAGCCCTCAGACGGCGACCTGTCCGGTCAGAAGAGGAAGCGCTGAGGCTGGCGTCTGGGGTCTTTGTGGTCGCCGGCAGTGGACGGGCTGGGCTTTTCGTTGCCGCGGGGTTCATCGGCACTGGCCCAGTCCGCGTCCCAGTAGCTGATGCCGTTGAGATCAAAGGGACGGCCGTCCAGTCGCTGGGTCTCCAGGGTGGTGTTGGCCATGCCGGTGATCAGGCCGCCCAGCTCCATCGGCCCAAGGTCGGTGCGCAGATCCTTGCCTCCAGCCAACAACAGGGCAGGCAGTCGCACGATGTTCTGGGGTTGGGTGAGTTTGCGAAACAGGGCCTTGAGAGCCAGCTGCTGGCGCTCCATCCGTCCGAGATCGCCGGTTTCATCGTGGCGAAAGCGCAGGAAACCCTCGAGATCGCGGCCCTGCAGGGTCTGGAGGCCGGGCTGCAGATCGATGAACAGACCCTGACTGCGGTCGGTGTAATACAGGCGCTTGGGCACATCCACCTCGATCCCTCCGAGCTGGTCCGCCATCCTGCGAATGGCGGAGAGATTGACCACCAGATGGTGCTGAATCGGTCGGTTGAGATGGTGGGAGACTTCCTGTTTGATCGCCTCAGCGCCGCCCAGGCTGTAGAGGGCATTGATCTTGAGCGGTCCGTAGCGCTCCGCTTCGACGTAGGTATCGCGGGGGATCTGAGTGATGTGGGTGACCCCGTTCTCGACGTGGAGCACGGCGATCACATCGGTGTTGCCGCCACCCACGTCGGTGCCCAGCAGCAGCAGATTCTGGTTGCTGATCCCCACACTCCAGGAGGAGAAGGGGTTGTTGAAGGCGGCGTTGCTGATGCCGGTTTTCTGGCTGCTGATCAGGTCTGCCAGGGGTCGGGCGAGCACCAGTCCTCCCCCGAGGCCGATCACCATCGCCAGAACCAGGGAGAAGCGATGGGGGCGGCGGGAGTTTGCACGCACCTGGTCTCGAACCGCAGGACTGCTCATTGTCATGAGGTTAGGACAACGGTAAGAACCCTTTGGTTCAAGATGAAATCCTTTGGCGATGGGCTAGGTCGATCGGGGTCGGACCTGCCGGCTCGAGGGCTCAGAGCCGCAGCGGTTCGCTGGGTCGCAGGCCCGCCTGCACGCGCCAGAGGTCGGCATAGGCTCCCTCCCGCCGTAACAGCTCGTCGTGGCCTCCGCTTTCGACGATCCGACCCTGTTCCATGACGATGATCCGGTCGGCATGCCGCACCGTGCTGAGGCGATGGGCGATCACCAGAGTCGTCCGGTCGGCGGTGATCTGGTCGAGGGAGCGCTGGATGGCGGCTTCGGTTTCGTTATCCACGGCGGCGGTGGCCTCGTCGAGGATCAGCACCGGCGGATTCTTGAGGATGGCTCGGGCCAGGGCGATCCGCTGGCGCTGGCCGCCCGAAAGCCGTTGGCCTCGCTCCCCCACCACCGTGTCGAAGCCGTCGGGCAGGGCCTCGATGAAGCTGCTGGCTTCAGCCAGTCGGGCGGCCCGCTCGATCGCCAGACGCGGCGCATCAAAGCTGCCGTAGGCGATGTTTTCGGCCACCGAGCCCTGAAACAGAAAGACCTCCTGGCTCACCAGTCCGATGCTGCGGCGCAGATCCGGAAGGCGCAGGGAGCTGATCGGCACCCCATCGAGCAGGATCTGACCTGCCTGGATCTCATAGAGCCGCAGAAGTAGCTTGACGATCGTGCTTTTGCCCGAGCCGGTGGCTCCGACGATGCCGATCGTGTGGCCGGCCGGCACATCCAGATCAAAATCGCTCAGCAGCGGGCTGCGGCCGGGATAGGCGAAGCTGACCCGCTCAAAGCGCAGTTCTCCGCGCACCTGGGCTGTGGGCAGGGGGCGATCGCCGGAGGGGATGGCGATCGGCGTGTCGAGCAGGTCGAGCACCCGCCGCGCCGAGGCCATGGAGCGCTGATAGTCGTCGAGGGTGCTGCCCAGGGTGGTGATCGGCCAGAGCAGGCGCTGGGTGATGAACACCAGGAAGCTATAGGTCCCGATCGCGAGGTTTCCCTGCCAGGCCTGCAGCCCACCGATCACCAGGATTGCCAGAAAGGCGAACAGGATGGCGAAGCGAATCAGCGGAATGAAAGCGGCCGAACGGAGGATCGCGCGGGCATTGCTGAGCCGATAACGCTCGCTCTGCTCCGTCAGGCGCCGGATTTCCCACTCCTCGGCGGCATAGCTCTTAATGGTCAGCATGCCGCCGAGGTTGTTGCTCAGGCGGCTGGCGATGTCTCCGGCCCGCTCG
>JBAPUA010000157.1:0-5583 GCA_049282435.1 Cyanobium sp. | reverse complement strand
CTCGATCTGGCTGCCGCCACCGCCACCCCCGTGGCGCTGACCGCTCCCGCGATCGGCTGACCAGCTGCGCTGGTCTCACATTCAGGAATCCCCCACCAGCTTTTGCTGGAGAGAGCCCCCTCTCACCAGGGGGTTTTTTGCTGGGCACGCTTAGGGAGGCTCTGGAAAACCGACATTTCATCAACTAAGTCAGCTGAGATGCCATTGCCATATCAGGGCTCCTTCGATAACGGATCCGGATTTCCAGAGATTCCTTAGCCCTTGAGCTGCGCGATTCCCCATCAATATTGCGGGCAGAGCAGAAGCGGGGGTGGCATCGGCATCTTGGGCCTGCTTGGATCAAATCATGCTGATCTCAAGCACTTTTTGGTAGAGGCTGATCGGGTTGAGATTAGGGATCATGTCTCCACGGCTATCAAGCTGGTCCAGCCGGGGGTAACTTCCCAGAAGCTGTTCCTGCAAGGTATCTCCATACAGAAGCGCTACGGATGCACTGCCATGATCAGTGCCGCGGGAACCATTTTCTATAAGCCTTCGGCCAAATTCACTCACAGCAAGCATTGTGACAAGTGGGCGATGCGAAAGCGACTTCAGGCCATCATCAAGGAGGACCATCGCTTCAGCCAGCTCGGCCAGCACTCTGGCGTGGCGGGCCGCTTGATTGGCGTGAGTGTCATATCCACCCTGGGCTAATTGCAGCACCGGAGGGCATTGACCACTACCGATCAGTCTCAGAGCCAAGGCCACTTGTTGTCCCAATGAAGTACGCGGGATCGTCAGCCGCTTGGATAGAGGCGCCAGCGTTCCGCGAAGCCGTTCCAGCTCGCGATTGCCAGCAAGCTCCAACTCCAGCATGCGTCGAAGGATCGGGCTCGCGCCCGCCGCGCTGGGATCGATCAGCGGTTCAGTGCGCGGCTGAAGCTGGCCTGCGGCCAACTCCAAGGCCAACACATCGCCTCCCTCCATTGCGGCACATCCAGAGGGCCCAAGTGCTAGCAAGGGACCTGATTCAGGCCGGTTTTGAAAAGCTTTGGCCAGCCAGCCCACCCCCTCTCCTGATGGGTTTGCCGTGGCCCACTGATCTGCGGCCTTGAAATGGCTGCGATTCGGTTGCGGCCAGCCCACCCCGAGAGCAAATCCAAGGCGCTGCCGCTTCCACAGCGGCAGGAGTGGCGCCATGGCGGAATGGATGGCCAGATCTGCATAGAGCGGAATTGCTCCATGCAGCGCTAGAGAAGGACGCGCCTGAAGGTAAAGGGGATCTCTGTAGGGACAAAGGGTATTCAGTCCGTCATTGCCACCTCGTAGCTCCAGTAGCAGCAGCACGGACTGCACGGCCCGCCCACGGCCAGGGAGCGGGGCGGCAAAGGTGGCAGTCATGCTGGCTGCGGAAGCTGCCGCGAGCAGACTGAGCATGGAGCGGCGTTTCATTGGCACATCTGCTCAGGCGAGCTGCCACACGGGGTCGGTGAACAAAAGTGCGAGGTTTTCACGCGTCGCGGAAGCCGGCAGGTTGATGGTGAGGGGTTGTATGCCTGTGAGTGCTCGGGAGAGTTCTGGAGGCAACTGACGACTTGCCCACACCTCCTCGTTGGCCAGGAGTTGTTGAAGGGTGCGGCGGCGGGCCTGCAACCAACGCAGTTGCAACCACTGGGAGTTAGTTGGCCAACCTTTCACTGAAGGCGGCTCAAATGGTGCCTGACCCATCGCACGCAGACCGCGCAGACTGATGGCAATTGCCTCAGGATGCTGACTACCGAGCAGACGCAGGCTGCGGGCAATCACCTCCAGCGGATCACTCAGCCTGAGTCCCTGGTGACGACTGACTTGAGCTTCAGGTGACTGTTGGAGAGTGTTGATCAGCCAGGGGATCGAGAGCTTCTGCTGTCGCCAGGCTTCAGCGAGGGTCTTCAGGCGAGTCCGTTGCGGCAGGGGACCGATCATGCGTTGCCACAGGCGCACCACTATGTTGCGGGCGGTGGCGGGTTGTTGAGAAAGCCACTGTGCCAGATCTGGAGATTCAAAGGACTGTGTACGCCCAAGGATCGTTTTCAAGCCGCTGTCATGGTGGCGGGGATTCAGCACAAGTTGCTGATCAGCGTCGAGGCGATAGCCAGTCAGAGCGCGGGCTGTATTAATCACATCAGTTTCCGTATAGTTACCCTCTCCCAGTGAGAAAAGTTCCAATAATTCCCGTGCGAGGTTTTCATTTGGGCGCTCCTTCTGGTTCGCAGGACCATTCAGGGAAAGTTGCAGGGCCGGATCCAGCAGCATGGCCGATAGCAGTCCGCCAAATTCTCCCCCAAGCTGGCGCTGGAGAGTTTCAACCTGGCGTTGCAACAGCAGGGCCGAGGGCAGCTGCTGCCAGTGAACAGGAAAGATCCCAAGCCAGAGCTGGATTCGCCGGGCTTCAGACCGGCTGATTGCACTGCTTCCCCAGCCAAGGGTGATCAGCCATTGCTCCTGCAGCTGCTGGGCTTGCTGACGACGACAGTCCGCAAGCTGCTCGCGGGACAGGTTTTGACACTTCGGCAGACTGATCAAAAGAAATCTCAGGAGAAGCGGACGTCCTGTGGAATTTAAAGTCTATTTTAACCCCTTGAGCCAGAACATGACATTTCTCCATGCCGACATCATCAATCAGCGGGGGCCCCGATGCAATCGTTTGGTGGGTCCTTTCAGCGAAGTTGTTCAGGCTGACCTCCTCTGACGGATGGGACCTCCTCACGCAGATCCGCCAATGTCGACAGTACATCCGCCATGCAGACGCTAGACTTATCAAATCAACTGCCAGGAATTGTTGTGCAATAAGCGAGGTACATGGTCGCGTGAGATGTGCTGACTTATCCTCGCGGCTTCTTTGTCATTGAGTCAAGGTATTCGATTTTTGCCCATTGTGCCAGGTAAAGGAATTCGACCGCAGGCTACTCTAGGAGCGCGGGATCAGATGCAGTATGTCTATCAAGGTCTGCTGCTGGGATGACACCGTTGTGCAGAGTTTTTCTCCACCCTGAAGCTCAAAATAGACCTCGATGATGAAGCCAGCAGGACCTGTTCAGCAACGCAGCGCCTAAGCTGGATCTGGTCTGGAGCTATGTCAAGTGCTTCTGCTGCCGAACAGCTGTTCCGCGACCAGAAATCCAGGCACTTCCAGCTGGAGAGCAACGATCTGAGCGACCCGCAGCACATCGACCGACTGCTGCTGATCGTGTCGATCTGCTTGCTGGTGAGCAGTCTTCAGGAATTCGCCGTGGATCTTGCCGGCCAGCGGCAAGCAGGAGCCAGGTTGGCTGAGAATCCCCAGAGGCCAGCAGGCTGCGTGATGGGAGCAGGATTCATGGCAGCTGCCTGTCGTCGATGGGGCGTCTCCTGTGGCCTTCGCTTGCCTTTGCTGCTCTGGCCCTCACACCGGCTGCTGCCTGGACCCACACCAAAGTTCATCCCGGCAGAGGCTTCGGGACGGGTTCCTGGATCCGATCCACGGTCTTGATCACGTGGTCGCGATGGCGGCCGTCAACGTCTGGGAGGGGGCGGGTGGCTGGGCCACACGCCCTGTGGGGGCCGCCAGTCGCCTGCGCCCTGCTGACACCTCAATCGTTGCCGAACTGCATGCCGCACAACTCAGCAACACTGGCAATCAACACTCCCCAGAGAACGACCTTCCAGGTCTGGCACAGCAGGCGGGTCAGCACTGCAGCCACCGGCGGAATCATCGGGTCACCTCCGAGAGGATTGGCCTGATCTCTGCGCTTTGCACCGCAAAGGTCGGGGAGCGATGGGCATCCAGGGGCCAGCGCCTGACCCACACGCAATCGGAACAGTCATCGAGATTCACCACCTGATAGGTGGCACCAGACTTCTGACTGAGGCTGATCAGGTCTCCGGGCTTAATGTTCATGGGATTATCTCTGCGCTCCTGCCACTTAAGCGCAGTCCGACAGATAACTGAGTAATAATGCTTAATCCCTGACCATTTAACCCGCTGCTTGATGGGCTCGAGGGGGTATCTGGGCGTCGATGTCATCACATATGATGCATTTGTGGGTGCCGTTTGTCGCCAGATCCACTGCCTTGTTCGTCTTGTCGTTCTCGGGGGGAGGGCAATGGATTCCCCAGCAGGCGCGAAACGGGGTCTTGTCAGGGGCCCGTTCGGCTGCCCGTGCTCCAGGAGACCTTCCGGGAGCAGGTGCGTCTTGAGCGGATCGCCTGGCCGGAGCGCCCCCTGTTCATCGGTGGCAAGTCGATGGGCTGCCCCGGGTGAGGGAGGCCTGTTGGGGGGTGCACAGTGCCATGCGAGCGGTGCTGGTGGATCCGATGGCGTAATTCGTCGATAGGCGAGTCCCCGGACTGCGCTCTGTGGATTCCGCAACCTTCATCATCGCTGCGTGGGGACTGTCCCGTTGCCTCCAGGTCAGTCGTCGGCGGCCTGCTCAGGTGGCGGCAGCCGCCGCTCCACCTGCAAAAACACCAGCCAGGCCAGACCGGCACTGAGGCCGCCGGTCCAGTCGTTGCGCAGCAGCTCCACGATCGACACCGTGCTGGCGCCGATGCGCAGGCCGCGAAGCAGGAAGCGCCCCAGCTTCTCCAGCGTTTCTGGGTTCACCGCCATGGGCTGGCGCAATTTCAAAGGTGCTTCAGGTTGGCGGATGGGCCGGCGGAAGCAACCGCTCGATCGCTTCCTGGGGCACGCCCACGTGATGGGCGATCAGCACCATCACATCCTTCCTGGGCCGCTTGGCCACCTTGATGCCTCTCTGCGCGCAGAGCTCCTGCAGGGCGTCGTTCTTCAGGGCCAGGAGCTGGGCTTCCGTGGCTGGGGCGCCGCCCTCGGGCTGGATCAGGGTGCGGGGTTCCTCGACTGCGGTGGCGCCTTCGCCCAACTCTTCTGCCAGGCCGCGATAGAGCCGGGCATCGGCCTGGGCCAGGTGACGCAGGGTGTAGCGGAGGGTGTCGGCGATCTCACCCATGGTGATCGGCTCCTTTGGCTTGATCCTGGGGCTGCGGCTGCGGCTGCGGCTGGGGCTGCGGCTGAAGCCCGTTCATCCCGATGTCGATGGGCCGCTGCCCACTGTCCCCAGGCGGTGTGGATGTGCCGGCTACGAGGCCGTGGCAGTTGCCGCCTGATGGGGGTGGCAGCGGTGCCCTGCTGGCGGCGAAGGGCGTCAGCCTCGGCGATGGGGCCACGAAGGGGATCGGCAAGGCGTACTCCGCCCTGCTCGACCTCAAGCCCGGCGACGAATTCGAGATCAAGCTGGGCAAAAAGCAGATTCGCCTGATTCCCGCTGGTGCCAGCGACGACGAGGCGTGAGCCGATCAGCTCACGCCTACGTACACCGGCTTGAACCACTGCATCCGCCGCCGCTGGCGCTTTTCGCCATGCAGGATGGTGCGCCAGTGGCCCCGGCGCCATTGGGGCCTGCGGGCGCTGCGGCATCTATTGGCGGCTGGGGTGCCCCTAGGGCTGCCTCAAAGTCAAGATCTCAGCCCGCAAGGGCGGCTGAACGACGCGGTGCCGTCTGATCAAGCACTGACGACGACTGGATCCCTGAGGAAGAGCAGCATTCGGGATCTCAAGGAGCCGGG
>JBAPUA010000156.1:0-25884 GCA_049282435.1 Cyanobium sp. | reverse complement strand
GCCTCCCTGGCCGGCCACCTGGGCCTGGGCAAGCTGATCGCCCTCTACGACGACAACCACATCACCATCGACGGCAACACCGCCGTGTCCTTCACCGAGGACGTGCTCAAGCGCTACGAGGCCTATGGCTGGCATGTGCAGCACGTGGCTGATGGCAACACCGATGTGGACGGCATCACCAGGGCGATCGAGGCGGCCAAGGCCGTCACCGACAAGCCCAGCCTGATCAAGGTCACCACGACGATCGGCTATGGCTCCCCCAACAAGGCCAACACCGCCGGCGTGCACGGCGCCGCCCTGGGGGCCGATGAGGCCGAGCTCACCCGCAAGGCGCTCGACTGGAGCTACGGCGAGTTCGAAGTGCCCGAAGAGGCCTACGAGCACTGGCGTCAGGCAATCCAGCGCGGTGCCGCCGCCGAAGCCGCCTGGGACACCACCCTGGCGGGCTATCGCGATCAGTACCCCGCCGAGGCGGCCGAGTTCGAGCGGCTGCTGCGGGGCGAACTGCCCCAGGGCTGGGACGCCAAGCTGCCCAGCTTCAGCCCCGAAGACAAGGGCCTGGCCACCCGCCAGCACTCCTACAACGCCCTCAATGCCTTTGGTCCCAGCCTGCCCGAGCTGATCGGCGGCTCCGCCGACCTCACCCACTCCAACCTCACTGACATCAAGGGCGAGGCGAGCTTCCAGAAAGGAGGAGAGGCCAACCGCTATCTGCACTTCGGGGTGCGCGAGCACGCCATGGCGGCGATCCTCAACGGCATCGCTTACCACGGCAGCGGCCTGATCCCCTACGGAGGCACCTTCCTGGTGTTCGCCGGCTACATGATCGGAGCCATGCGCCTCTCGGCCCTGAGCGAACTGGGTGTGATCTACGTGCTCACTCACGATTCAATCGGCCTGGGTGAGGACGGCCCCACCCACCAGCCGGTGGAGACCCTGGCCAATCTGCGCGCCATCCCCAACCTGCTGGTGATGCGCCCCGGCGACGGCAACGAGACCATGGGGGCCTATCAGGTGGCCGTGGCCAACCGCAAGCGACCCACCGTGCTGGCCCTCAGCCGCCAGGCGATGGTCAACCAGGCCGGTTCCGCCGCCGCCCATGTGGCCAAGGGTGGCTACATCCTTGAGGATTCCGACGGCACTCCCGACCTGATCCTGATCGGCACCGGCACCGAGCTGGACCTCTGCGTCAAGGCCGCTGTCCAACTGCGCGCTGAAGGACACAACGTACGCGTCGTCTCCATGCCCTGTGTGGAGCTGTTCGAAGAGCAGGAAGCCGCCTATCGCGAATCCGTCCTGCCTGCCAGCGTGCGCAAGCGCGTCGTCGTCGAGGCCTCCGGCTCCTTCGGCTGGCACAAGTACTCCGGCTTTGATGGAGCCACCATCTCGATCGACCGCTTCGGCGCCTCTGCCCCCGGTCCCCTCTGCCTCGAGAAGTTCGGCTTCACCGTGGAGAACGTGGTGGCGACGGCGAAAGGACTGGGGTGAATCCGCTCAGCCAAGCCTTGAGAGTCTGACCATCCAGACCCATCGAGGCGCCCCAATATCTCCAAGCCCCGCCCTGGCGGGGCTTTTTTCTGGCTGCTGAGGAGCACAGCGGGCCTCCAGGCGAAGTTGAGCAGGAGCAGCACCTCAGAGTGGTGGGGCTGGCACCAGCGGAAAACGTCAGATAGGGGGTTCGATGCTGCCAAGAAGCCTGTTGCGCATAGATTTGTTTTGGACAAATCAACAAACAATCCGACCAGTTCGGACTAATGCCGAGATTTGCTCCGGCGGTGCTTCGCTGCCCTGGCGCTGCGGGACGGTAACGGTAGTGCGGCCCTCAGCAAGGCGCAGGTTTTCAGCTCTGCCTTTCCGTCCTGGCACGGCTGCAAGGCTGTCGCTACCCCTCGCTCCAGGTTCATGCGAGCCTGATGACTGTCTGACATCTGGCATCTTGCGGACCCGTCCTCTCCGTCGTCGGGCTTTGAGCCTGGGCCTGCTGGCCCTGGTCGGCACGTCGAGTCTCTGGTGTCGGCCGGCCCGAGCCCTGGAGGAGATCCAGCTGCGCTTGCCCCTGCTGGAGACCTCCTTCACCATCAAGGTGAGTGAACTCGGCAGCCGTCAGCTGCTCAGGCGGGGCAACAGTGATCTGGCGGAGTTGGATCGGGCCAGCAATGGCGCCCTGGGTCGCCAGCTGGAGCAGCTCTTCGACACCCCCCTGCCGTTGAGCGTGAAGAAGCTGGTCGCCAACTCGGCCGGTTCACCCCTGTTTGAGCAGGCTCTGCTCGTCGCTTCGATCCTCGGCAAGATCGATGGCCTGCCGAACCGGGTGGATGGCGAGCAGCTCAACCGGGCCCTGGAGAACGCCAGGGTCAATGGCCAGCTCACCGTTCTGGGCCTGATCCAGGCGCTGCCCGGCCGTACGGCCACCCTGGACTTCGAGCCGGCTGTGCGGGGTCTCCAGCGGCTGCAGCGCCAGCAGAGCCAGGCCCGACAGCTGGTCGCCAGTCTGCCGGCGGTGAGCGTTGATCCCCGGATGCTCGCAGCCGGTCCCCTGGCGCCGCAGGCGAGCCAGGTCAGCCTCGGGGTCACGCATCGCGCCATCCCCCTGGAGGTGATGGTGCTCCGACCCAGCCAAGGGGGCAATGGCCAGCTGGTGGTGATCTCCCACGGTCTCTGGGATAGCCCCAGCAGCTTTGAGGGCTGGGCCCGGCATCTGGCGAGCCATGGCTACACGGTGCTGTTGCCCTTCCATCCCGGCAGCGATCACAGCCAGCAACAGGCGATGCTTTCGGGCAGCGTTCCACCTCCGGGGCCGGAGGAGCTGAAGCTGCGGCCCCTGGATGTCTCGGCGGTGATCGATGCCGTCGGCGATGGCCGGATCGCCGCTCTGAACGGTGTCAAGACCGATCGTGTCGTGGTGATCGGCCATTCCTGGGGTGCCACCACGGCCTTGCAGCTGGCGGGAGCCACACCCAGTTCCCAGTTGCTCAAGCAGCGCTGCAACAGCCTCGATGATCCGGATCGCAACCTCAGCTGGGTGCTCCAGTGCAGCTTTCTCGATGCAGCGGATCGCGCTGGCCTGACGGATCCACGGGTGATGGCCGTGGCGGCGGTCAGTCCGCCGGTGCGCCTGCTGTTTGCGCCGGGGGCCTCCATGGGCCTGCAAGCGCGGGTGCTGCTGGTCAGTGGCAGTCAGGACTGGGTGGTGCCATCGGATCCAGAGGCGATCAACCCCTTCCGGGCTGCCGAGCCCGGCGGGCACGAGCTGGTGGTGGTGGAGGGCGGTGATCACTTCAATCTGCGGGGTCCTCAGCAGAATGCCGGCGGTCCTCTGCGGGGTCTGTTGCTGGCCTGGGTTCAGGCTGCCTTTGCCGCCGGCGCCGGGGTCCGGCCGGCTCCGGCGGCGCCCAGCCTGCTCACCCCCGCGGGATGGGGTGATGCCGAGATGAACTTGGTGCGGGTAGCCCGCTAGGAGGGATCCCGCCTGGATCGCACATCGGACTCTGGCTGAGACCTGCCTTCGGTTCAGTGCTTCTGCGGTGTTGCGCAAAGTGTCAGAGCCGCAGAGGTCGAGGTCTACGGCGCCGGTCTCAATCGCTGCGGACTTCCGTCCCATGCGTTGAGTATCCACTGTCAGCTTTCGATGTCGCTTGACATCCACGGCAGCTCTGGATTTTGATGCTGCCGCGAGGGAGCCTGGGTTGGAGCTTCACCGACAACATGTCGTTGTGTCCTCTGTGAAGCTGAACAGATTCAACGTCGGAGGCTTGTCGTCAGCGGCCGAACGATCCGAGTCTGACAGTGTCTCTGGTGCCGCTTGCTCCATGCGCCTCAGTCCGTCGGAACAGCAGCCCGCCGGACTGGGGCTGCTGTTCTGAAGGTCACAAGCTCCAGCTGGGATCGTGAGTCTGTGAAATGGGATTCAACGTTGTTGCCACGAGCTCTCTGGCTTCATGGTCTGGCAGCCGTATCCGGGTTGAGGGAAGGTCAGATGCTGCCTGATTCTTGCCGCAGAATGATTGTCGTTGCCGCCATCGATACCCAAAGGGGTTTCAATGATTGCAGTAGAATCTAATTGTCCAATCAGTTTGTCGGTTCTTCGCCATTGCCGGTGGGATGGAGGGTGTTCGAATTTGGCATCCAGTAACTGAGCTCGTTTTCCCAGTAGAGCCGGCCGGGTAGGCGCTTGGTGCTGAGCTTGGTGTGGGCCATGCTGCCCATGAGCTGGGTGAACTCAATCGGTGACAGATCGGTGAGGATGTCATCGCCGGCGATCTTGAGCAGCGCCGGCAATTTGGTCAAGGTGGCAGGCTGGGCCAGTTTTTCGAACACCTTGGCCAGCACCAGTCGCTGCCGTTCCATCCGGCCGAGGTCACCGAGTTCGTCGTGGCGGAAGCGCAGGAATCCCTCGAGATTTTCACCTTTGAGATTCTGCGGGCCCGGCTGCAGATCGATATAAAGACCCTGGGCATTGTCGACGTAGTACATGCGCTTGGGTACATCCACCTCGACACCTCCCAGGGCATCAGCCACCTTGCTGACGGCGTTGAGATTCAGCTTCAGATGGCGATCCACCGGAGCGCCCACCAGTTTGGAGACCTCGGCCTTGGCCGTCGCAATGCCACCGAGTTCGAACAGGGCGTTGGCCTTGAGCGTGCCCAGCTTCTCGGATTCGATGTAGGTGTCGCGTGGCACTTGGGTGATCTGGGTGATGCCGTTTTTCACCTCGACGGTGAACATCACATCCGTGTTGTCGGCGACGTTGTCGCGGCCCAGGATCAGCACCCGATGCTGACTCAACCCCAACGGATTGACGATCGCCGCCAGGCTCCTGGGCCCGCGACTCAGACCTGCCAGGACCTGACTGGCCAGCTGCGGGAGCTGCCGGGTGTACGGGCTGGCTAGGGCGTAGCCCAAAGCGATGCCCAGCGCAAAGGGAACCAGGCCCCGGCGACGCCGCGGTCTCGGGGGCGGTGAGGCCTGACGACGGGCCAGCAGGTCCGGCACGGACTTCGCCGAGGTTTGCGACGTGGAACGTGCCAGGCGCTCCTTGGAGCGCCTGGACGGCGACGGGTTCGGGACTGTTGGACGGGATGAGGCCTGACCCATCGTGCTCCTGGCTGCGGGCACCATACGGCCCGAAGCCTTCCCAGGCCAGGGGTGTCGACGGGTTTAACGGCTGGCACTCACCCGGATCCGGCCGGCGGCGGTATCGGCCCGCTGCCGGGCTTGGGCCTCATCGTCGCCCCTCGCCAGGGCCACGCCCATGCGCCGCAGCGGCCTGGCTTCGGTTTTGCCGAACAGCAGCACCTGGGTTTCGGGGATCGCCAGGGCCTCGGCCACGCCGTCGTAACGCACCTCACTGGCGGCGGCTTCGGCCAGGATCACCCGGCTGGCAGCCGGTCCCAGGCAGCGGATCTCCGGGATCGGCAGGCCCAGCACTGCCCTGAGGTGCAGCTCGAATTCGCTGAGGTTCTGCCCCACAAGGGTGACCAGACCGGTGTCATGGGGGCGGGGCGAGAGTTCCGAGAACACCACCTCTTCGCCGCCGGGTGGGCCGCAGAGAAAGAACTCGACGCCGAACAGTCCCGCGCCTCCCAGGTGGTCGGTGACGCTGCGGGCCATCGCCTGGGCGGCCTTGAGCTGGCTGGATCCCAGCACGGCCGGCTGCCAGCTGCACTGGTAGTCACCCCGCTCCTGGATGTGGCCAATCGGTGGGCAGAACAGGGTGGGCCCCTGCCACTGCTTCACGGTCAGCAGGGTGATCTCCAGCTCAAAGCGCAGGAACTCTTCAACGATCACCCGGGCCCCTGCACCGCGCGCTCCGGCCATCGCCGCTGTCCAGGCGGCGGCGATCTGCTCTGGACCGGCCACCATGCTCTGGCCCTTGCCGGAGGAGCTCATCACCGGCTTGACGACCACGGGCCAGCCGATGGCGGCGGCAGCGGCGGCCAGTTCGGCGGCGCTCTCGGCGTAAGCGAATCGCGCCGTGCGCAGAGCCAGGGGCCCGGCGGCCAGATCGCGGATGCGATCCCGGTTCATCGTCACCGCCGTGGCCCGGGCTGTGGGGATCACGGTGATTCCCTCGGCTTCGAGTTCCGCCAGGGCATCGACCGCCAGGGCCTCGATCTCAGGTATCACCAGGTCCGGACGATGGCGGCGCACCACGGCCTTGAGGGCCTCGGGGTCCGCCATCGCCACCACCTCGGCGAGGTCGGCCACCTGCATCGCCGGAGCTCCCGGGTAGCGGTCGACCGCGATCACCGTGCAGCCCAGCCGTTGAGCTGCGATCGCCACCTCCTTGCCCAGTTCACCGCTGCCCAGCAGCATCAGGGTGCGGGGGAAGGAGCCTGATCGGGATGCCATGGCTGTGTCACCAACGCTCCGATCCTGCCCTGCGGCAGGCCGGCAGAATCGGCGTCGCGTAGCGTTCCGCCATGCTTGCTTCCGCCCCCAGCCTGCCCCTGGCCCTGCAGACCGCCGGCGATGCCGTCGGTGGTGCCCTGCCGTTCGGCCTGGAGATGGCCGATCTCCAGACCTGGACGCTGATCTATCTGGGTCTGTCGTCCCTGGGCTTCGTGGCGGTCTGGGTGGTGGGTCTGTTGCGGCGCTGAGGTTGGGTGGAGCCGGGCTCAGTTGAACACCGTCAGCTGGCGTTCGGCCGTTTCCTCGCTGATGAAGCCATAGGCCTCGAACACCGCCGGGTCCGGGTGGGTGATGCGCTGGCCCTGGCCGTCCCGTTCCAGCCGGAATCCCTCGGAGGCCATGCGCCGCATCAGGGCCGCCGCCTCCTCAAAGCGAGAGGCCATGGAATCGAGGCTGGCACAGTCGGCGGTGAGGCCCGCCTCTCTCCAGGTGAAGTAGGCCATGGCTGAACTCCTGAATTAGGGGATCGGTGACCGCTGATCGGGTCTGGGGCCGACCGCTCAGGGCAGCAGCACCAGGCCCAGCAGCACCAACATCAGGCTGACACCCCAGAAGCCAACCACCACACCCTGTTCCGGGATTCCCGTCAGCTCGAAATGGTGGTGCAGGGGCGCCATGCGAAACAGCCGGCGGCCCTGACCGTCCGCTCCCTTGGTGGCCTTGAACACCCACACCTGCAGGATCACCGACAGGGATTCCACCAGGAACACCCCTCCCATCAGCAGCAACGGCCAGAGGCTGTTGCTGAGCAGGGCGACGGCGGACAGAGCCGCCCCCATCGCCAGGGAGCCGGTGTCCCCCATGAACACCCTTGCCGGGTGGCGGTTCTGGCTGAGGAACCCCAGCCAGCAGCCCGCCATCGCCAACGCAAAAGCCGCCAGGGCTGGATCGCCACCGTGGCCGCGCAGCGTCAGCTGCAGGCCCATGCCGGTGAACACCACGGCGCCACAGCCGCCCGCCAGGCCGTCGAGACCATCGGTGAGGTTGGTGGCGTTGCTTTCGGCCAGGAAGACGAACAGCCCCAGGGGCCAGATCAGCAGCCCCAGCGGCAGGATCCAGCCGAAGGGCAGGCTCACATCGCCCGGCACGCCTCCCCCCAGCCAGCCGCCCAACCAGGCCCAGAACAGAAACAGCACGGCGGCAGAGGCCTGCAGCAGCAGTTTTCCCCTGGGGCTGAGGCCCGTGTTCGTGCGCCTGGTCAGGCTGCGCCAGTCATCGATGGCGCCGATCGCCATGTAGGCCAGGGTCACGGCGGCCACGGCCAGCAGCCTGGGATCACCAGGACTCACCAGGGCCCCGATCAGGACCCCGACGGGCACCACCAGCAGGCCCCCCATGGTGGGAGTGCCGGCCTTGCTGAGATGGGCCTGGGGCCCTTCTTCGCGGATCACCTGACCCAATTTGAGCTGGCGCAGCTTGGGCACCCCCCAGCGGGCGACAGCTGCGCTGACTGCGGCTGAGACCAGCAGCGGCAGGGTCAGCATGGAGTTGGCCACCAAGGCATCGCTCAGCAGGCACCCAGCCACAAGGATGAGGCCGAGAAGGCCGGCCGCGAGTCGGCCATCGGGGCGGTTCATGGAGACGGCCGGGTTCAGTCTTCCCAGTCTTCTTCGGATGGCTCATCGGCCTGGATGTAATCCTCCTTCTCGCCCATCAGCGCTGAGAGTTCCTCCTCTTCCACCGTGCTCACATCGGTGCTGGCGGTTTCCTCGTCAGCCACCAGTCGGCCGCTGGCCTCCAGCAGACTGAGCAGATCGGGTTCGTCCCTCAGGGGCAGCACCGGTGCCGGTTCATCCCGGCGATAACGCGTCAGCGAGGGGTTGATGGTGTCGAGAATGCTCATACCGCCTGCCTGGCTTCCGCGGGACCGATCCACCACCCTACCGCGCCGCGCCCATGTCTTCCGCCAAGATTCGCCAGGTGCTGCAGCTCTGGGCCCTCGCCCTGGCGATCAGCGCCGCCCTGGCGGCCGCGGGCCAGCGCTGGAGCGAGCCTCTGGTGATCCGGGACTCGCTGGTCTGGAGTCTGTTGCTACTGCCGTCCCTGCTGATGGTGCTGCTGTTGCTGGGGCGCTGGTCCCTGCCGGCCGGGTCTGAATCGATCCTGACCGGCCAGGAGGGAGAATCAGAGCATTCGATCCAGGAGCAGGACTGATGGTGGGTACGGGCCAGTCGGCGCAGCCATCGAAGCGGTTCTCGCAGCAGCAGCACGGCCCGCAGCCGAACCAGCAGCCCGCCGCACCGGCATCGCGGGCCCGCAAGGCCGTGCTGGCCTATTCCGGCGGCGTCGACACCAGTGTCTGCATTCCCTATCTGAAGCGGGAATGGGGGGTGGAGGAGGTGATCACCTTCGCCGCCGACCTGGGCCAGGGCGACGAACTTGAGCCGATCCGCCGCAAGGCGCTCGATGCCGGCGCCAGCCAGTCGATCGTCGGCGATCTGATCGAACCGTTCATCACGGAGTTCGCCTTTCCGGCAATCCGCGCTAATGCCCTGTACGAGGGGCGCTATCCCCTCTCCACCGCCCTGGCCCGGCCGCTGATCGCCCGGCGCCTGGTCGAGATCGCCCGGGAGGTGGGGGCGGATGCGGTGGCCCATGGCTGCACCGGCAAGGGCAACGACCAGGTGCGTTTTGATGTGGCGATCGGCGCCCTCGCCCCCGAGCTCAAGGTGCTGGCGCCGGCGCGCGAGTGGGGCATGAGCCGGGAGCAGACGATCGCCTACGGCGAGAGCTGTGGCATCGCCGCGCCGGTGAGCAAGAAGTCGCCCTATTCGATCGATCTCAATCTGCTGGGGCGCTCGATCGAGGCCGGCAGCCTGGAGGATCCCGATCTCGAGCCTCCTGAAGAGATCTACGCCATGACCTGTTCGGTCGAGGCTGCCCCCGCCGAACCCCAGATGGTCGAGATCGGTTTTGAGCACGGCAATCCGGTGAGCCTCGATGGCGAACGGCTCGATCCGGTGACCCTGATCCGGCGGGCCAACGCCCTGGCCGGCAGCCATGGCTTCGGCCGCCTCGACATGGTGGAGAACCGGGTGGTGGGCATCAAGAGCCGCGAGATCTACGAGACACCGGGTCTGTTGCTGCTGATCAAGGCCCACCAGGAGCTGGAGAGCCTCACCCTCGCCGCCGACGTGCAGCGCTACAAACGGCAGGTGGAGATGAGCTGGGCGGATCTGGTGTACCAGGGCCTCTGGTACGGGCCTCTCAAACAGGCTCTCGATGGCTTCCTCGATCGCACTCAAGAGACGGTCAACGGCCGGGTGCGGGTCCGGCTGCATCGGGGCAATGCCACGGTCGTGGGTCGCAGCAGCGACAGCGACAGCCTTTATGTGCCCGACATGGCGACCTATGGCGCCGAGGATCTGTTCGACCACCGCGCTGCTGAGGGCTTCATCTATGTCTGGGGTCTGCCGACCCGCCTGTGGGCCGCCCGCCGTCGGGCTAACTGAAGCGGTCTGAATTGAGCGGCTCTGAGGCGGTGTCAGCTCGCCCGAGCCGCAACACCCTGCGCAGGGTTGCACCCAGGGGGCTGCGCGGTTGCAGAGCGGGCAGGCTGGATTGGGTCGCCGGTAGCAGCAGCCGGCTAGGCCTGGTTTCCACCGCAGGATCTCCCGGGGCCAGAAGGTACAGCTGCTCCCGCAGGACCTGGTTGTCGGCGAGCAGCCGCTGTTGTTGCTCGAGGATCGACTGCAGGCGCTGCTGGAATTTTCGCTCGAAGATCTCCGGCAGATCTTCGAGCATCTCGTGCAGGGCCGCCGCCTCATCCCGGGCTGCGGCCAGTTCCAGTTCAAGGCGCTGCACGCTGAAGGCATCGAGGCCGGCCTGGGCCACTGCCTGGGCCTGTGCCACTGCCTGGGCCTGCGCCTTGGAATCGGTGGGCTCGGTAGCGCTGCCGTACGCCCTTGCCTGGTCCTCAGCGGCTGAACGGCGATCAGGACCTGTATCGCCTGCAGCAGCCATACGGCTTGCAGTTGCTGGACCGCATGCAACAGGTGTCTCACCTGCAACAGCCTTATCACCTACAGCAGCCGTATCGGCAGCAGCGGCCGTACGGGCTGAAACAGCTGGACTCCTGGAACCGGTCGCCGCGCTGGTAGTGCTGTCAGCAACAGCGGTGCTGGCCGTGGCCGGGGCGCCGGCTGTGACAGGGGTGCTGGCGGAACCCCACCTGATGGAATCGCGGAAGTCCGGAGCTGCTGCCCTGAACCACGCCGGATTCAGGGGCGGGGGCGGCGGCGGTGTGAAACCGCCATCGGGCTGCTGGCCAGGGCCCATGCTCCGGCTGGCCGCCAGTCTGACCGGGGGATTGCCACCCTCTTCGATCTCCCACCAGCGGCGATCGACGCTGCCGGCGTCCTGCGGTTGGCGGGACTCCGAAGGCCTGCCCTGGTTGCGATGTCGCCAACCGGAACTGGCCTCACCTGAATCGCCCATGCCCTAATGCGTCGATGCGCCCAAGTGGGCGGACTTTAGGGGCTTTGGATTCTGTTCACAACAAAGGGAGCAGGTATGGCGAAAAGTGCGCCATACCTGCTCCCCGGACTGGTCTGAAGATCAGGCTTCGACGGTTTCGGTCGCTGCTGCTGCGCTCTCTCCGGCGCCGCTTGCGCCCGTGGTCACGGAGCGGGGGGTGGGCAGGGGGCCGTCCTGCTTGACGGTCAGGTAGCGGATTACATCCTCGGACAGGCGCATGGCCCGCTCCAGAGGTGCCACCTGCTGGCCGTCACCGTTGTGATTGAGCTGAACGTAAATGCCCTCGCGGTGCTTGGCGATCGGGTAAGCCAGACGGCGCTTGCCGCGCATCTGCGTATCCAACACTTCGGCGCCGGCCTCAACGACAATGTCGCGGTATTTGGTGACGTGGTTTTCAACTTCCTCTTCCGGAATGTCCGGGCGGAGGATGTACATCGTTTCGTAGTAAGGCTTGCTCATGGTCGGTAGCGTCGTGGTCGCCTGCGCGAGGGGCTGAGGGAAGGATCCATCAGCGACGGATCTCGAACCTTACCGCACGACATGAAGGCTCCAGTCCTGGGCTCCTCTGACCCCGGCTCAGTACAGCTGCATCCGCACCGCTTCGGACACGGTGGGAATGTCCGCCTCTTTGCCCCGCAGGCTCTGCACCACGGAGAACAGCACCAGCACGACGGTGCCCAGGAAGATCGTGTTCCCCAGGGTGCGCACCGCGAAGCTGGCAGCCAGGGAGCCGAGCAGGGTGTCGAAGGCCAGGGTGAGCAGCACCAGCACGATGTCGAGCAGGATCGCCTGCAGGACGTTGAAGCGGATCAGGTAGGGCACTTTGCTGTTGCGTACCACCAGCAGGAACAGCGCCAGAAACAGCACCAACCCCCCGAAGGGAATCGCCTGCTGCAGGAAGCTCAGGGGCAGGGCGGGCAGAGCCAGCAGCTGCAGCACTGGAAATTGCAGCAGCAACGCCTTGCCGAAGGGGATGGCGTCGCTCAGGGGCAACAGGTAGGCCAGGGCGGCCAGCAGTCGCTGCCAGATCGGGGGTCCGTCCATGAACGTGCTCGCGGCAGACCAGGCTAGGCGGCCTCCAGCCGCTGCAGGGCCGCCTGACGCATCGCCGCCACGGGCACGGTGTCGAGACCGCTCCAGAGGCGCAGGGCGGCAGCCCCCTGCTGCACCAGCATCTCCAGGCCATCCCAGGTGCGGCACCCCCGTTCCGCCGCCGCCCGCAGCAGGGCCGTGGGTCGTGGGGTGTAGATCAGGTCATAGACGCCGCAGCCCGGCCGCAGCCGTTCCAGGGCGGCGGCGCTGAGTGGGGATCGGCTCACCGCCGTGGGGTCGCTGGTGGAGGTCATGCCCACCGGTGTGCAGTTCACCACCAGATCGGCCTGGGCCAGGGCCTGCAGCAGCCGCTCCTCGTCCGCCGTGGTCCAGGCGAGGGTTTCCAGGGCCGGCAGCCAGTCCCGGCAGTCCGCCTGGAAGGCCGCCAGGGCGGAGGCGTTGCGGCCCGCCACGGCGATCGAGCCGAAGTCCAGTTGCTCCAGAGCGGCCAGCACCGCCAGGGCACTGCCACCACAGCCCAGTACCACCGCCCGTTGACCCTGCCAGCCGCCGTCGCGCAGGGGGGCCAGAAAACCTTCCACATCGGTGTTGGTGCCCAGCCAGCCGCCCTGGGGCCGCCGCACCAGGGTGTTCACCGCCCCCAGCCGCTGCGCCAGCGGACTCAGCTCGGCCACCAGGGCGGCCACGGCCCGCTTGTGGGGAAGGGTCACGCTGAGGCCGCGGCAGTCCAGGGCCTCCAGGGCCGGCACCACCGCCGCCAGATCGGCGGCGGCCACCGGCAGGGCCAGGTAGACCCAGTCGAGGCCGAGTTCCCCCAGGGCCGCATTGTGGATGGCCGGTGACAGGGAGTGGTGCACCGGATCCCCCAGCACCCCTGCCAGGGCGGTGGTGCCGCCGGGTCCAGGGCTGATGGTGGTGGGGACAGTGGCAGCGGCTTGCTGCGGGTTGGAAGGCATCGACGGCATCTGGGGTCAGGGAGGGAGTGCGGGTGGAGTGATCGGCAGGGCTGCTGGGCGCGAACAGCAGCGAAGGTCCGGTGGATCGGAGCATTCGGGGGCCTTTCGAGCTCTGCCAGGCCAGGGCCCCAACCTGTTTCAGCCCCTGGAACCGTAGGTGTGCACTGCTTTTCTGGCCCTCACCGTCCCGGCTGCGGTTCGGGAACCACGCCTCGCCTCAGGGGAGGGGCCCTGCTGAAGATGCACCTAGTCCGATTTCATCCACTACAGGAGGTGGGAATCCATGGGTAAGGTCGTCGGTATTGACCTCGGCACCACGAACAGTTGCGTCGCCGTGATGGAGGGCGGCAAGCCCACGGTGATTGCCAACGCCGAGGGGTTCCGCACGACTCCCTCGGTGGTGGCCTACACCAAGAACCAGGACAAACTGGTGGGCCAGATCGCCAAACGCCAGGCGGTCATGAATCCCGAAAACACATTTTACTCGGTGAAGCGTTTCATCGGTCGTCGCGTTGACGAGGTGAACGAGGAATCCAAGGAGGTGAGTTATACGGTTGAGAAGGCCGGCTCCAACGTCAAGATCAAGTCTCCGGTGCTGAACAAGCAGTTCGCCCCTGAGGAGATCTCGGCAGAAGTGCTGCGCAAGCTCGCCGAGGACGCCGGCAAGTATCTCGGCGAAACGGTCACCCAGGCGGTGATCACCGTGCCGGCCTACTTCAACGATTCCCAGCGCCAGGCCACCAAGGATGCCGGCAAGATCGCCGGCCTCGAGGTGCTGCGCATCATCAACGAGCCCACGGCGGCGGCTCTGGCCTACGGCCTTGACAAGAAGAGCAATGAGCGCATTCTGGTCTTCGACCTCGGCGGCGGCACCTTCGATGTCTCCGTGCTGGAAGTCGGAGACGGAGTGTTTGAAGTGCTCTCCACCAGTGGTGACACCCATCTCGGTGGCGATGACTTCGACAAGGTGATCGTCGATTACCTGGCCGCCACCTTCAAGGGTAATGAAGGCATCGATCTGCGCCAGGACAAGCAGGCCCTGCAGCGCCTGACCGAGGCGGCTGAAAAGGCCAAGATCGAGCTGTCCAGTGCCACCCAGAGCGAGATCAACCTGCCCTTCATCACGGCCACGCCGGAAGGGCCCAAGCACCTCGACCTCACCCTCACCCGGGCCAAGTTCGAGGAGCTGGCCAGCAAACTTATTGATCGGTGCAGGGTGCCGGTGGAGCAGGCCCTCAAGGACGCCAAGCTCTCCACCAGCGAACTCGATGAGGTCGTGATGGTGGGTGGTTCCACCCGTATCCCCGCCGTGCTGGAACTGGTCAAGCGGGTCACCGGCAAGGATCCCAACCAGACCGTCAACCCCGACGAAGTGGTGGCCGTCGGTGCCGCCATCCAGGGCGGTGTGCTGGCCGGTGAGGTTAAGGACATCCTGCTGCTCGACGTCACGCCCCTGTCCCTGGGTGTCGAAACCCTCGGTGGCGTGATGACCAAGATGATCACCCGCAACACCACGATCCCCACCAAGAAGTCCGAGGTGTATTCCACCGCGGTCGATGGTCAGACCAACGTTGAGATCCATGTGCTCCAGGGTGAGCGTGAGATGGCGAGCGACAACAAGTCCCTCGGCACCTTCCGTCTCGATGGCATTCCGCCGGCTCCCCGTGGCGTGCCCCAGATCGAAGTCACCTTTGACATCGATGCCAACGGCATTCTCAGCGTCACCGCCAAGGACAAGGGCAGTGGCAAGGAGCAGAGCATCTCGATCACCGGTGCTTCGACCCTCAGCGACACCGAGGTCGACAAGATGGTCAAGGACGCTGAGGCCAATGCCTCCGCCGACAAGGAGAAGCGTGAGCGGATCGACCTGAAGAACCAGGCGGAGACCCTCGTCTATCAGGCGGAGAAACAGCTTGGTGAGCTCGGCGACAAGGTCGGCGCCGAGGACAAGGCCAAGGTGGAGAGTTCTGCCGCCAAGCTCAAGCAGGCTATTGAAAGTGAAGACTTCGACACGATGAAGTCCGAGCTCGAAATCCTGCAGCAGGCTCTTTATGCCGCCGGAGCTGCCGTCTATCAGAACGCCGCCGCCGCCGATGGGGCGGGCGCTGCGGGGGGCAACGGTGCCTCAGCCGGCGCCAGCAGCGCCACCGACGACGTCATTGACGCCGAGTTCAGCGAGAGCAAATAAGTCTCCGCCTGGGCTGCCTCGACGCGGCCCACCATCCGAGCATCCTGCCGATGCAGGGGAGGTGTGTCTTCCCTGGCTGGCGACAACTCTCATCGGATCCAAGCCTCCCGGAACGGGGGGCTTTTTGCTGGCTACGGATGGGTCGCCGTTGTACGGGAGACCCGGTCGCTGCTGCTGGCTCCGTCGGGTTTCAAGAGGTGCTATCTGCTCTTAAGGTCCAGCAATCCGGCCTGACGCAGGGCCACAAGTGACGCCTCAGCGATGGATCCCAACCCCAGCTCCAGTCCCAGCCACTCTGTGCGTCGCCTCAACCAGCTGGCGGCAAGCCTGGGCTGCCGCAGCTATCTGGAGATTGGGGTGGAAACGGGAGCGACCCTGCTGCAGGTGGCCGTCGAGCAGCGCACCGGCGTAGATCCAAGTTTCGCCTTCGACTGGCAGCTTCATCACGGCAGGGATGGCCTGCAGCTCCACCGCTGCACAAGTGATGTCTTTTTTGCCGAACTGGAGCCCTCGACACGCTACGACCTGATTTTTCTGGACGGGCTCCACACCTTTGATCAGACCTATCGCGACATCCTGCACGCGCTCCGCCACAGCCATCCTGGAACGGTCATCCTGATTGATGACACGTTTCCCAGCGATGTTTTTTCCGCCTGTCGTGACCAGCAGGAATGTCTAAGTCTGCGTGCCCAATTTGCTGACGCCAGCGACATGCGGTGGCATGGTGACACTTATAAGGTGGTGCCGCTGCTGGCGTTGTTCCATTGTGATTTTCGCCTGCTGACTCTGGTCGATGTCGGCAATCCTCAGACTCTGCTATGGCGGCCATTGCTGCCGGGGCAGGAGGATGCCATCCGCACGATGCAAGCCATGTGGGCTGTCCAGAACCTGGCTGCTGCCGATTACCTCTGGTTACTTGCCAATCTCTCTCTTTATAATCTGATCCCCGAGGTGCAGGGATTGCAGGAATTGATCAGTTCGATCACCCTGACCGACCACCCGCCTGGGGCCAGCTGCTGATCGGCGGACCGCGTCTCCTGAGCGAGCCTGTGGTGCATCCAGCGCGAGGTGGATCTCTCCG
The DNA here is from genome assembly GCA_049282435.1 of Cyanobium sp. Lineage (GTDB taxonomy): Bacteria > Cyanobacteriota > Cyanobacteriia > PCC-6307 > Cyanobiaceae > Cyanobium. Next base: position 9,719 of record JBAPUA010000156.1, on the reverse strand, counting down.
CGGCTTGTTGCAGGGCTGAGGTCAGCCCCGGTGCGCAGACGCCTAAAGCTTCAGGGTCGTCAGGGCGCGGCGGGCCTGGGCCAGCACCGGCGCCGGCAGGCTCACATAGCCGAGGGCGGAGGCACCGGCCTGGGCACGATCGGAGAGGGTGTAGCCGAAGGTTTTCTGCAGGACCGGCAGCTTGGCGCCATTGCCGTTCTTGTAGAGCAGGATCCAGGAGAAGGTCACGATCGGGTAGCCCGCCTGGGGGTTGGGGTTGTGGCCGGTGAGATCGGCGCCGAGGTCGATCGAGGCCAGAGCCTGGTCTGCGCTCTCGGTGCTGGGCCTGACCAGGGCACCGGCGGCGTTGCTGAGGCTGGCGGCCTGTAGGCCCTCTTTGACATAGGCCGATTCCACGTAGCCGATCGAGCCAGCCATCTGGCTGAGCTGGGCGGCCACCCCTTCGTTGCCCTTGGCGCCCACGCCGGTCGGCCAGGTGACGGACTTGCCCTGGCCCGGTCCGGATTTCCAGTCGGGGCTGATCGCGGACAGGTGGGCGGTGAAGTTGGCGGTGGTGCCGGAGCCGTCGGAGCGGAACACCACTTGGATCGGCTTCGCGGCGCAGCCCAGTTGGGCGAAGTCGCGGATCCTGCCCAGGAAGATGTCGGCCAGCTGGGCCTGGCTGAGCTTCAGCTTGCAGCCTTGGTGGTTGTAGGCCACGGCAATGGCGCCGGCTGTCATCGGCAGTTGAATCACCCCCCGGGAGACCTTGCGGATCTCCTCGGCCTTCATCGGCACGTCGCTGGCGGCGAAGTCGACGGTGCCGGCGATGAACTGGCGCACCCCCGCGCCTGATCCCACCGACTGGTAGTTGACCCGGGTTCCCTGGTTGGCCATCTCCTGGAACCAGCGCTGGTAAATGGCGGCGGGGAAGGAGGCCCCCGCTCCGCTCAGGCCCGGGCTGGTGCAGCCGGCCAGGCCGAGGCCGGCGATGGCGAACACCAGGGTATTCGCGGATCTGCGGTGTGAGGGCGCAGCCATGAACAGTCGGAGCGGTCAATTTGACCTTAGGGGAGTGTTGCGAACCCCCTGCGATCTGCCTGCGATTGCTGCGGCTGAGCAGGTTCAGGTTCCATTGCACACGGGACTGGACTGGTCGGGGACGGCGAGGTTGTCGATGCGGATCGGGCCCGGTTGTGTCACGAACTTCAGGGCTCCGTCCCGCCGGCTTCGATCTGCTCCACCACCCAGGTCGCCGTCGCCGGCGCCAGCAGCACCCCGTTGCGGTAGTGGCCGCTGGCCAGCAGCACGCCAGCGGCGATCGGCTCCAGCACCGGTGCCGGTCGGCCGAGCGGCCTGGTTCTCAGTCCCTGCCAGCGGCGCCGTTCCCGGGCCTGCTCCAGCCAGGCTGGCGCCGCACCGTTGAGGCTGCGCAGGGTCTGCACGCTGTCGTCATCGCCCCGCAGGCCTGGCTCCAGGGTGGCCCCCAGCCAGAGGCGATCTCCGCCCGCCTGATCGGGTCTGGGGATCAGGTTGATGCCCTGCCAGTGGATGACGCCCGGCCAGGTCCAGCGCCCGCCGCCGGCCCTGGCCGGCGGCGCGTCCGTGCGTTCCAGCTCCAGGGCCTGGCCCAGGACCGGTTCCATCGCCAGCTCCCGGCCGAGGCTGGCCAGCGGCTGCCGCAGGCCCAGTCCAGCGCACAGGACCACCCAGTCGGCCTGGCAATGGCCACCGCCCTGGAGGTTCACCCGCCAGCCGCGGCCGCCGTTCTCCAGGGTGGCGGCGCTGCCTTTGAGGCAGCGGATTCCCAGTCGGCCGGCGTCCTTGCCGATCGCCTCAAGGGCCCCGAGCGGATCGATCTGGCCATCGTCATGGCTGTACAGGCCGCTGAGGGCGCCGAACGGCAGGGCCGGGCTGAGCCGTTCCAGTCGGGATTGATCCCAGAGCTCCAGGCCCAGGGACTGACGGCGGCGATCGGCGAGCAACCGCTGGTGGCGTTCCTGGTCGGCGGCATCGGCGGCCAGCAGCAGCAGCCCCTGGCGCCAGGCGATCGGCAGGTCGCGGCTGGCCAGCTCCTGGCGCCAGAGATTCCAGAGCTCCAGGCTCTGCTGGCGCAGTCGCCAGCCGCGGCCACTGCTGCGATGGCACACCCGGGCCATCAGCACCCCCAGGGCCGCCTGGCTGCCATTGGGGAGCGGATGCCCGGGGTCGATCAGCTGGACGTCATGGCCGCGCAGCAGCAGACGCCAGGCACAACAAAGACCAACGAGGCCACCGCCGACGACGATGACCCTGCTGGGCGTGCGGGTCGGGTCAAGGGTGACTGAGGCTGGCTCAGCCACCGCCCGCTGCTCAGACCTGTTTGAGATCGACCTTCACCTGCTCGGGCAGGATCTGGGCATAGAGCCCGAAACCGCTGGCGACCTTGATGTAGCCCTTGCGCAGGGCCTCACCGTCCTGGATGCGGGCCGCCTCATCCAGCTGGGCCAGGGCGGTCTTGAGCTTGTTGGCGCGGGCCTCGGCTTCGGGCTGGTCCGCCGGCAGCAGCAGGCGGTTGATGTACAGCATCTCGCGGCTCACTTCCTGCATCGGCCCGTGGATCAGGTTGCGGGTGAACACCCAATTGCGATCATTGACCAGGGCGGCCAGTTCGGGCAGGCGATCCCGGGCTGCCAGGAAGCCCTCCGCCTGGCGCTCGATCGCAGCGAGGTTGTCGGGACTGATCGTGGCCGCCGCCTTGGGCTGACCGTCGCAGGCCACCAGGGACACGCTCAGCACCACGGCCAGCACCAGCATCAGCAGCTTCCTCAGGCCGTGCAGCAGGCCGTAGCCGGCGCTGGGCAGGGGCTGGCTGAAGGAGGGCTGGGGGAGGGCCTGGGTCGGATGAACGGCCTTGGACATGCTCACGGCCATGGTGCAGGCGGTCGGGTCGATGGGGGGAGTGTACCGAGAGCCATGGGGTTTCCAGGTCGCTCTGTAGCCCCTCGCAACGGTGCGATCGGGATCCGATGGTCCTTGCTCCCTCGCCGCCACAATGCCCGTGGCCTCGAGGTGTCATGCGTTCTCCAACCGCAATCCTGCAGCTGATCTGTCCCGATCGCCCCGGCCTGGTCAGTGAGCTTTCGGGCTGGGTGGCGGCCAACGGCGGCAACATCCGCCATGCCGATCACCACACCGATGCCGGCGCGGGCCTGTTCCTCAGTCGCATCGAGTGGGGTCTGGAGGGATTCGGGCTGCCGCGAGAGGCGATCGCGCCGGCGGTCGTCGCCCTGGGGGCCCGCCTGGGGGGTGAGGGGCAGGTGCACTTTTCGGACGTGCTGCCGCGGGTGGCGATCTTTGTCAGCCGCCAGAGTCATGGCTTGGTGGATCTGCTCTGGCGCACCCGGGCCGGCGAGCTGCCGATGCAGGTGCCCCTGGTGGTGTCCAACCATGCCGATCTTCAGGCGGAGGCGGAGGCGGGCGGCGCCTGCTTCGTGCACACGCCGATCAGCGCCGCCACCAGGCCGGCGGTGGAACAGCAGCAGCTCGCCCTGCTGGCGGAACACGAGATCGAGCTGGTGGTGCTGGCCAAATACATGCAGGTGCTCAGCCCCGAGTTCCTGGCGGGCTTCGGCACCGTGATCAACATTCACCATTCGTTCCTGCCGGCCTTCCAGGGGGCCCAGCCCTATCACCGGGCCTGGCAGCGGGGGGTGAAGCTGATCGGTGCCACCGCCCACTTCGTGACCGAGGAACTCGACGGCGGGCCGATCATCGAGCAGGCCACCGTGCACGTCAGCCATCGCGATGAGGTCGAGGACCTGATCCGCAAGGGGCGGGATACGGAGCGGCTGGCCCTGTCCCGGGCCGTGCGTCTCTACCTGAGGCGCCAGGTGATGGTCTACCGCGGCCGCACGGCCGTCTTTGATTGAGTCAGATCGTGAGTCTCCAGATTGTTCCGCCAGCTCTCGATCGACGCCTGCAGGCCCATCGGCCGCCCCAGGCCAGTCCGCTCGGCTGGAGCTGTTTCCAGCTGGGCGTGCTGCTGGTGGCGAGCAGCGCCTTCCTGGCGGCCATTCCGCTGCTGCTGGCCCTGATCCTGGGCAGCCGCGGCCGCCGTTCACCCCTGGAGGATCGGCTGAACCAGGTGCTGTTGCTGGTTTCGATTCTGATGGTGCTGGGCTGCTTCGTGGCCAGCAGTGGCTGGCTGGCCTGGGTCGGACTCGGGAACTGGTTGCCGTTTTTCTGGGCCTTCTGGGGATTTCAGCCCTACCTGGCCGGCCCGGCGGCCCGACGCCGGGTGGGGCTGCTGCTGCTCTCGGGCACGGTGCCGGTGATTCTCACCGGGCTCGGCCAGCTGTGGTGGGGCTGGAGCGGTCCCTTCCAGCAGCTGGGAGGGCTGATCATCTGGCATCTCCATGCCGGCGGCAATCCGCCCGGCCGGCTCGCCGGCCTGTTCGATTACGCCAACATCGCCGGCTCCTGGCTGGCCCTGGCCTGGCCCTTCGCCCTGGCAGCCCTGCTGCAGCCCGGCCTGGGGCGATGGCTGCGGGGGGTCGCCCTGGTGCTGGCCTCCGCTCTGGTGGCGGCGATCTTCCTGACCGATTCCCGCAATGCCTGGGGTGCCCTGCTGCTGGCGCTGCCGCTGGTGGTGGGGCCCGCCAGTTGGTTCTGGCTGCTGCCGATCCTGGCCCTGGTCGTGGTGTTGCTTGCTGCCGCCAGCGTGGCCTGGGTGCCGGAGCTGCTGCAGCATCCCGCCCGCGCCCTGGTGCCGGAGGCGATCTGGGGCCGGCTCAGCGACCTCCAGTTCGCCGGCCAGCGCCCCCTGGCGATCACCCGCCTGGCCCAGTGGCAGACCGCCATCGGTCTGATCGGCGAGCGGCCCTGGCTGGGCTGGGGAGCAGCCGCCTTCAGCCTCATTTACCCCCGCCGCACCGGCCATTGGCACGGCCATCCCCACAATCTGCCGATCGACCTGGCGCTCAGCCATGGCCTGCCGGTGGCGATCCTGGTGGTGGGGCTGGTGATCTGGCTGCTCTGGCGCTCAGCCCGCCAGGGGATGCTCGCGGCGGCGCTGTTCGAGCGCGCCTGGTGGGCCTCCAGCTTCCTGCTGGTGTGCCTGCATGCCACGGACATCCCTTTCTATGACAGCCGCATCAACATCGCCGGTTGGGTGCTGCTGGTGGGGCTGCGCATGGCGGCGCGGCCCGAGCTGGCCCAGCAGCCTGTGGCTGATCGTTCGCTTTGAGCGGAGCGTGCCTGCTGCCCCCGAGGCTCAGGCCTGAGATCGGCCCAGGCTGATCGCCTTCGCCTTCCGGTACTGATCTCTGAGGCCCTCTCAGGGGCGATGGCTGCACCGCAGGCCCGGGCCCATCGTCAGGGCGGCAGCGGCGATCAACGCGCCCTGGGGAGGGTCTGGCCCACTGCCGATCGAGACATCGGAGTCCTGGGCCCCCGTTGGCGCGAAGTTCTGGGCGGTCCAGAGGTTCCCTGGGTTTCAGCGGCCTCATTGGGTCCTGGTGTGCCAGGACGTCGAGCTTGCTCGGGTTCAGCTGGTCGCCAGGGCTTCGCGGCGATGGCCGGCCAGGGTGGCTTTGGGCAGGGGGCCCTGCAGGTGGTCCCAGGGCAGCACCTGCTCCTCGCTCCAGCGGCCGTGCACCACCAGCTCCCAGGGCGGGGGCAGCACTGACTGGTCCGGATCCACCAGGGGGGCGTCGCCGTTGAGCACGGCCCGGTACGCCTTCTTCCAGCCGCCCAGCGTCTCCTGCTGGCCGCGGGCGGCGGCGATCACCGGCGCCAGGCGGCGGTCGCTGCGGGAGATCAGGGCCTGGATCACGCTCCAGCCATAACTCTCGGGCCGCAGCTCGATGCCCTTTGGCTTCAGCCGTTTCGCCAGCCCCTTCAGGCGCTTCTCGGCCTCGGGTCGCACCCCCTCCCACTGGAACGGGGTGTGGGCCTTGGGCACGAAGGTGCTCACCCCCAGGCTCAGGCGCAGGCCCGGCACGGACCGCTTGAGCGAGAGCAGCAGCTCCACCGTGGCTTCGAGATCCTCTTCGTCCTCCGTCGGCAGTCCGGCCATGCCGTAGAGCTTGAGGCCAGTCAGGCCTCCGGCCCTGGCGTAGCGGGCCGCCGCCAGGATCTCTTCGCCCGAGAGTTTCTTGTTGATCACGCGGCGCAGGCGCTCGCTGCCGCTTTCGATCGCGATCGTCAGCGACTTGCTGCCCCGTTTGGCCAGAATTTCGGCCAGCTGCGGCGTCACGGTGGCGGCCCGCACCGAGCTGACGCTGACGCGGGTGTCGTCGAAGCGATCCTGATCGAGCCAGCTCAGCAGGTCGGCGAACTGGGGATGTTGGGTGACCGAGGCCCCCAGCAAACCCAGCCGTCTGGTGGCTTTCAGCCCGGTCTCCACCGCCGGGATCAGGCCGTCGTCGAGGGAGGCGGTGCGAAACGGCAGGGTCAGGTAGCTGGCCAGGCAGAACCGGCACAGTTCCGGGCAGCTGCGGGCCACCTCCACCATGTGGATCGAGGGCCAGGCCGCCTCCGGCGTGATCACCATCGAGTGGCTGAGGGTGTTGCCGCGCCAGGTCTGCTTGGCGACCGCGGCCGGGATCGTGGTGTCGAGCGGTTCGACCGCCAGCAGCTCGCCTGCGGGGCTGTAGCGGGGCACATACAGAGACGGCACGTAGACCCCGGGCACCTGGGCCAGGGCCCGCAGCCGCTCGGCCCGGGGGGCGTGGCGCCGCTCCAGCAGGGCGTCGATGAAGGCGGGCAGCAGCAATTCGCCGTCACCGAGCAGCACCACATCGAGGAAGGGGGCCAGGGGCTCGGGGTTGGCGGTCAGCACCGGACCGCCGCCGAAGACGATCGGATCGCGATCGCCGCGCTGGTGGCTCCACAGGGGGATGCGCTGGCGTTCGAGCAGATCCAGCAACACCGGGCCATCCAGTTCCCAGCTCAGGGACAGGCCGAACAGCTCGGGATCGCGGTGGCCGGGGTCGCCCTGGTCGGTGAACAGGCGGCGCACATCCACGTCGGGCCGCTGGGCCAGCGTGGCCCACACCACCTGATAGCCCAGGCTGGTGATGCCGACCGTGTACGTGCTGGGGAAGGCCAGCACCGCCCGCAGGGCACCGGCCGCCGGGACGGCCGGCTCGAACAGCAGGGTTTCCTGGTTCAGGGGGTACCGGAGTTCAGTCTCCAGCTTCTCAGGCCCTGGGTCCTTCCGGTGCAGCTGGGCGGCGGCCAGAGTGGGGGGCTTCCACCACAATGGGGCCCACCTGGCCCTCGGGACGGTCCGGATGGGTTTTGATCCCCGCCGCTGGCGGCCATCCCCTGGCAGCCGGTCGGTCACCGCCAATCTGGACGGCCTGCTGGCTGAGAACGCGGCCCTGCAGCGGGAGGTGCGCCAACTGCGCCAGCAGCTGGAGCAGTTGCGGCAGCCCCGCCCCCAGGACGGTGGCAGCCGGGTCAGCAACGGTGCCGCGCCCACCATCACCCCCCAGCTGGTGGAGCGCTGGGGACAGGCCATGGCCGGCCATCCCGCCTGGTCGGGGTTGCGGATCGGCCCGCCCGGGGGCCTGCGGGGCCTGGTCGAGGAGCTGCGCGCCCAGGCCTGGAACCCAGCCCTCAGCCTGGAGGAGGAGCTCAATCGCCGCCAGGCCGGCCTCGGCGCCGAGTTGGCGGCTGCCTTGCGGGGCCCCCACAGCCGCAGCCGTTGGGCGGTGCGCGCCGCCTTCGCCCTCTATGGCCCGCGGGCGAGCGAGTGGCTGAGCGATGAACCGCTGCGGGTGGTGGCGGAGCTGCAGCGACGGCTGGACAGGCGGGAACAGCGCCGGCGGGGTACCCGCACCGAGAACCACAGCTCCACCGGCGGCCCCTCCGCTGGCCCTGGCGATGGGCCCACGCCCAGGCGCAAGCCACCGCCGCCTGATCCCCGGCGCGAGGCGCTCCGGCTGCTGGGCCTGGAGGTCGGTGCCAGCCGGGACATGATCAAGCGCACCTACCGCCAGCTGGCCAAGAACCACCATCCCGACCTGGGCGGTGATGCCGAGGCCTTCCTGCGCCTGGACGCCGCCTATCGACTGTTGATGGCCGGTTGATGGATGGCTGGTCGGCTACACCCCCGCCAGCACCTTGGCCTCCTCCTCGGCGCTGACCACCCGGCCGCTGTCTTCAAAGCCTTCGAGCTGATCGAAGTTGAGATAGCGGTAGAGCTCATCGGCGAGGGGATCGATCTTGGCCGCGGCGATCGCCAGGTAGTCCTCCTTGCTGGGAATGCGGCCCAGTTGGGCGCAGACCGCCGCCAGTTCGGCGCTGCCCAGATACACCTGGGCGCCATTGCCGAGGCGGTTGTTGAAGTTGCGGGTGCTGGTGGAGAACACGGTGGTGTTGTCCTCCACTCGGGCCTGGTTGCCCATGCAGAGCGAACAGCCGGGCATTTCCATGCGGCTGCCGGCGGCTTCGAAGGTGGCGTAGTAGCCCTCCTCCTTGAGCTTCTCCTCATCCATGCGGGTGGGCGGGCAGACCCAGAGTTGGGCTTGGTTGGCCCCCTGGCCTTCGAGCACCTTGGCGGCGGCGCGGTAGTGGCCGATGTTGGTCATGCAGGAGCCGATGAACACCTCATCGATCCGCTCTCCGGCGACGTCGGAGAGCAGCTTGACGTTGTCGGGGTCGTTGGGGCAGGCCAGGATCGGTTCGCTGAGTTCATCGAGGTCGATCTCGATCACGGCGGCGTACTCGGCGTCGGCGTCGGCCTCCAGCAGCACCGGGTTCGCCAGCCAGGCCTCCATCGCCTTGATGCGGCGGGCCAGGGTGCGGGCGTCCTGGTAGCCGCGGGCGATCATGTTCTTCATCAGCGCCACATTGCTGCGCAGGTATTCGCTCACCGTCTCCACCGAGAGCTTGATCGTGCTGCCGGCGCAGGAGCGCTCGGCGGTGGCGTCGGTGAGCTCAAAGGCCTGCTCCAGCTTGAGATCGGGCAGGCCCTCGATCTCCATGATCCGGCCGGAGAAGATGTTCTTCTTGCCGGCCTTCTCCACCGTGAGCAGGCCCTGCTGGATCGCCACATAGGGGATGGCGTTCACCACATCGCGCAGGGTGACGCCCGGCTGCAGGGAGCCGCTGAACTTCACCAGCACCGATTCGGGCATGTCGAGCGGCATGGCGCCGATGGCCGCGGCGAAGGCCACCAGGCCCGAGCCCGCCGGGAAAGAGATGCCCAACGGGAAGCGGGTGTGGCTGTCGCCGCCGGTGCCCACGGTGTCGGGCAGCAGCAGGCGGTTGAGCCAGCTGTGGATGATGCCGTCGCCGGGGCGCAGGGCGACGCCGCCGCGGGAGCTGATGAAATCGGGCAGCTCGGCGTGGGTCTTGAGATCCACGGGCTTGGGGTAGGCGGCGGTGTGGCAAAAGCTCTGCATCACCAGATCGGCGGAGAAGCCGAGGCAGGCCAGCTCCTTCATCTCATCGCGGGTCATCGGGCCGGTGGTGTCCTGGGAGCCGACGGTGGTCATCAGCGGCTCGCAGCTGCTGCCGGGGCGCACGCCGGTCAGGCCGCAGGCCTTGCCCACCATCTTCTGGGCCAGGGTGAAGCCCTTGCCGGTGTCGGCCGGGGCGGCGGGGCGGATGAACAGTTCGCTGGGGGCCAGGCCCAGCTGGGCGCGCACCTTGTCGGTGAGCGAGCGGCCGATCAGCAGCGGGATGCGGCCGCCGGCGCGCACTTCATCGGTGATCGTGCTCGGCTTGAGCTCGAAGCTAGTCAGGAT
>JBAPUA010000155.1:0-6626 GCA_049282435.1 Cyanobium sp. | reverse complement strand
GGGCCTGACGCAGCCTCTGAATACGCGTTTGCTTGAGCTGACCTACACTTTCTTGTACTTTATTGCGTTGCTGGAGGTGCTGAAGCTCGCCGGCTGCGCCTTCTTTGCTGAGACTTAAAAGTCGGTTTTCAATATCTTGGTCCAGCCTCAGAGTTGCCTCAAGTTTATTGATCTCCTCACCATTTTCTTCAAGATATCGCTGAAGCTCAGCTCTTTTAAGGCGCTGCTGCGAACGAAGAGTGTCCAGCTCCTGCTCCTTGAGTCTTTGACTTTGCCGCAAGGATTCTTGCTTCTGTTGACTGCTTTCGGCATCCAATTGGATCAACAGCTGGCCTGCTTTCACCCGGTCTCCATCCTTGACCAGAATCTGCTTAGCAATACCTCCAGTGGGCATCTGGATTTCCTTGACGGATCCAATCGGTTGTAATTTACCTTTGGCGGTGACAATTTCATCGGTTTTGGCGAAGGCCAGCCAACCAATACCCAGGGCGGTCGTGGCCATCAGCCCCCACAGCACCGATCGCGTCCAGACTTCGGATTGCTTGAGGACAGCTTCATCATGACTGACGGTTTCGACCCGTTGTTCGAGTGAATTTTGCAGCCTCTGGAACAGACTCATATCAGCTGGCCTCCTGCTGGCGGTAAAGGGCGAAATAACGTCCACGCATAGCCATCAGCTCGTCATGAGTTCCGGTTTCGACAATGGCACCCTGATGCATCATGACAATGGTGTGCGCTCTGCGAATTGTGCTGAGGCGATGGGTGATGAAAAAGACCGTACAGTCTTTCAGAGATTCGACCAAATTGTCACAGACGCGTCGCTCAGTGTCGTAATCGAGAGCGCTGGTGGCTTCATCCATGACCAGCAACTTGGGATTGGAAAGCAGGGTGCGGGCGATGGCAATCCGTTGACGCTGACCGCCGGAAAGGCTGGCCCCCCTTTCGCCGACGATGGTGCTGTAACCGGCCGGTAGCTCCATGATGAACTCGTGTGCGCAGGCAAGCCGGGCAACCCGAACGATTTCATCGCTGTCAGCCTCCGGTTGGGTCAGGGCAATGTTTTCCGCCACGGTACCGCTGAACAGCAGCGGATCTTGGGGAACGATTCCCACCTGTCGGCGAAGGGAATAGAGCTCAACTTTATCGATGTCATAGCCGTCAACCAGAACGCGGCCACGATCGGGTGCATAGAGGCGAGGCAGGAGTTTCATCAATGTGCTTTTACCACTGCCGCTCTGACCAACGATGCCTAAGAAGGTTCCCGCTGGTACTGTGAGATCAATCTCTTTGAGCACAGCTGGTGTGCCGGCCTGGAAAGAGAATGTCACAGATTCAAAGGTCACTTCGCCTTCAATCGGTGGCAATGGAATCTTGGATTGATCGGCGCTGTTAGACTCCAGGGGCGTATTGATGACATCGGCAAGCCGTTCAAAGGAGACCTTGAGTTCCTGGATGCTCTGCCAGGTACTGGAAAGACGAAGCAAGGGCTGAGTGACATAGCCGCTGATGATCCGGAAAGCAATCAATTGGCCCAGGGTGAGATCACCTTTGAGCACAAGAGCAGATCCCACCCACAGCACGAGCAGCTGGGAGAGCTTCTGGAGCACGCTGCTCGTCTGATTGAGGGCCGTGCCGGTGATGGTTTTCTCAAAGGTGCGTGCGATATAACGGCTGTAACGCTCCTGCCATTTCCAGCGGCTGATCATCTCAACGTTCTGGGCCTTGACCGTCTGGATACCAGTCAGAACTTCCACCAGATGACTCTGAGTGGAGGAGTTCTCTTCAGCGGCCTGGCGGAATTGTCGGCGGAATAACGGCGCCCCCAGAAGGGTGAGACCGATCTGGATCGGCAGCACGCCCAGAGCAACGGCGGTCAGCAGCCAGCTGTACATCGCCATGACGACGATATAAATGACCGAAAAGGCCGCATCAAGAATTGTGGTGAGGGCTTGACCCGTCAGGAAGTTGCGAATTTTCTCCAGCTCGCCCATGCGTGAAGCCAGATCCCCGACTGGACGGCGATCGAAGTAGCCCAGAGGCAGCCGCAACAGGTGGTCAATCACTTCGGCGCCAAGACGGGCGTCAATGCGATTGGTGGTTTCGGCGAACAGAAACGTGCGCAGGCTGGTGAGGACCCCTTCCATCACCGTGACGGCAACCAGGGCAAAGCCGAGCACCTGGAGAGTATCAAGGCTGCGCTGCCGGATGACTTTGTCAATGATCACCTGAATCAACAGGGGATTGGCCAGGGTGAACAGCTGGACCACGAAGGAGGCCAGCAGCACCTGCAACAGCACCCCGCGATAGCGATTGAGGACTGGCAGAAACCAGGCCATCCCAAAGGAATCCTCGGGCGTGCTGGTGGATCGCTCCATCAGCAACAGCTCAATGCCCTCTGGAAATTCATCCTGGATGGTCTGGGGCTTGAGGGTCACGAGACCCTCGCTCGGAACGGCCAGAGTCAGACCCCGGCTGTTGCTGTCGACCGCCACAGCGAAACTGCCTTTCCAGGGCAGCAGGGAAGGCGATTGCAGGCGTGTCCCCACCGCTGCAGGGACCTTGGCGGACACCACGTGCAGGCCAAGGCTGGCGGCCAGCTGGCCGCACATCTGCAAATCGGGAACTTGACCTCTGCGCTTGGAGTCGCGCAGCACCTTTTCGATCGCGTCGCGCCGGAATGGCAACTTCATGATCTTGGCGATCATCTGGAAGCAGGCAAGAACCTCCTCCATCGGGCCTTCGGCCCGAACCACCTGCAGGTTGGAGAGCGGTGAGGGGCTGCCTCCCAGGGTGAGGGCACTCGCCATCGGCAGCTGCGGTGCCGGCTTGATCAGGTCAGTGGCGATCGCCACCGTGTCGATAGCCCCACCGCTGTCAGCGGCTAACTCCTGCTTCGGTTCGCCGCCGGGCACAATCGCCCATGGCACGCCGATCAGGCGCAGGCCAAAGGGTCCCAGGGGAGCCGCCGGGGGGTGGCTCAGATCGACAGGATCGCCGATCAGGCCACTGGCAGCATTGGCGCTCCCCAGGAAGATGGCCCGCTCAATGCCTTCGCTTTCCAGGCTGGCAGGGCTGGCGTTGATCAGGCGGCAGCTCTCAACTGCACCTGGCAACAGCTGCTGCACAGAGGCCTGGGCGCGGGGATGGTGCTTGAACAGTAGATTCAGCAAAGCGACCAGCTCGGCTGGCCAGAGGGTGTGATCACACCAATCGCGGAAGGGTGCGCTGCTTTGGTAGAGCCGAACGATTTCTTCGTCTGGGATGGTGGCGGCCACGACTTCAGTGGCTGCTGACAGGATTTCGCAAGGGGAGGATCGCAGGAGCGAGGCCAGTCCCAGCAAATTGTTGGGGCCCAGCCGGCCGAGGGTGACCAGTTTGTCCTGATCAGGCCCAAGCAGCCGCGCTTCCCCCTGAAGCACAAGAAAGACCTGGGCCGGCAGCACAGATCCGTCAAGGATGGGTTGACCAATCGTGAACCTCACGTACGAGGTGGCCCGGTCAAGGCGCTGCAGATCCTCTGCGTCGAGATTCCGGAAAGCTTCGCAGCGACTCAGAATCAGTGCGGGAGATTGGGTCATGTCCGCAACTCCATATTGAGACGGGCTAGTTCTGCGGTGAGACGACGGCTGACCTCAGCCTGCACGTCTTCTTCGAAGAGTTCAGCGGCCATCTGCGCTGCGATTCGATCGTCAAAATTAGCAGGCGTATACTGCTCAAGACGCACGACCAGATTCCAATCTGACACAGCAAATGGTTCGATCAGTGCTCCAGGCGAAGACACGCGAAGCCTTTCAGCCAGAGCCGGATGTCCTTTGCTCAGGGGCGTGGGGCCGATGATGCCGTGACTCGCCTTCTCGGGGCCCTCGGCGTAGGCGGAAGCCAACTCCGCGAAGGTGGCTTCCCCTGCGGCGATACGGAAGTAGAGCTCGCGGGCCAGCATCGGATCCTTGACACGGATCAGGCTGTAAACCACCAGGTCGAGGTCATTCTTGCGCTGCAGGAAACGGGCCTCGGCCTTGTGCCGGTAATGCAGGTCACAGTGGCGTTGAATGCGTTGGTTCAGGGATAGCTTCCAGTTGAGGTCCTTCTCGCTGATGCCAAGCTTGCTCAGCTCAACGGCAAGATCCTCGGGACTTTTGATGCTCCGCTGCCGGCAGAACTGTTCAAAATCTTGTTGAAGCAAGGAGGGGTCGCAGATTTCGCCCGCGACCGCATCGGCCCTCACCAGGCGCTCGATCAAGGGTCGCAGCAGCTCGTGGCGGCCCAGCAATGCGACGACATCAGCAGGCAGGCTGGTCACGAACTCAAGCAGGGATCAAACCTTAGCAATCTTCGGCAGTGCTGCCCTGTGCCCGTGGGCGTTTGACCAAAGGTGCCTCCGTTGTGCATACTCGTGATGTCGACGAGGTCGGCGGCCTTCCCGAGGCTGAGTGTTGCGGGAGGTGACCTTTGATTGCGGATGTAGCTCAGTGGTAGAGCATCTCCTTGCCAAGGAGAGGGTCGAGAGTTCGAATCTCTTCATCCGCTTTTAACCTTTTCATCCAGTCCAGGCTTTCGGGCTTGATTGGGAATTTTCACATTTGCGCCCTTTGCTGGGGTCTGCTGGAACCGATTGGCGGTGCGCGTCCCAGGAGAGCTGGGCGCTGATGAGCTCAGACTGATTGCGCCGCAATCGATCCGCCAGGCGCACCACGACACCGCACTCGGCATCGACCCTCAGGGGCTCAGGCCTTCCCCTGGGGCGATGTCATACGCCAGGCCATGCCGACCGAGGCCATGGGAGTGGGAAACCTTGCCAGCCCCTGGCACAGTGGCTGCTTCCGCTTGAGGGGGCAAGGACGGCGGATGATCGCTGAATCGGGGCTCCTGCCCGGTCCGCGGGATCAACCACGCCAGGACCCGGGGATCACCAACTTGCGGTGGGACCCGGGTGGATCAGGGCTTGGCCTGGAGCCTGCTCAATACCGCCTTGGCGCTTGGCCTGTCCCAGTGGCTGTGTGGAAATCCTGTGAACACGCGATCGGGGCACGCAGGGGTGGTGAAGGGTTCGGTCCGCATGGCTCAGCAGCCCCTTAGGCCGGTCCGTTCGGGCTTTGGCCCTGGTCGAGTTGCATCAGCCGCTGGCTTGCCACGCCGCGGAAGCCGAGGCGTTCGTAGAACCCGCCGCTGTTGGTGGTCATCAGGTAAACCCGTTCACTGGCCACCAGGCAGGGTGCCTGCAGGAGCGCTTCGACAATGCTGCGCCCCAGCCCCAATCCCTGATGTTCCTGGGTGACAACCACATCCCAGAGCACCGCCCGGTAGATGCCATCGCTGGTGGCTCGACCGAATCCCACCAGCGTGCACCCGTTCCAGGCGGTCACGACGGCCTGGCTGCCCGCCAGCATTCGCCGCAGGTCGGAGCGGCTGCGCCCCCGAGCCCAGAAACTGCCGCTGTCAAACAGAGCCTGCATCTGGTTCATGGCTCCACAGGGCCGCAACCCAGGGCCAAGACCCAGCCGCAGAGCCCGCGCACCGGCTCGATGACGGATCAGGCGAATCAAGCGCTTGAGCGGGAGCGAATCATTCCATTCTGGATCGCGACCCGCAGCGGCCTCCAATCAGCTTCATTGCGGCCCAGGTGGCTGGCGCCGCCTCGGCTCTTGCCCCCAGATCCCTTACCAGCACTGCCATCTTCGGGTCTTAGCCCCGCGTTCCAAGTGATAAGCTGTCTGGATTCGACCGGCTTTTTCCATGCTCAAGCTGCTGCTGGGCGATCCCAATGCCCGCAAGCTGAAGCGCTACGAGCCGCTGGTTTCCGATATCAACCTGCTCGAAGAGGAAATCGCTCCCCTCTCCGATGACGAGCTGCGCAGCCTCACGGCCGAGTTTCGCCAGCAGCTGCAGAAGGCCGAATCCCCTAGTCGTCAGAGAGCCCTGCTCGATGAGCTGCTGCCCCAGGCCTTCGCCGTGGTGCGCGAAGCGGGCAAGCGTGTACTGGGCATGCGCCACTTTGATGTCCAGCTGATCGGCGGCATGGTTCTGCATGGCGGTCAGATCGCCGAAATGAAGACGGGCGAAGGCAAGACCTTGGTCGCCACCCTGCCGGCCTACCTCAACGCCTTGTCCGGGCGGGGCGTGCACGTGGTCACGGTGAACGACTACCTGGCCCGCCGCGATGCCGAGTGGATGGGGCAGATCCACCGTTTCCTGGGCCTGTCAGTGGGGCTGATCCAGCAGGACATGGCTCCGGCCGAGCGCCGCCGCAACTACGGCTGTGACATCACCTATGCCACCAATTCAGAACTGGGCTTTGACTACCTGCGCGACAACATGGCGAACGATATCGCCGACGTGGTGCAGCGCGATTTCCACTACTGCGTGATCGATGAAGTTGACTCGATCCTGATCGACGAAGCACGCACACCTCTCATCATCTCCGGCCAGGTCGAACGACCTCAGGAAAAATACCGCCGGGCTGCTGCCATTGCCGATCAGTTGGAGCGGGCCGCCGAGATGGGTAAGGACGGCATTGATCCCGAAGGCGACTACGAGGTCGACGAGAAGCAGCGCAATGTCACTCTCACAGACGAGGGATTTGCCAAAGCAGAAGAGCTGCTGGGGGTGAGTGACCTCTACAACCCTTC